>NZ_AP024881.1:1649828-1979794 GCF_024347675.1 Vibrio ishigakensis | reverse complement strand
TGGTTTGACCATTGAAGCTTTGACAGATGCTGGATCTCAACGTTTTACCAAAGACTTCGACAATGGTGAAACATGTAGTCCTGCTCAAGAGATTGAAACACTTGAGCACCTGAGGCCTGTTCGTGAAGATGGTGTAGTTTTCCCTATTTATCAAGTCACAGTTTGTATCAAGATGGAAGGTTTCTCTCAATATTTCCCTGGTATGAGATATGTAAATAACTCGTCGGTTTTACCAGGCCGTTAATACAAGGAAGTTCAAAATGAAGAGTTTCAAGAAGCAAAAAGGGGTCGCAATAATAGTTGTTGCTCTGAGTATGGTAGCTATTGGTGGTATGGCTCAGTTGGCTGTCGAAGGTAGTAGAATAATTCAGGAGCGTAATCGTCTGGCTGATGCCGCAGAGGCTGCAACCCTCGCGGTTTCAATCGCCAATCGCTCTGATAAAACATTTTCTGACCAAATGGCACGTGACTATCTTGAAAAATATCTACCAAATGTAGATATCGAAAACGTAAATGTTATTCGTAAAGAGGGTCAAGAAGAGGTTGATGGAAATAAACTCTACTATGTTCAATACGAAGTTGAGGCCGACGCTAAGTTTGGTTCACAGTTAAGTTTTATAAATAGTGGTTCTGGGGACTCTGATTCGAGAGCGATTGGGAATGAAGCGATGGCCAAAACTTATATGCTACCTTCAGATCTTGATTTAGTTTATGTCGCTGATTTTTCTGGTTCAATGGACGAGGACTGGAGCAGAACTCAGACAAGATTGGAAGTTCTTAAAGAGCAAGTAAATATAATTTCGGATGATTTACTCTCAAGCGGTGCCGTCGAAGCTGGCTATGCACATAGGATTGGATTTGTGCCATATAACATGCGAACACAAGAGTTAGTTGATGGAGAGAGAAGGTGTGTAACTGAATTGGAGTATAAGTCCGCGACAGTTGATGGAGTTAGGGTTAATCATAGTGATATTGATTGGTATCAATGGGGATACAAACGTGTTGGCGATGTCTCTGAATGCAGTAAAAAAGCAAAGAACTGCCCTGATTTCTCAACTCAAGCTCATGCATCTGTTATATCAGATATCTTCGATCAGTCTAGGCGAGAGACTGGATACGGTAAAGATACTGCTAGGTGGCCGGATCCTCTTAGTTATATCGATATTGATAAGACCGTAAGGAATTGGAATATTTCGAAAACTGTCCAACATAATTTACATCCGAATTACTCAGATAGTGGAATGAGATTGTTTGGAGGAAGTATATGCGGCTCAAAAGCTAAGTTTGAAACTATCGGGCTTTCAAACCAGAAACCAATTATCGATGACATGGAGGCCTCTGGGGGTACTTCAGTTTATCAGGGCTTCATTAGAGGAGCACAAATTTTAGCTTCAGCTCGTCCTGACAAAGACAATCCTGACGATCTTGAAGAATATTTTGAACGCTCACAGATGTTACTAATCTTAAGTGATGGGCAAGAAGACCCGTATAGGAATACTTTTTCTAGGCTAGTAAATGCGGGTCTTTGTACAGAGATCAGAGAGCATTTTAAAGACCATGAGCGACCATTATACATAGGAGTTATTGGCATAAGTTTTGACGCTTCAGGACAGACTGGATTTAGAGATTGTGCCGATGAGATTATAGATGTGTCCAATAGTGAAGATCTGTTGGAGAAGATTCAAGAATTGATTCAAAAGGGTGCGGCCACCAGTGGTGTATCTCGCCTGTACGATAAAACACTTTAGGAAATCTTTATGAAGTTTATCGTTGGGGCATTTGCCCTTGCAATGGGAACCTCAGTAGCATTAGCTGCTGAGGGTGATGTTAATGCTAATATTGAACAGCTTTGCTCTAGTGAGCATATGCTGATTAAGCACTCTGTTAATATTGCCGGTGCTAACGCTGTTGTTGCAAACAGAGCTCAGTATTACCAGATTCAACCTGAATTGTCTGATGAACAAAAATCGCGATTAGCTACAAGTAACATTTCATTGGGAGATGACTGTATCGAATATCTTGCGAAAGCAGAGGTGCTTGAAGTTGATTCAGATGGTGTGGTTGCTCGTGTCTATTTCAACTTTGATAAAAGTGAACTCACTGAGACTTCTAAGTTGACACTAACGACTCTAGCTGAGCGTTTGCAATCCCTACAACAGGTGCCTGATTTAGATGTTGTCGGGCATACAGACAACTTAGGCTCTGAGAAATACAACCAAGGTCTGGGGGAAAATAGAGCACTTACCAGTCAAGTATTTCTTGTTGATTCTGGTGTAGAAAAAGAAGTACTTTCTACACATTCAAAGGGTTTGTCTGAGCCGATTCGAGATAACGCAACTTCAGAAGGTCGAGCGATTAACAGACGTGTGGAGATTAAGCTTTCAGATCCTTCCTAGCACCTTCGTCTAAGTGGCAGACTCAAGTCTTGGTCTGCCACTTTGTATAAATATATTTTTTATGATCACTAAATTACTTAGCATTGTTGCATTAGTTGGCATTTCTCTATTTAGCTTTAATCTAGTTCTATTACCAGACCAAGGTATTATTTTATATGATTCCAAGCGTATATTTCTTTGTTTCTTAATTGTATTATCGTGTCTGTTTATTGTTGTGTCAGAAAACTTTAGGGAAAAGCTTGCACTTAGATTCCTTTCATCAAATTTTAATATTAAACTATTCACTATTGTATTTTTTTTACTAGCATTTCTTAGTGATATATCGGGGGATTATTTTACTCAAAGTATCACAAACTACTTTTATTATTTTGGATTGTTCTTACTCATTCTTATTTTTTCAATTGGGAGACCGGCAAAACTCCACTTTAGGTTCTTGTCGATAATTTCTACTTTATGTTTCCTTTCTGTATTTGTTGGATACTCAGTAGCTAACTTTTTGGGTGATGGTGCAGGAATATTTCATATTCTTAGCTACGCCAACCCAAGGTTTATGAATCAGGTCCAGATCTGGTTAATGATTCCTTTGTTGTACATTGCCTTAATTTCGAGAAGTAAACTCGCCTTTATTTTTCCTATCTTGAATTGTGCTGCAATAGTTGCTTTGGATGCTCGAGGCTTAGCTGTCGCGTCTTTTGGAGGTATTTTGCTTTGGTGCTTAATTGATAGACGAAGAGCCCCAGAGATCCTGAAAACTGCTTTAATTTGCTTTTCTACAGGGGCAGTAATTTCTTATATATTCTTAACACCCCTCCCAAGCCTATTGCTTCACGGGGAACAATCTCGCTCGCTTCTAGATATGCGCGGTACCACTGAAGATAGATTGAGTCTTTGGAAATATGCTATTGATATGTCGAGTTTTTGGGGGCTTGGAAGTGATGGCTTCGTTTGTAATTCCGTTCGAGAAGTAAGACCACATAATTCCATCCTAAAGATAATATTGAATTGGGGAGTAGTACCTGCATTTTGCTATATTTGTTTGTGTCTAATTTTGCTAAAGCAAGTTTTTCAAGAAAAAAATTATAGATATCGGATTATCGGTTTGTCGTTGCTTTCAGGGCTAGCTCATAGTTTGATATCAGGTGTATTGGATTCACCTTTAAGCCTATTGCTGGCTTGTTTATTTACCGGATGGTTCTGCAGCAGAGCAAAATACGACTCTATTGCTCCATTGAATAAATGGTATCATGGATTTTTAATCGTTATGTGTAGCCTCTCTATCTATTCTGTGACTTTAAAAGTCTATGAAAGGGTAAGTAATGACTTCTATAGGTGGAATGTTGAAGAGGTTGTCAGGCCTCAGTTTTGGGCAGGTAATAATTGTCCGGCAAGAAATTTGGATTTTAATTCAGTAGAAGTGAACAGATAGACGTAAGTCATTGTTTCTACATAGAGTGACCAGATGCCATTTTTTGCAAAGTAAGTTTCAAATTGTTGATTTACTTAACAAACTTGTCATGGAAATGTCAGAGAAAACTAGGTATAAATATACTCCTCAGACCATTCATAATAAAAATCGGTTTGTAGCCTAGTAGAATAGAGAAAAATAATATTCATGATGGAAATGTGACCTTGTTTTGGTTGTTTAATCATCGAACTGCTGGGTGGAGTATTTTATGTTCATTGGATGAACGCATTAAGTAGGTTTGAAATAAAATGATCGAAGCGATTGAAGCATTTATTTTAGCCGCCGAACACAACTCTTTTAGTATCGCAGCAAAGAAACTGGGTAAAAGCCAATCGGCGGTTAGTCAGTTGATACATAATTTAGAAATTGATTTAGGGTACGACCTGTTCACTCGAAATGGTCGCTTCATTTCCCTTAATGATAACGGCGAAGCTCTTTTAAAGCAGGCGCGCATGGTGAAGGCGCAGCATGCTAGATTTATGCAGCAAGCAGAGCAGCTAAAACATAATCAAAAACAACAAGTTAGAATCGGTATAGACCCGCTTCTTTCTCCGAGAAATATCACCCGTCTTGTGCAAGATTTTGAGGCTACCTTTCCTTCAGTTGAGGTATACCTTATCTATCGTGACAGTAAGACCTTAAACGACCTTCTAAGCGCCCATGATCTCGATATCGTAATTGGTGGCTGTGATGATTTTCTTCCAGCTTCTGAGTTCCATACCGAGAGCATAGGGGTAGCAGAGAATGTTTGGGTGGCGACAGAAGAAAACGCTAAGCGAATCAACAAGGCGCAAGAGCTGTTTGAGTTGTCTACTTATCGTTATCTAATACCGCCGCAGTTCAATTCTGATCTGCTCAAATCGATTACTGATTTTGCTTCAGTATGGTGGGTAGATGACGTGGTCACTCTGTTTCAGATGTGTCACTCGAATTCAAACATTGCCTGTATCCCGAGAAACGCTTTGGACTCCCTTTCTCAGTATGACTCGTTACGAGTGCTGAATTCCCGTTTTCTTCCAAAGGTGAGTAAAGGTTTGGTGCTGAGTTGGCAGTTGGATGCGCGAACTAGGCCGTTTTGTCAGTGGATTAGTCAAGCATTAGAGATAGCCAGTAAGCAGGATTATCGTGCTACAGTGAGTATCGCAAGCTAAAATAATAAAACCCAGCCTAGGCTGGGTTGTTAGGGTCTGTTGACCTTTTGAGTTTGTTTTTGTAGCGAATTGTTGGGTATTTATACAAGGCAGACGCTTTTGGGTGTAGTGGTTCTACATGAAAAGTGTCTAACGCGGTAGAAATGCCCAACAAACGCTACCCGAAGGGCTCGGCCAGAAACGATTTACTCTTTGTTGAGCCCCTTTTGCTTAGATGACTAGGCTACAAGGTTCTCGCCGCGATTAAATCGTTTCTGACTCGAGCAAAATTCAACCGCAAAAGGTCAACAGACCCTAGTATTTACAGTGCAGATAGGTACGCTTTTAGGGATTTTAGACGCACAGTTGCAGCACCTATGATATCCATGAAGCCAAGGATTGGAGCTGGTTTCTCTGCTGAAATCCAAGCTGATCCTGTTGCGCCGATTGGGATGGTCATCCCTTTTGGCTCTTTAAACTCGATGACTACGGTACGGCCATGGGAGCCGGCGTTTTGCGCTACGTGCTGGGTCACGTTTTGAGTCCCTTGTCTTGGGGAAACCGTCGCTTCACCGGTCCCTGAGGTGATGCTGTGAACCTTGCCTCTAAACACGTGTCCTGGATGAGAGTTTACATAGAACTCTGCAAACTGGCCTTTCTTAATATAGGTAAAGGCTTGGTCGCTGATGCGCATCTCCAAGAACTTCTTCTTGGTTTCATAGATGTGCATGTTCCCCATGCGTGAACCGTTACTGATGTTGACCACACCGATTACACCGTCAAATGGCGCAACGATTTGGTTAAGTGAACTCTGCCATTGGTTTTCTTTGATTTGAGCGGTAATCGAGGCCTTCTCAGCCTGCTTAGCTTGGATGTCGGCAAAGCCTTGTTGGATCTTCGACTCAAGGTCATCACGCTCCATGTCACTGCCATACTCACCAAGCTTCTTTAGACGAGCTAGGTTTTGTTGGTCATTCTGGATACGCTCTTCAATTGCTTTGATCTGATGATCAAGGGCGTTGATGTTTGCCTCTAGGCTTTTGATCTGCTCATCGGTATCTGTGCTCACCAAGGTATAGATAAGCTCACCTTTTTTGACCTCTTGGTTGTGCTTAACAAAGATCTGGTCAATCTTTTGGCCTACTAGTGGGCTCAGTACTGCTTGTGGGGCTTTTACCGTCGAACTATCAGTCAGGTCTACCGGTGCCCAAAAGCGTGAAGCGGTAAATAGCGATGTGGCTAGGAAGGCACCGAAACCAACACAGATTACTGCATTTCGCATAGTCCACTTTATGATGCCTAGCTTTACAAGAATCCAAATGATCAGGATATAGGGCAGCATTATCTCTTTCATTATGCTTGCTCCTCTTTGCGTTTCGACACACCGTTGCTGATGATCTTACTCATGTTTTTGCCGATGATGTCCCAGCGAGTGAAGGCGATAACAATAGCTAAAACCCACCAAGTCTTGTTGATAAATAGGCCACACAGAGAAAGTGCGAACACTAGCGTTGTGTGAGCGCTATTTTTGTGCTGACTCTCGTGGACCGCAATCTCGTGTAGGTCCCAGAAAAGCTTACCCACATAGATGAAGATACCTAGGGTGATCACAAAGATCAGTCCCATGAACAGCTCGGAGTTGATCAGCTTGATGATGGTTGGGTAGCCGTTAACGAACTCTTCCGCCGGCATCTGTTTACCGTGGATATTAGATAGCAGAGAGAAAAATTTTGCGGTCGCTGCGATTGAGGCCAAAAACAGCGCAATCTTGATCAGTTTGAAAACAAATCGCCATACCTTCCCCAGTATTGATTTTGCTTTCGAAGTCTTTTCGGTAACAACGTTCCCTGTTGCCGTCACTTGCTGCTTAGACATATGTGTCACCGTAGGTTTTTAGAAACAGGCTCAGTGTAAGAAAGGGCGTTGCTGAATAGAAATTGCCTTTTTGCATCTTAGGTATAACTAGTGTGCATATCAGGATAAATAGCTGTGACTAGCTATTTATATCAATAACCTAAGGTAAAGCTTCGACAAAATGCTGATGATGCATATCAGAAATGCCTATTTTTGATTGGATGTGGTTCACATAAGTAACTAAAACTAGCCTTTTTGCGCGTTCTGAATGCTATGAATCGTCTCAATAGGCTCACATTCGCCCTGATAGTTTTTCTGGGGGCTGCTCCCTTTTCCGGTTGGCAGGCTCGAGCTGAAAAGAACAAAGACCCTAACCGCACTCTATTTTCAATCTTGGGTGGTCCGGGCTATATGCCAGAAACCGGCCTGATGCTGGCAGTAGGTGGTCTGCTATCGTTTAAAACCGAGGATGACCTAGAGCTTCAGCGCTCATCCGTTACCTTAGTTGGGGTAGCGAATGAGCTTGATGATGGAATAGGTTTTGGCGTTCGCTCAAAGCAAAAAATCTTCTTTAACAATGATGATGTTCGTTATTTTGGTCACCTAGATGCCGGGCATCAAAGCCTTTATTACTGGGGCGTGGGTTATGATGCAGGCAAGGCTCAGGAGTCAAGTGATGAGCTTTTGGTCGATATCGAGTATGTGAAATATAACGCTGACCTGACCTTTAGGGTGTATGAGCAACTCTATGTCGGCCCTATCCTGAGACTAAAATACTTCTCTCCATCGGATGACCTGCCAGATTCAGCCATATGGGACCCGAACTTTAATCAATACAAAGATCTGCCACTGGGTGTTGGCCTAGGAGCAGTCGTTCAGTGGGATAGCCGCGATGTGGCGGTAAATGCCAGAAAGGGACATTTCTTTAATCTAGAGTTCACTGGTTACTCACCGGAGTGGGGGAGTGATTCAAGATATCAAAAAGCCCTACTGGATTATCGCTACTACTATACCCCGAGGCTTGGCTCTACCTTTGCGTTTCTTAATCGCATCGAGCTTAGTGATGGTGATGTGCCTTACTACGATATGGCAATGTTAGGTGGCATGGACTTCATGCGTGGCACTTATATGGGGCACTTTCGCGATTTGAATGCCACTGAAAATACCTTTGAATACCGGCATACCTTTGCCGATGGAAGTGGTCTTAGCCGACATGGCGTTACCGCTTGGATAGGGGCGGGTTCTATCTCAGATGAGGCGAGCAGTCTGTATCAAGATTGGATAGTGACTTATGGAGTGGGCTATCGCTATGAATTGCAACCTAGGATGAATGTTCGCGCCGACCTTGGTTTTTCTAGCGAAGATGAGGTGGGCTTTTATCTCACCTTTACAGAGGCGTTTTGATCATGCGCCTGTGTTTCTTCCTGATCGTTTTATTCAGCCCTTTGGCGATTGCTGAATCTGCTCGCGTTGATTTTCCTAATCAGGTTGAGCAGGAGAGGCTAAACAAGAAATACGATCGTATGTTGCCGTTTCATGCTCAGCAAGCCATTGACCTTGGGTATCATCTGCCATTGCCGTTTTCACTCTCTTTGGTTCCTAGTGTGGCAAAGCAAGGCTACGACATACATTCTCTGGAAGTAGGATATGGAGACAACAATCTAGGGGACAAATATGATCTGTCACAGGTAACCTGGGGTGATCCTGAGATAGAGAGCGCGACCCTGCAATTAAGGGCGGCCGCTTGGGTGTTGCCAAATTTGCAGATGGGCGTGCATGGCGGACGATTTCGAGGTCGAACGGCCCTAAGTGTTGGTATACCTACTTCCATATTTGAGCGTTTCTCAGAACATTGTCAGAGCGATCCGCGACTGGGCGGAGAGCTGTGTGACAAGCTTGGAGAGGTGATTGAATTCCCTACTTTTGAGATAGACGATATCGAAGGCACCAACTGGGGGCTGTCAGCCAACCTTGTAGGACAGTTTGGCGGTTTTACCTATGTGTTGCCTATAAGCATGACACAGTCGAAGACCGATGATGGCAGAACTCAAGCAAAGACCACACTAATTAGTCCGAGAGTGGGGCAGTTATTTCCTGTTGAGGGATATGGCGCTATCTATGGCTATCTCGGCTTAGCTTATATGAATACGGAAGGTACGGTCGCTGAAGAGAACGCATTGGGTGTTGAAGGGCTTAGTTATTCATTGAAGCAGAGCAGTTCTTCGCAGTACGCCGCAGTAGTGGGAATGAACTGGAATTTCGCCAAGTCTTTCGGAACTAGCCTAGAAGTGGTATCCGGACCGGAACGAAATCTGGTAAATATGGTAAATATGGTAATCACTTACTCCTACTAGGGTCTTTATTTGTTGGGAATATGACCCGATTCAAATCCTAGCGACATACTTCACTAATTGTGTGAAGAAACGCTTACTTATTAATCGTTTACATTAGTTGCGTATTCAAAGCCTGTGGTACTATGCCACTTCTGTGTGTTTTGTGCTGTCGGGCTATGCTAGAAGTAAATGGATTAACTGCAATTCGCGATGAAAGAGTTTTGTTCCAAGACCTGTCTTTCTCTGTACAGTCTGGTGACCTTATCCAGATTGAAGGACGAAACGGTACCGGGAAGACAACACTATTGCGCATCATTGCAGGATTGGGTGACAAGGAATCAGGCTCTATCACCTGGAAACAAGAATCAATTTTTAGCGACCGCGACGCATATCATCAAGATCTGTTGTTCTTAGGGCATCAGACGGGTGTTAAGCGCGACCTCAACGCGTTTGAAAACCTCTCCTTTTATCTTCAAATGACCAATCAAAGCTTCGCTGAGGACGAGATCTGGCAGGCTCTTACCAAGGTTGGCTTGGCAGGCCGTGAGGATGTCCCAGTTGCTCAGCTCTCTGCCGGACAACAGCGTCGCGTGGCCTTAGCAAGGCTGTGGCTAAGTAAGCACCCGTTGTGGATTTTGGATGAGCCTCTAACTGCTATCGACAAGCAAGGGGTTAAGGTACTTGAGCAGCTGTTTCTGCAGCATACCGAAAACGGCGGCTCTGTGCTGCTTACTACCCACCAAGATATGTTTACCAGCAGTGATAAGCTGAAGAAGATAAGGCTGGGGTATTGAGATGCTGAATAATATGCTGGCCATTATTCGAAGAGAGTTGCTTATCGCATTTCGCCGCCGCGCAGATGTATTCAACCCGCTGTGGTTTTTTATCATTGTCATCACGCTATTCCCGCTAGGTATTGGTCCTGAGCCAAATCTGTTGATGCGCATTGCACCGGGTATTGTGTGGGTAGCTGCTCTGCTTGCGGCCATGCTCTCGCTGGAGCGCCTATTTCGTGATGATTTCCAAGATGGCGCCCTCGAGCAATTAATGCTGATGCCAATTCCGTTGCCTTTGGTGGTGATCTCTAAGGTCATCGCCCACTGGCTGTTGACGGGGCTACCTCTGATTCTGATTAGCCCGCTGTTGGCAATCTTGCTTAGCCTAAATTTTGATACCTGGCTTGCGGTAGTGGTAACGCTTCTACTGGGTACACCAACCTTGAGTTTTCTTGGGGCTATCGGCGTTGCATTAACCGTTGGCTTGCAAAAAGGTGGGGTTCTGTTGAGTCTCTTGATCCTACCTCTTTATATTCCGGTACTAATATTTGCCACCTCTGCGATCGATGCAGCGAGCTTGGGTGTCAATTACAACGGACAAATCGCAATTTTAGCCGCTATGTTAGTGGGCTCCTTAACACTTACGCCGTTCGCGACTAGTTCAGCGCTACGGGTATCGGTAAATTAACACTATTCGAGTTTAGAGAAGAAACTGTATGTGGAAGTGGTTACACCCTTATTCCAATCCTAAAACAACCTACAACCTTTGTGGCACGTTGCTCCCTTGGTTCACCACATTGGCGGTTGTTTGTCTGACCGTGGGTACCGTTTGGGGACTTGCGTTTGCGCCTTCTGATTATCAACAAGGTGATAGCTTCAGGATTATCTATATACATGTGCCATCGGCTATCTGGTCAATGGGCGCTTATATGTCTATGGCGATCGCTGCGTTTGTCGGTCTAGTCTGGCAGCACAGACTATCAAGCATTGCCGCTTCTGCAATGGCACCTATTGGCGCTGTATTTACCTTTATTGCTCTGGTCACCGGTGCTATCTGGGGTAAACCTATGTGGGGTACTTGGTGGGTGTGGGACGCGCGTCTGACATCGGAGCTGGTACTGCTATTCTTATATCTAGGGGTTATCGCCCTTTATCATGCGTTCGATGATCAGAAAACCGCAGCTAAAGCTGCCGGCATTCTGGCTGTAGTAGGCGTTATCAACCTACCGATCATTCACTTCTCAGTGGAGTGGTGGAATACATTGCACCAGGGTGCAACCATCACCAAGTTTGAAAAGCCTTCTATTTCTAATGATATGTTGTGGCCTTTGCTACTGAATATCTTTGGTTTCGCCTTCTTCTTTGGTTCAGTTACCTTAACCCGCTTCCGCACTGCCATCTTGCAAAAAGAGGGGCACAGACCTTGGGTTCAGCAACTGGCCAGTGACACATTTAAACGAGGATGAGTATGCACTTTGACTCCTTTTCCGATTTTTTAGCCATGGGTGGCTACGCAGACTATGTATGGGCTGCGTTCGGCATCACCTTTGGTTCTTTAGCCCTGCTGTTTGTTCTCAGCAGACGTAGCAGCAACGCGGTACTCAAAGAAGTACAAAATAAGATGGATCGTCAGGCGCGAATCGAGGCGGCCAAAGATGTGGAGAATACCTTATGAACCCGAGACGTAAAAAAAGGTTAGGTTTGGTGTTGGCGCTGGTCGTTGGCCTAGGCGCAACCGTTGGTTTGATGCTATATGCACTTAGTCAAAATATGGACCTTTTTTATACCCCGACAGAAATAGTGAACGGCAAGGCAAATGGTGAAAAACCTGAAGTCGGCCAACGTCTGCGTATCGGTGGTATGGTGGTTGAGGGTTCGGTATCTCGCGACAACCAATCTTTGAAGGTTTCTTTTGACGTTGCGGATGTGGGTCCTGCGGTCACTGTAGTTTACGAAGGTATCCTTCCTGACCTGTTCCGTGAAGGACAGGGTATTGTAGCGCAAGGCGTTTTGACTGATGCGACCACGGTTGAAGCATTCGAGGTGCTAGCAAAGCACGATGAAGAATATATGCCTCCTGAGATTGCTGAGGCAATGAAAGTGGTACACGAACCGCTTCAATACACAGATGAACAGAAACAAGGAAGCGCTCAATGATTGCTGAGTTAGGGCATTTTGCCATGATCGCCTCTCTGGCGATGGCCGTGCTTCTTAGCGTGTTGCCATTGTGGGGGGCGAACAACAACAACGGCCTTCTGATGAACACCTCCAGACCTCTGTCTTGGGGTATGTTCATCCTTTTGGCTATCTCTTTTTATATTCTGTGCTACTCATTCTATGTGAATGATTTCACCCTGACCTATGTTGCGAACAACTCCAACACGGCACTGCCTTGGTATTATCGCATTACAGCGGTTTGGGGTGCGCACGAGGGCTCGTTGCTGCTTTGGGTGTTGATTCAAGCTGCATGGACGGTAGCGGTAGCAACCTTTAGCCGCGGCATGCCACAAGAATCGGTTGCACGAGTGCTTGCGGTAATGGGCATGATCACAGTGGGCTTCCTACTGTTTATCATCATGACCTCAAACCCGTTTGAGCGTACTCTGCCATTCTTCCCTGTTGACGGTCGTGACCTTAACCCACTTCTGCAAGACCCGGGTCTTATCATCCACCCGCCTATGCTGTACATGGGTTATGTGGGTTTCTCAGTTGCCTTTGCGTTTGCTATCGCATCTTTGATGACAGGTCGTTTGGATACAGCATGGGCTCGTTGGTCTCGTCCTTGGACGATTGCTGCATGGGCCTTTCTGACTCTCGGTATCGCACTGGGTTCTTGGTGGGCGTATTACGAGCTTGGCTGGGGCGGCTGGTGGTTCTGGGATCCAGTAGAAAACGCGTCCTTTATGCCATGGCTCGCGGGTACTGCATTGATGCACTCGCTAGCAGTAACGGAAAAACGTGGTACGTTCAAAGCTTGGACTGTACTGCTTGCTATCTCGGCATTCTCACTCAGCTTATTGGGTACCTTCCTTGTACGTTCAGGTATTTTGGTATCGGTGCACGCATTCGCCTCTGACCCATCACGCGGTATGTTTATCCTAGCTTTCTTGGTGTTTGTTATTGGTGGTTCGCTACTGCTGTTTGCTTTGAAAGGGCAGTCGGTGCGCGTGCGCGGCAACTTTAGCTTGGTGTCTCGTGAGAACGCCTTGCTTGCTAACAACATTCTATTGATGGCAGCTCTGGTGGTTGTGCTGGTTGGTACACTGCTTCCGCTAGTGCACAAGCAGATTGGTCTGGGCTCGGTCTCTATCGGTGCTCCGTTCTTTAATACCTTGTTTACTTGGCTGATGGTGCCGTTCGCCTTCCTACTAGGTATCGGTCCTCTGCTTCGCTGGAAGCGAGACAAGCTTGGTAACTTCATGAAGCCGCTTATCCTCAGTGGTATCGCTTCTGTAGGCTTTGCTCTACTGATGGTCTACTTGCTAAGCGATCATTTCACAGGTCTTGCTTTCCTTGGTTGGTTGATGGCTATCTGGATCATTACGCTGCATAAGTACGAGGTGTATCAGCGTGCTACCCACAGACACAGTTTCTTCAAGGGTTTAGGTAAGATCCAGAAGAGTCACTGGGCGATGATGTTTGCTCATATGGGTCTAGCAATTACCGTTATCGGTATCGCTATGGTGCAGAACTACAGCATCGAGCGTGACGTTCGTTTGGCGCCGGGTGATAACTTCGAGATCCAAGGCTATAACTTCTACTTTGATCAAGTGCGTGATAACGATGGCCCTAACTATGATGGCTATATCGCAGACTTCGACATCACCAAAGATGGCCGTAAGATCAACACTCTACACGCAGAGAAGCGCTTCTATACTACGCAACGCTCGATGATGACCGAGGCGGCTATCGACGCAGGCGTGACTCGTGACCTGTATATCGCACTGGGTGAGAAGCTTGATGACAATGTGTCTTGGGCAGTTCGTATCTACTACAAGCCATTTGTTCGCTGGATCTGGGCGGGTAGCTTACTAATGGCTATCGGTGGCGCTATTGCGATCAGTGACCGCCGCTATCGTTTCCGCGGTAAAGCACAAGCGAAGGAGGCGTAATGAACAAGAAAGTATTATTTGTCCCTCTAGTCTTATTCATGATTCTGGCCATAGTGTTTGCCACTCAGTTGGTGCGCAACGCTGGTGGTGATGACCCAACTAAGCTGGAGTCGGTATTGATTGGTAAAGAGGTGCCTGAGTTCACCTTGCAGGATCTTGAAAATAAGACATTGCAACACGACCAAGCCATCTTTAAAGGCCAGCCTCTGCTTCTAAACGTTTGGGCCACTTGGTGTCCAACCTGCTATGCAGAGCATCAGTATCTGAACGAGCTTGCGGCTAATGGCGTGAAGATCGTTGGGCTTAACTACAAGGATGACCGCACCAAGGCAATTAAGTGGCTGAAAGAGCTAGGTAATCCTTATGTGACCAGCCTGTATGACGGTAGCGGTATGCTGGGTCTAGACCTTGGCGTATATGGCGCACCTGAGACTTTCCTTATCGATGCTAATGGCGTGATTCGCTATCGTCACGTGGGTGACGTGAATGCGAAGAATTGGCAGGAGAAACTGGGCCCTATGTATCAAGAGATGCTAGCGGAGGCGAAATCATGAAAAAGTGGTTAATCGCCCTAGCCATGTTCTTCAGTTTCACCGCTTATGCTGTGATTGAGGTGCATGAGTTTGATAGCCCCGAGCAAGAGCGTCAGTTCCATGAGCTCAACCAGACACTACGCTGCCCTAAGTGTCAGAACAACACCATAGGTGACTCCAATGCCGAGCTTGCATTGGACCTTCGCCAAAAGGTGTATGAGATGACCAAAGCGGGTAAGTCGAAGCAAGAAATCGTCGATTACATGGTAGCGCGCTACGGCAACTTTGTTACCTATAAACCGCCGTTTACTGCTGCGACTGCGATTCTGTGGTTCGGTCCTCTTCTTGTAGTACTTGGTGGTTTTGCCATCATGATCACTCGAACCAAACGTAATCAAACCACGCGTAAAGAGAGCCTCAGCTCCGACGACAACGAGCGCCTAGATGCTTTGCTGAATGATAAAGACGGAGACAGCAAATAATGACGATATTTTGGATTGTAACCTTAGTTATTGTTTTGCTGTCTGCTCTGCTTATCGTTATCCCTTTGACTCGTCATAAGGTAGCAAACGATGCAGAAAGACGTGATGAACTGAACAAGGCTATTTACCGTGAGCGCGTTGCGGAGCTTGAAGTGGAAGATGATGAGGGTATCGTGGTAAACCGCGATGAGCTTATCACTGACCTTAAGCAGTCTCTTTTGGATGATATCCCTGAAAATCAGCAATTGGCGGCGAAAGAGCTTAACTCGCCTATTTTGGTTGCTGTTGTATCTGCGGTTCTTTTATTTGGTGTAAGCTATGGTTTCTATGCCAAGTTTGGTGCCATCGATGAAGTGAAAAACTGGCAAGAGGTGAGCGCAAGTCTGCCTGAGCTGAGTAAGAAGCTGATGAATCCGAGCAGTGAAGGTATGACAGAGCAGGAGATGAAAGATCTGACTCTGGCATTGCGCACCAGCCTGCATCGCAATGGTGACGATGCGACCGGTTGGCTGCTGTTGGGGCGTATTGGCCTAGCTAACCGTGATGTTGAGACCGCAATCGGCGCTATGGAGCGCGCGCGCAAGCTTGAACCAAAAGACCCTGACATCCAGCTTGGTCTAGCGCAAGCACTAACTATGTCCGCTGATCCGGTTGACCAAACCCAAGCAGACCGTCTTCTGAAAGATCTTCTACACCGTGATTATGTGGATGTGCGCGTGCTATCACTTCTTGCTTTCACTGCCTTTGAGAAGCAAGACTATAAGAGCGCCATTCGCTATTGGCGCGGTATGCAGCAGATGATAGGCCCAGAGGACAGCCGTTACGAGATGCTAGAACGCAGTATTGCCAGTGCTCAGCGTGCTATGGGTGATACCTCAGCTGCGCTACCAGGCGCGGTTCGTATTGAGGTTTCTCTAAATGATCAGGTTGAGATGCCGGAGCAGGGCGTATTGATTGTCTCTGTGCACCGCTCAGATGGCTCTCCTATGCCGGTGGCAGCAGCTCGATTTGGACTTGGCTCTTTCCCACGTACTATTATGATGGATGACGGTAATAGCATGATGGAAGGTCAGAAACTGTCTGATTTAGATGAATTTATTGTTCGCGCTCGTATCGATACCGATGGTAACGTAGGTACTCGAGATGGTGATTGGTACGGCGAAAGCGCCATCACGGCGCAAGGCGGTCAAGCAACACTGGAGATCAACCAGCGTTACTAGGCTCTAAGGGGCTCCTTTCGAGCCCCAATTAAACTTCAGGAGACGGATTTCCTGTTATGAGAATATTGTGGCTATTGATTGCCTCACTCTTGGTGGGGTGCTCTTCAACCCCAGATGAGGATGTTGAATCCCATCCCAATGACCCTTTCGAAGGGTTTAACCGCACCATGTGGGATTTCAACTATGAAGTCCTAGACCCTTATTTGGTTCGTCCTGTTTCCCTTGGCTACGTAAACTACACGCCCGGCTTTATGCGAACCGGCATTAGTAATTTCCTCTCTCATCTTGATGAGCCCTCTAGCGCCTTAAACAATCTGCTAATGGGTAACGGTCAGCTTGCCTTTAACCACTTTAACCGTTTCTGGATAAACACTACCTTTGGTGTTCTGGGGCTCTATGACGCTGCCTCTGAGGGAGGTATTGCCAAGATGGAAAGCCGAGCCTTTAGTGACGTGGTTGGTCACTACGGTGTTGGCAGTGGGTGGTACTTTATGTTCCCGGGTTATGGCCCTTGGACAGTGCGTGAGGTAGGGGATTTTGCTGATGATCTTTATCCACCACTCTCATTCCTCAATATCTGGGCCAGCTTTGGAAAGTGGGTGTTTGAGGGCATGGAGAGCCGAGCGGCTTTAGTGCCTCAAGAAGAGATTTTAGAAAACTCTCCAGACTCCTACTCGCTCACGCGTGATGCGTATCTGCAGCGCCGTGACTACAAGGCTATGGTGACGGACAACGAAGCCGTAGATGAGGAGGAAGAGGACTTCCTCGATGATTATCTGGAAGACGAGTTCTAGAGTAGCTCGTTAAAACGGTAGCCTAATGTCCAAGAGAATTGCCTAATGTCGTACTGCTCTTGGACATCAAATCGCAGGTCTGAATAGATACCGTTGCGCATCTGTAGCCTCACACCACCACCGTAGTTGAAACTGGTCTCTTCATGCTTAAAGGTATGTACGCCTTGTACCGTGTGAAAATCTTGTCTGTTCTTCATATAGGCAGCGCCTAGCAATGCGTAGGGCTTGATCGCCAAATATTCGAACACAAAGGTATAACCAAAGTCCAAAGAGCTTTTAAAGGTTCTACCCTCTACATCTACTCCAAGTCCTTCAAACATATCATGTGCTTCGTTGTACTCGTATGAGAAATTAAAGCCAACTAGCTTATTAAAGTCATAGCCATATTCGTACTTTAAACCCTCTCCCCATGACTGCTCTGTATCACCTACTTGGATCTCACTGTTTGAGTATCCGGCACCGAATCTGTGGCCTCGAAATTCTTCGGCTTGAGTCGGCAGTGAGAATAGAAGTAATAGCGCTGATGGGATAAGTATCGAACTGGATTTTGGCACGGTATTTAGGGGCATAGTTTCACGAGCGGCGATTATACATAATTGGGTTGATGAGTCATCAAGCTAATAGATTGATTTGTTTGATTGTTTATATTTCAAACAGCAAAGCAACCGGTTGCGTCATAATTGGACCACTTTGGTTCAAATTTGTTGGTTTCAATATGTAATTACTGACACCTTCGCTTACGTAAAGTGTTGTTTTGTATATGAATAAATATCCTTGTCATTGAATGTTACTTCTCGACACTCGGCGTCAAATTGTTGTCATGATTATTCACCGGAACTGTCATATTTGATTTCTAGTATGCCCTTGATTTTTCAATCACTTATCTCACAGAGGGCAACAATGAAATTCAAGGTTAGTGCTTTAGCATTCGTAACCGCAGCTCTGCTAGCTGGCTGTAACGACAGCTCGTCCAGCAACAATGACCATGGTGACAAGCCAGGTAATCTTCCAGAGAAGCCGCCAGTAGAAATCGAGGGTGTAAAGATAGCCTTCATGCCAGATATCCATTTCCACGATGTGTATGGCGATTTCAAAGATGGTTCATTTGATGGGCTGTATAACAGCATCACTGGCAAAGGCGCGACTATTCGTACTATGCAATCTCAGATGGAATCCACACGCCTGTTCAATGAGAACTACTTCGCGATGATTGCAGCTTTGGATGATGTGGTTGCTCGCGGTATTAAGCACGTTGCTCTTCCTGGTGATTTTAGTGATGATGGCCAGCCTGTGCATATGCGCGGCTTGGTGAGTATCTTTGACTACTATGCAGACAAATATGATCTAGAGTTCTTTGCCGCTCCTGGTAACCACGATCCAACGCGTCCATTTACTATTCCAAATGGTAAGCGTGACTACCTGGGTGCTGGTGGTAAAGAGCAGCGCATCTATAGCCGAGGAAGAGATGGTTGTGAGGGCTATGATGGTGATTGGACGGTTATTCATAACCCAGATTGGGAACTGCCTCAGATCTGTACTGAAGAGGTGAAAGAGTGGGGTTATAAGGAGATCATGGAAATCCTTGCTCCGCACGGCTTCCACCCAACACCTGAGCACTATTACTTTGAGACCCCATACTCATCTCAAGGTGCACGTGACAACTACCGCTATGAGACGGCTTATATCGAGTCTGCGTTTGAAAATCGCTTCTTTGAGATTTGCCATGAAGGTACCGGTGGTGACTATAAAAAGCCTGACTACACCTCATGTTCTATGGTCCCAGACACAACCTACCTAGTAGAGCCAATCGAAGGCGTTTGGTTGATGGCTATCGATGCCAACGTGTATCGCCCTAAAGCTGGGACTCCAGATAACTCTACTGACGGCAATGATTTCGATGGTTCGAGCAATGCTGGCTATAACATGATGTTGACCCATAAGCAGCATGTGATTGAGTGGATCACAGATACAGTGGAAGCAGCCAAAGAGCAGAACAAGGTACTTATCTCGTTTAGTCATTTCCCAATGACTGACTTCTATAACGGCGCCTCTGAAGAGATCGAAGACATCTTCGGTGAGGGTAACTTCCAGCTTAAGCGTGTACCTGAGGATGATACCTCTAAGGCTCTGGCACAAACGGGTCTTGGCATCCATGTCGGTGGTCACATGCACTTTAACGACACGGGTAAGAAGCAATACCACATCGGTGGTGAGACCTATACCCTGTTCAACATCCAAGCGCCTTCATTAGCTGGCTATATCCCAGCGTATAAGGTTCTGGAAATCAAAGGTGCAGGCCAAGTTGAGGTAGAAACCGTTATTATCGAAGAGGTTCCACGCTTTAATGAGCTGTTTGAGCACTATGCAGAAGAACATGCTCATCTAACTGCTAGTGGCAAAGAGAATGTTTGGACTCGCGAGATCCTAGATTCAAAAGATTACTACCAGCTAACCGATTGGCATATCAAAGAGCTTACACGTCTTCGTTTCCTACCAAGCGAGTGGCCGCAAGATCTGAAGAACATGCTATTCAACATGAATGGTAAAGATATGCTGATTCTGTCTCAGCTTGAAACTGACATCACTGTTTGTCAGTTAAAAGCAGCGCTAGATATGCCGTGTGCTGATGCATACAGCCAAGACGATCTGAATGAATTCATGAAGGATTGGAATGAAGCCAAGACTAAGGCAACACTACTTGCCCAAGAGCACGGCCTTACCCTGATTGAATTTGCAGAGTGGGACGGCACTGAGCTTGCGACAGACTTCTATCGCCTGCGTAACGCAGATGAACTGGCGTTCCGTGACATTAAGCAGTCTCGTCTGCCTCAGTACAAGCTACTAAGTAATGAGCTATCTGAGATGGAAACAGAAGTTCGTCTTCCGACTGAGTCTGATGGTCATACTCCGGTAGGTCAGGTATTCAAGGTTCGTTTCGGTACTCTGTTCTACATCCTAGACAGGTTCGCAACCGGTGAAGCAAGTGATCACTTCCTAATCGATACCGAGATGGGAGAGATTATCGACCTTAAGAAGGTGGCTGACCGCGAAGCGATGCAACAACAGTAGATTTTAAGATTAGACTCAAGGCGCTGGAAACAGCGCCTTTTTTGTTGCCTCAAAAATGAGTAACCTAGTGGTAGAAAAAGAGGTGAATATGAATCTAGAAAAGTTTGAAGATATCTATTTTAGAGCTGCGGAAAGAAAGGGTGGGGAAGCTGAGCTTGAAGCACGCTTATCATCGCCACTGTTTGATGATGAGATTGCTGAAATACCTGATGATCGCTGGTTGGCTGCATTCAGTCAGAAGGTGTTTCAATCAGGGATTTCTTGGTCGGTAGTTCGTAAGAAGTGGCCAAACTTTGAAGAGGTCTTCTTCGGCTTTAAGCCTGAGCATCTTTTGATGCTTTCTGATGAGATGTGGGAGAAAAAGGCGCAAGATCCACGCATTATTCGACATTTTGCCAAGGTAATGACCATACAAGCCAATGCCCAAATGATCATTGGCTCAAGGCGCGAACACGGCTCTTTCGCCGATATGGTAGCGAACTGGCCAGCAGAGCGAATTACAGAGCTTTGGGACTACTTGAAGAAAAACGGTAAGCGATTAGGTGGTAATACGGGTCCGTACGCCTTAAGACAGCTAGGCGTAGACACTTTTATCATGTCATCAGATGTTGAAAGTTATCTAAGAGCCTACAAGATTGTAGAAGGTGGTCGCGACACAAAACGAGCACGAACTTCGGCCAACAAAGCCTTTTGTGAATGGCAACAAGAATCAGGTCGAAGCCTTACCCAAATTAGTCAAGTTATTGCCTTCAGTTGTGGTGATAATCGAGTTTAAAGACCGTATATCCTAGTCTCAACGGTAAACGTGATACTGGCGTGCTCTTAAGCTGGTATCTTCATTGACAAACTTATCACCTTAAAAACAAAAAAGGTGTTGAACCAAGTTCAACACCTTTTCTTTTAGCTGGTTTCAGTCAAACCAATATTAGAATTGGTGGCTGTACTGAAGACCTACTAGGATAGCATCCGCGCGAGTTGTTGCGCTTAGGATACCTTGGTCTAGAACATCAGTGTCTGAACCTACTAGGTAAGTAAAGCCGAAGTCTAGGTTTTGGTCTTCGTTGAAGTGGTAAGTGAAGCCACCAGAGAACCAGTTACGATCTGAGTCAGGTACTGAGATTGAAGTAACTTCGTCTTGAGCGCTGGTATCGTGCATGTAACCAGCACGTAGTGTCCAAGCGTCGCTTAGGTAGTAAGTACCACCAATGGCGAAGCGCCAGCCATCTTGCCAATCGTATACTGACTCGTAACTACCGCTCGCGTTCATGCCTTGACCTTGAAGGTTTTCGAACTCAACTACGTCAAATGCGCTCCAACCGATCCACTGTACAGAGTAGTGAGCCGCAAACTTGGTATCTTGGATTCGGTGGTAACCAGAGAATTCAACCATGTCTGGAAGTGGTAGAGTGATCTTTTGACCAGCGTCATCTTTAGCTTCGATTTCTGGGCTGTAACGATAAGATAAACCGAAGCGGTTATTTTCGTTTAGCTCGTAAACTGTGCCTACGTTGAAACCTACACCCCAGCCTTCCGCGTCTTGTACGTTAATGAAGTCATTGCCAGGGAAAAGAAGGTCACCTGCTGGGCCAGCAAGAGCTTTAAGCTCTTGGTTACCACGACGTAGAGTACCTTTACCATAGATGATATCTAGGCCCGCACCGAAGCTCCATTGCTCGTTCAAGCGGTAAGAACCAGCAAGACCGATGTTCATGCTCAGGATGTCTGTTTCACCGCCGAATAGAGAGTTATTGTACTGAGGGCTATCAGAGAAGTCAGTGTTAGTACCAAAGTTTGAGTACGCGTTAACACCCCATGCAAACTTGTCATTTACTGGAACGATCAAGTGGATGTTTGGTGCTACAGATGTACCACCAACATCGTCGTAGTCTGGATAGATAGATGGTGCAGCTGAATCTTTAACAGAGATGTCAGTAATGATGGTTTCAAAACCTAGAGACAAAGAAGTTTTATCAAAAAGGGCCATTGTCGCTGGGTTACGAGCCATAGAAGACGCGTTATCTGCGATTACTGCGTCACCTGCAAATGCACGACCGATACCTGTCGCTGACTGTGCGTTAAGTTGGAAACCTGCTGCGTGAGCCTGAGAAGTGGTTACTGCTACTGCAACTGCAAGTAGAGAGCGTTGAAAAACACGCGTCTTATTCATGTTAACTTGTTCCTTATGTTTTACGCCAAATTCCTAGCGTATCAACCGGTTTTGCCCCTCATTTTCGTGGGCATTTATAATTAAGGTCGGCTGATACTATTGATTATTCTAATTTAAACAACTCAGACCACTACGAAAATTCCATAGAAAATCGCAAACTGGGCGCTATATAACGTAAAAAATCTGGAATATGGTTATTTATAGAGTTATTGCTCTAAGTCAATTATTGGTTCGAAAAATGGGAGGGAAGTGGGATCCCCTTAGCAATAGTTGATCTAAGGGGATGATTTATATGCAGTTTATACCTATGCCTTAGGTTCAATAATAGTAGAGAGGTGCTTAGCAATCTTCTCTACGTCTTCGTCCATACTACCGACAACTATCATAGAAGCGCCTTCGAGTGGCATCAAAGTACCTGACATTTCTCTATCGACGAAGTTAGCTGCATTTTCCGATGGGATATCGGTAATAAACAGGGTAACTTTGCCTTTTTCACCTTGGAACACCATATGGAAGGCGTTACTTGTACCAAATCCACAGTGATTTAGGTAGTACACGTGATAAGGGAAGGTCTCTTTAAAGCGATAAGCAAATGGAGACAGCTTCATGTTCACTTGAGCTGAGTCAGCTTGTTCATCCAAGTTACGGATAAACGGTTTTTCAGCCACAACGTGGTCCATCGCGGTGTCCGCTAGACTCGCTTGCGCAGTTGGCACTACAGCCGGAGTCCAGTTTAATTGGCCTACCATCACACCAAAGGCAAAGGCGATAGACGCGGCTAGCGCAAAATGACGTTTCACAAAACTTGGTCTTACAACCTTTTCAGTTGTGGACTGCTGAAACAGTATCTTGTCGGCCAGATTATCTGGCGCATCAACACGCATCGCTTGTTCGATTCGCGCATCTAGGCTTAACACGTCGTCAGCAAATCTCGCATTGCTTTCATTTGCCGTTATGGCCGCGATCAGCTCCTCGTCTCTCGCTTTGGGGTCTGACATGATGCGGCGACGAAATTCTAAATCATCCATTCTGCATCCCCTGTGTTTCTTTACTTGAATCCAATAGGTCTTTGAGCTGGTTTCGAGCTCTAAACAGTCGAGTCATCACGGTGTTTTTGTTGAGATCCAGAATGTCTCCGATCTCTTCCCCGCTGAACCCACCAATGACCTGCAAAAATAATGGTTCCCGATATTCAATATCGAGGCGCATAATCTGGGCTTGAAGCCATTCCCTTTGATGAAACCCATCATCGTTAACCTGACCCTCGTTACCGGGGTCATCAATATCAACTAGGTCTAACTGCTTACGTTCGAATCGGCGAGCATTCTCACGGCGTAAGATAGTGATTAACCATGACTTAGCCGCCTTTTCGTCCTGCAGAGAATCTAGAGCTTTCCATGCCCGTAGACAGGTTTCTTGCACAAGGTCTTCTGCCACGCTTTTGTCTTTACACAACCAATAAGCGTATCTAAACAGGTCCTTGTGATAGGCACGAACTAGTGCCTCGTATTTTCTTTGCTTGTCCATGTTAGATTCGACCGAGGAAGTCGAATTTTTATTTCGCGGACTTTGCTTTTTTTTGAAAAGATTTAATACGGCCACACTACCTCCTTTGTGAGCGGGCTGTTACAAGGTCAGGCATTACCATCTATAGATTTGCGTAATAACTTGTGATCATCAAGCAAAGTTTGATCTATTTCAAAGAATCAATATCCATAGTCCTTATAGTAGCGACCAGTCATTCAATCTGCTTATTTAAAGCAATCAATGACGGTTTCCTTTTAGACTGACTTCAATTTGCTCACTACCACATTTTTGCTCTGTTAGAGCCATCCTTTTTCAGTGAGATTGAGATTCAATGAGTAGTACATTGAATTAACAGTATATTACCGCACCTCTGGGTGCGGTTTTTTTTTGCCTTAGATCTAGTTTGGCAAATTTATCTTTTGAACTCATTAACAATTTCGTTACACTGGATCAGGTCTGACCTGTGATAAAGGAAGTGTAATGGGAATACAGCAGTTGACTACGCGTCAGGGAGACAGAATCGCTGTCGTCGCTGGCCTTAGAACGCCGTTCGCAAGGCAAAGTACTGAATTTAAAGATGTTCCGGCCCTAGACTTGGGCAAGATGGTAGTGAGTGAGATGCTTGCTCGCACCGATATTGACCCTAAGTTGATTGACCAGGTG
The DNA here is from genome assembly GCF_024347675.1 of Vibrio ishigakensis. Taxonomy (NCBI): domain Bacteria; kingdom Pseudomonadati; phylum Pseudomonadota; class Gammaproteobacteria; order Vibrionales; family Vibrionaceae; genus Vibrio; species Vibrio ishigakensis. Next base: position 1,955,273 of record NZ_AP024881.1, on the reverse strand, counting down.
GTGTTTGGTCAGGTGGTGCAGATGCCGGCTGCACCCAATATCGCTCGTGAGATAGTGCTTGGAACGGGCATGGATGTTAATACCGATGCCTACAGTGTTACCCGAGCCTGTGCGACCAGCTTTCAAGCTACGGCTAACGTCATTGAGTCTATCATGGCGGGTAGTGTAGAAGTGGGTATTGCTGGCGGTGCGGATTCGTCATCTGTTCTGCCAATCGGAGTGAGCAAATCTCTAGCCGCTAATCTTTTGGCGCTAAGTAAAACCAAAACCCTTTCTCAAAAGCTAAAGATTCTTAAAGATTTCAAACTCAAAGACCTTATGCCAGTGCCACCTGCTGTTGCAGAGTACTCTACTGGTCTTTCTATGGGGCAAACCGCCGAGCAGATGGCGAAGACCCATGGTATTTCTCGTCAAGATCAGGACGCGCTAGCACATCGCTCTCATTCCTTGGCCGCACACGCTTGGAATGAAGGTTTAGTGCGTGATGAAGTGATGACTGCCTATCCTGAGCCTTATAGGTCATGGATAGATAAAGATAATAACATCCGCTTTGATTCCACGATTGAGGGTTATGCCAAGCTAAGACCTGCTTTTGATAGACAATATGGCTCTGTCACTGCAGCAAATGCCACTCCGCTGACCGATGGCGCAGCCGCAATTATGCTGATGACGGAGAGCAAGGCCAAAGAGCTTGGTTTAGAGATCCTCGGCTTTATTCGCTCTTATGCCTTCAGTGCCACACAAGTGGAAAAAGATATGTTAATGGGGCCGTCTTACGCCACGCCAATCGCTTTGGACAGAGCAGGGATCTCTTTGGCCGATCTTGACCTTATCGATATGCACGAAGCGTTCGCCGCTCAAACCCTTGCCAATCTCAAGATGTTTGCCAGCGATAAATTCGCCCAAGAAAAACTAGGTAGAAGCCAAGCTATTGGTGAAGTTGATATGGACAAGTTCAATGTCCTAGGTGGCTCTATTGCTTATGGTCACCCATTTGCTGCAACTGGCGCTCGTATGATTACTCAAACCCTAAGAGAGCTGAAACGCAGAGGCGGCGGCTTAGCGTTGAATACCGCTTGTGCTGCTGGTGGCTTGGGCGCTGCTATGATCCTGGAGGTGGAATAATGAGTGATGTAAAAACCTTTAATTTAACCATCGACAGCGAAGGGCTTGCTTGGCTCTCAATAGATGTGCAGGGCGAGAAGATGAATACCCTGCAAGCAGCCTTTGCCGATGAGATCAAATCTATCCTTGAAGAGCTAAAAGGCAGTGATGCCAAAGGCCTTATTATCCATTCGCTCAAACCTGACAACTTTGTTGCGGGTGCGGATGTGCGTATGTTGGATGCGTGTACCAGTGCCGAAGAGGCCACTAAGCTTGCCACTACGGGGCAAGAGATGTTTAACGAGTTGTCGAAACTGCCATTCTCCGTTGTGGCGGCCATTCATGGTCCGGCCCTTGGCGGTGGTCTAGAGTTGGCGCTTGCGTGTGACTATCGCGTTTGTAGTGATGATGATATTACCCGCCTTGGTCTTCCTGAGGTACAGCTTGGTCTGTTGCCTGGCTCTGGTGGTACACAGCGCCTGCCTCGCCTTATCGGTTTGATGGCTTCGCTGGATCTTATCCTTACCGGCAAGCAGGTACGTGCAAAGAAAGCCAAGAGGCTGGGTATAGTAGATGCCGCTGTGCCGGATTCTATCTTGTTTGAGGTTGCCAAGCAGTTCGCTACTAAATCGAAACCTAAGCGCAAGACTCCACCTAAAGAGAAGCTTATCTCTAATATCTCGGTTAGCCGTAAGGTTATCTTTGATCAAGCAGCGAAAAAGACTCGAGCAAAAACCCGTGGTAATTACCCTGCAGCAGATAAAATCCTTGAGGTGATGCAGTATGGCTTAGAGAAGGGCTTTGCAAAAGGCTTAGAGAAAGAAGCGAACGAGTTTGGTGAGTTGGTGATGACCCCAGAGTCTGAGGCGCTTCGCTCTATCTTCTTCGCAACTACCGAGATGAAAAAAGAACATTTTGGCGATGCGAAACCCCGCACGGTTAATCAAGTAGGCGTGCTAGGTGGCGGTTTAATGGGTGCGGGTATTGCCCATGTCTCCCTTGGTAAAGCCAAGGTGCCGGTCAAGCTAAAAGATGTGTCTGAGGATGGGGTGCTTAACGCTCTGTCATACAACTACAAGTTGTTTAGCAAGCAACGTAAACGTCGCATCCTTTCCAAAGCTCAGCTTCAGGCGAAGATGGGGCAACTACGAGGCGGTACAGACTATCTAGGCTTTGAGCAGACGCAAGTGGTTATCGAGGCGGTATTTGAAGACCTGGCGCTTAAGCAGTCTATGGTTAAAGAGGTGGAAGCGCTTAGCGACAAAGATATTATCTTTGCCTCCAACACTTCCTCTCTGCCTATCCATCAGATTGCAGAGGGTGCTTCTAAGCCAGAGAATGTAGTGGGTCTGCATTACTTTAGTCCAGCAGAGAAGATGCCGTTAGTGGAGGTTATCCCTCATGCGACTACCTCAGATGAAACCGTAGCTACTGTGGTTGCGCTGGCTAGAAAGCAGGGTAAAACCCCTATCGTAGTCAAAGACAGTGCGGGTTTTTATGTAAACCGTATTCTTGCACCTTATATGAATGAAGCTGCACACGTTTTGATGGCGGAGCAAGAAATAGAGCACATAGATAACGCCTTGCTCAACTTTGGTTTCCCTGTTGGCCCAATCACCCTACTTGATGAGGTGGGTGTGGATATCGGTGCCAAGATAATGCCGATTTTGGTGAATGAATTAGGTGACCGATTCCAAGGCCCAGACCTGTTCGACACCTTGCTTAATGATGGCCGTAAAGGTCGTAAGGTCGGCAAGGGTTTCTATACCTATAAGGGTAAAGACAAGAAGGTCGACAAGTCGGTGTATGGTCTGCTGAAGTTGACGCCATCTAAGTCTATCTCTGAGGATGACATTGCCCTTCGCTGCGTGATTCCGCTACTTAACGAGGCGGTGCGCTGTCTGGATGAGGGAATTATTGCCAGCGCAAGAGACGGTGATATAGGTGCCATCTTTGGTATTGGTTTCCCTCCATTCACCGGTGGTCCATTCCGGTTCATGGATCATTATGGGCTGGATAAACTTATCGAGAAGATGGGTGAGTTTGAACTCAAGTACGGCGAAAGATTCAAGCCATGTCAGGCGATGCTGGATAGGGCAGAGCAAAATCGCACTTTCTACTAAAAATTTGGCCGGTTTACCGGCCTTTTTTTTTGTCTGAATTTCAAAGGGGTTTCTCCTTCTGCTTTTTTGAAGGCGCGGCTAAAGTGGTTGGGGTTTTGGTATCCAAGCATATACGCTATATCTATCACCTTTAGTTGGCTGTCTCGTAGGTACTGTTTGGCGGCTTCTAGCTTGGCTTTGTTGACTAGTTCTCGATAGGTGACCTTGTCTTGCTCTAAGCGAGACCTTAGTTGTCGGTTACTGAGCTCTAATTTATCTAAGAAGTACCTTTTGCTTGGCAACCCGTGGGGTGCAAAGGCCAGTAGAAGCTGATAGAGGCGTTCGCTAAAACTGAGTTCAGATAGAGAATGGTTGGAAAGTTCAGACTTACTTGGAACACTACTTTTCCGGTAACAAAAGACGCCAGTTTCGCTAGATAAAATGATATCTGCATTTGGAAATAGCTTTGAGAAGAGTAGTTGGTTTTGCTTGTTGATGACTTTAATGGCATCCGGCGCCCAGCCCTCTCCGAGCTTGAAGCGGCCTAAACGAATAAAATTGCACACCACTAACTGCTCTATCTGAGGGTAGTGTTCAACCCTCTGCTCTGTCCCAGTTCCCAAAAGCCACAGCCCTTTTTCAGTAGTATGTAAGCTTAAGGCGGCATTGCTTGATTGAGTATGGCTAAGGGTGGCAACTTCATGCCAGCAGCTTGCCAAGGTTTTGCTTTGATAAATGGCAGAACCAAACTGAGACATCAATGAAAAACCGCGGTCTTGGGCTTCGATATTCACACCTAACTGGTTGTTCTCAAGTTTGCTTGCGGCGAACTCTAGCAGCTTCCACCATCCTACAGAGGGGACTCGGCTCTCTACTTGGTCTAAAAGGGAGGGTGGCAGGCCGCAGTCGTGTAACCACTCTGATACAGGCGCTTTTTGAGATTTTAGATAGTTAATTGAAGCATATAGGCTTCTAGATTCTAGGATAGAGAGCATACAAAACCGGAATCGAATAATTAGTGTCAGTGTATGTCATAAAATGGTCTTTTAGTAATTATTAAGAGCCTAAGATGGACGCAGTTAAAGGCGAACTCATAGGAATTAATGATGCAAAAGACCCTCGTGGCTCTAATTATCGGTGCGACGATCTGCAGCACTGCGGTGGCTCATGAGATTGGACATGAGCATAAACACGTCAAGGATGGTTGGACAACAGATGCGGGCTTTGTGTCAGATGTAGATGTAAAGGCGAAGCTCTGGAATCCTCGTGGTAAATCCCAAGATGAGATAAACGAGCGGGCAGAATATGTGGCTCAGTTCTTCGATGCCGGTCGTACACCAGAGGACAGGACGGGCGACGAGCAGATCAAACAGCGTTATCAAGATGCAATCGTGATCAATTCCTTAATGCCATCGGGTGTCGGCATTCAAGGTGTGACCGAAGAGAAGTTTGCAGAAGCGGTAGAAAAGAATCGTGATAATGGCATTACCCTGATCTCAACATCTGTGTGGGCGTTTGAAGGGGTCAACGATGTCTCATTTGAAGAAACTATCCAGAAAACCAATAAGGTTTCTGAAGAGATGGACCTAGTTCGCGTAGTACGAGCTGAAGATATCCGCCGAGCAAAAGCCGAAGACAAGATGGCGATCATGTACAACTCTCAAGGTGCAGATTTTGTAGAGCAAGACTTAGAGAAGGTCGGGTGGGCGAAAGAGAATGGCATCATGGTGATGAACTTTACCTACAACAACGACAATGCCTTAGCGGGTGGTGGTCAAAGTGGTACTAATGCGGGTGTCTCTGAACTGGGAAAAGCGTTTATTCAAAAGATGAACCGAGAGGGTGTCATCATAGATTGCTCTCACTCCTCAAATCAGGCGTGTATTGATGCCGCTAACCTTTCTACTAAGCCGGTGCTTGCTACGCATTCGAATGCTAAAGCGCTGCGTAATCATGGCCGAAGTATCGATGATGAGGCTATACGCGCTATCGCGAGCACAGAGGGTGCGGTGTGCTCGGTAGGTGTGGGGCTTTTCTTGAATGAAGAGGGCACGGCAACTATGGAGGACATTGCTGAGCATGTTGATTATGTGGGTGACCTAGTAGGTCGAGACCATACCTGCTTTGCTTCAGATTACTCACACACCTACCAGGATTTCCTAAAGGCCTTCATCGGTGTGGTAGACAAGTATCCACCGGAGAAAGGCTTTGGTGCCCCTACCCAGAATGCTAGCGGCGGTGATATCTGGGGCGTGGCCCGAGTGCTGGAAGATAAATATGAATGGTCAGAGTCTGATATTCGAGGTTTCTTGGGTGAAAACCTAATGCGAGTGTATGAGGCTAATTGGCAGTAATACCAAAAGAGATTGGGATATCCCAACCTCTTTTTCTAACCGTTTTTCGGCGGATAGAGCGAATAAGCGGTCACTTGTCCTGCCACAATTGCAGAGAACATGAATAGTGCTGACAAGCCTATGCTGGGGATTGGTAATATGGATTGGTCAAATACCGTCTGACTGGCGCTGACCAGTACCCGACTCCCCGGTACCAAGATGATGATGCCCTGCAAAATATAGATAGAGCCAGTTAGCTTCATGATCTTGGCAAGCCAAGTGCCATAGAAGGTGATGAGCATAGTGGTCACCCAAGTTCCCACGATCCAGCCACTGCCAAAGTCTAGATACAGCGGTCCCCACATACCAAGAATTGCCACTGGCAGACCTAGCATCATATCGCGAGGCTTGGCATTAAATATCACGCCGATAGCGATGGAAATCAGAGGCACACCAGCAACGTGTAGCCAGACCGGCACGTCATTGGTGTAGTTGATGGAGTGAGATGCAGCCCAAAGGTTTTCACCAATATGGATACCCATAAAGATACCGATAAATAGCTTGAGTAGGACCAAGGCGCTTTGTCCCAACAGGCTAGTGCCAGAGACGAGATCGTTAAAGGCGAGACACTCTAGGGCGTTGGCGATGGAGAGGCCGGGTACAAACAAGACCACAGAGGCAATACACAAGGCATAGACTGGGATAGGTAAACCCGTTGAGCTGAGCCACGCCATGCAGACACCCACCAAAAGTGCTGAAACGAATTCGATAGCGATGCTGCGTCTGTCGGTTAGCATTAATTGAACCAGCCAGACTAAAAAGCCCAGAACCACTGAGCACCCAATGGCTTCCATAGTGCTACCCACTAGCATCAAGTAGGCAGGAGGGATGGACATATTAGCCAGCGCCATTACCCATTTTGGATAGAAGAAGGGTTTTTCGACTTTATTTTTTTCTGGGCTGTGTAAGCGTTCAATTGTTTGGGAGAGCAAAGCAAGATTAATAGAGGCTGGCGCCATACGGCGCATTACAACCTTACTGTTGTCACTGATAAACTGATAGTTAACCGAGGTCGGTAGAGCCTGAACCATAACCTCGGTGCCTTGTTGTTTTGCATACAGTTGGGTGTACTTTTCTACCTTGTAAGGAGGGCAGCCACTGCGGTGAAGGGTATCACCAAACTCGACGATTTCGCGTTGTTTCTGATCCATAGTTTCGAGCGTTTATTCGGTTCAGGGGAAAATTTCGCCCGAATGTAACAGAAGTTGCGCAAACGATAAAGCTAACCGAGTTCGATATCTTTTGGTCGTAGCTGAAATTCTTTAATAGATCCGATTTCTTGGCCAAGAGCGAGCTTTGGTGCATCTTGATGAGACTCACCTTGGGTGTGCATCACCAAGCGATTCGAGGTGCGTGGCTTAAGCTTGTCCACTACAAAGCGGATCATATCCGCGCGAGTAAGCTTGTGCAGATTCTCGACCACCTTTTCTCGGTTATTGAAATCCAGGTCTTTATTACCAATGGACACCCACAGCCTTTGCCCTTTAGCGCGCATATTGGTATCTGGCGCACCGATCTGATTAATAAGTCCAAGCTTACTGCTTTGCCACTGCGCCTCGGTAAGCTCCAAAAGCACCATATAAAAGGCGTTTAGGAATTCATCTATAGCTTGAATAAGAAGGCTTGGAGGTGCCACTGGTGATTGCACGTAGGCAACAATACCCGGATGTCGATTCATTGGCATATTGCCCGTGCCTACCATATAGCCCAGTTGTTGCTTGGTGCGGATTTCATTAAAGAAAGCCGACGACATAAGGTGATTGGCTAGGGTAAAGGTAGCGATGGTTTCTGGCTCCGAATCCGCCCCTTGATAGTAAACGGCCACCGCAGAGTCGTTTTGATTGCACCATACCTCGCGCTGGAAGGTGCCGTTCTCACCAAGCTTTATCAAAGGTCTCAGCGATTCTTTGTACTCTTGGTTTTCTACTCTAAGGGCATCTTTAAGCTCGCTAGCAACATTTTCAGCCGCATCTCGAGTCCAATCGCCGTAAACAAACATCTCAACATAGAGCTTACCTAGGAACTGCTCTACAAACTTTGGCAGTTCATCTACTGTCACCTGCTCCAATGCTTCTAGAAGCACTCGTGCTGGCGGGTTATTGGGTTGTAGCAGGCCAGCCATGTTGTTAAATAGCTGAGAAAGGGGCCTGTCTTTGCTGGCATTATTGAGTTTTCTTAGCATCTGCGCCTTGATGATCTCAAAGCGCTCAGGATCGAAATTTCTGGTGGCAAACTTATCTAGAATCATGCGAAGTAGCTGAGGCTGCTTCTCACTAAAGCCGTTTAGCGTAAGGGTAATACCACCTTGATGGGCGTACATGTTATAGCCCATTCCCGCAATCTCAGCCTGATAGGAGAGGCGGGACATGGTCTCCATAAACATTTCTACACAAAGCCTAAGGGTGACTATGCTCTTTGGATTTTCGACCGAGCATGGGCTATCGATAGCTATATATAAAGAGCCTTTAGGCACTCTGAATTTTGGCTCTTGTAGGTGCCATAAACGAAAGCCTGGCAGTTCCTCAATTAGCTCTGGCAGTTGTTTATCACCATCTAAAGGTTTAGGGTCCAAATCGTAGCTGATAAACGGGTTTTTCTGCGGAAGCAAAAACTCATCAACGGATTTCGGATTCTTCCAACGAGCGATCTGTTCGTCGCTAAATGGAGTCATAGAGTAAGGGGTGTCGTACCACTTAGCTTTGCGATCATAGTGACGCTCTTTAGCCGTCACCCAAACCCTGAGGTTCTCTACACAAAAGTAAGGAATGAAGCTTCGGATCAGCCCCTCATCATAATCGCTCATGCGATAGTCGCCGTAGATGACATCTTCGATAGGGTAGTTCTGCAGATTCATGGTCAGGTAACTGGCAAGGTCCATAGGCTTGATGGATTCTTGGAATCGAAACGCCGATTCGAGTACTGCCTGTTTTTCAAAGTAGCGCCAATCCTCGATCCCTTGTTCACACACTAGCTTGATGTAAGAGAGGATAAGCTCAACGATCTCTTCAGTGTGTTCGAGCCCTTCTTGGGTTAGAAGACAGCCGACCGTGAATTCTCTAAAGTTACTGCCGCTTACACCACCACCGGCCGCAAGTGAGGTAATCCAGTGCTTGTTTTTAAGGTAAAGGGTTAGACTCCCCGGCCCTTCATAGCCAATCAGATGCGCTAGATAGGAGAGTGGCTTAGTCTTGTAGTGCGAATGCATGTTGGGAAAAGAGAAGGAAAGACTTAGCTTACGCACGTCTTTTTCTGGCTCTAGCTCTATCCAAAGTTGCTGTTGCTTCTCGGTCAGTAGCGGGATAGAAACCGTTTTGTCCTTTAAGTCTTGATTATTGATATCGCTAAATAGAGTCCTGGCCAGCTGTTCTTGGTTATTCAGGTCTTGCGGGCCGACGAGGACTAGGCTCATTAGATCTGCCGAATAATGCTCAGCATGAAACGCTATGATTTCATCTCGGGTAGAGCCGGTTTCTCTGTCTGCAAGGGTTTCTTCATTACCTACAGAAAACTTTGAGAAAGGGTGTTCTGGGTTTACGGATTCCTTCTGCACCTGATAAAAGCGGCGAGCATCATCATGCACCTTCATCTGATACTCAGAGTTCACCGCTTGGCGCTCTTTATCCAGTGCCTCTTCGTTAAATAGAGGTGCAATAAAGAATTGACTGAATCTATCTAATGCAGGCTCGAAGTGGTTAGGTGAAACCTCGAAGAAGAAGTTGGTGTGCTCAGTGCCCGTCCAAGCGTTATTAGAGCCGCCGTGTTGACTGATAAAGGTCTGGAAATCACTAACTTGAGGGTATTTTTCCGTACCTAAAAACAGCATATGCTCCAAAAAGTGCGCTAAGCCTTCTCGGTCAGCGGGATCATCGAAGTGACCAACACGCACCGCTAGCGATGCTGCCGAGCGAGTAGCCTCAGAATCTTGCACCAAGATAACCTTGAGTTGGTTATCCAAAATGAGAGAGCGGTAGAGATTGCTGTCGTTTGGGCTAGTGTGCACCTTTGCCACCTAAGTTATTGGAACGCTTGTAGTTATCAAGTATGACGGAGCATGGCAATTGAGCAAATAGAATCGCGCTTTTTTTAAGAAATGTTTGTTTGGTCGAAGTGTTTGTAACAGTAATGGTGTAGGCTCAATTGAAGCGAATAAAGTTTTAAGAGAATTGGAGTCAATGAAAGTATTTATTATGCGTCATGGAGAGGCGGGCACTTTTGCTCAGTCTGATGCTGAGCGTACCCTTACCGATAGAGGTGAAAGTCAATCTCGTCAGGTGGCTCAGGCGGTGGTTGAACAGGGTGTATCCCAATTCGATTTGGTGTTGGTCAGTCCTTATATCCGCGCGCAGCAGACTTGGGATTGCATTTCTTCTAACTTTACAACCGGCTCTGTGGAAACCTCAGACGATATTACGCCGTATGGTCAAGCTGACGATGTATACCAATACGTTTGTGCGCTGGCAGAAACCCGCAGCCTAGACTCGGTGCTATTGGTCTCTCACCTTCCTTTGGTGGGCTACTTAACGGCTGAGTTTGTTGATGATATGTCGGCTCCAATGTTCCCAACCTCTGGCTTTGCCGCGGTAGATTTTGATCTCGAAAAGCGCTCCGGTGCTATCGAATGGCACATCGCTCCTTAAATACCTGTTGCCCGCGGCATGCGGGCGGTTTTCCTTTCCGTTTTATCAGCATCTAATGTAGAGCCACTGCGTCAACTTTTTCTTGTCCACCTAGCCTGAGACTTCTTTTGCAGCTACCTCCTCACTTGGCTCAATGCCGTGTGACGTCCGTCATATTGAAGTGTGAGCAATCAAAGTGACGGATTATATTCATCTCCAGCTTATACAGAGCAATAGATTCATAAATACTGGAGAAGTCTAAAATGTCTGATTACACCAAACTCGATCAAGAAGTGACCGAAATTGCCGATGAACTGTGGTCGGTCTCATCAAGGGTTTGGCAACTAGCTGAATTGAGTTATCAAGAGATTGAAAGCTCAGCCATCGAAAGTGCGCTGCTTGAGAAGCACGGCTTTACCATTGAAGCGCGAAATATCGCCGGTCTTGAAACCTCTTGGGTTGCGACCTGGGGTTCGGGTAAACCTGAAATTGGTTATCTTGTTGAGTTTGATGCGCTTCCTAGCCTTGGCAACGAAATCACTCCTCACCAACAAGCCACAGAGAACAGTAATGGTCATGGCTGTGGTCACAGTACAATCGGTCCAGCTTCCATTGGTGGGGCTGTCGCGCTTAAGAATCATATGCAGAAAGAGGGCATTCCGGGCACTATTAAGGTATTTGGCTGTCCTGCTGAAGAGGCCTTAAACGGTAAAAACTATATGGTAGCGGCTGGCGTATTCGACGGCTTAGACGTGGCGCTTCACAATCATCCATTCGATGTGACAACCGCGGTTAACTTCCATACTACCGCATCGGTGGATCTGATCATGGAGTGGCATGGTGTTACAGCCCACGCGGGCGTTTCTCCATGGGAAGGACGTAATGCTCTACATGCGGCAGAGATATTCTTAGTCTCAGCGAATATGATGCGTGAGCAGCTTGAGCCAACAGCGCGTTTGCACTATCAAGTGCTTGAAGGTGGCGCTGCGGTAAACGTGGTACCTGATTACGCCAAGGTCTTGGTTCGCTATCGAGGTAAAAGTGCTGAGGATGTGCGTAAGCACAAGGCATGGTTAGAAGATATGGCGAGAGGCGCAGGTCTGGCGACGCAGACCAAGTCGCAAGTAACCAATCTAGGTGGCATCTATGACATCATGCCCAACGACAGGTTCGCGGAGAGTATCACCACACACCTGAAGCGCTATTTCCCAATTCAGTGGAGTGAGGCGGAGCAGGAGTTCGCTCGCACCATTCAACGTGAAATAGGCAAGCCGGAAGCCGGTTTGACCGATGCTGTGCTCGAGCCACAAAAAGGCGTAGAAGTAGGCGGGTCGTCTGATGTTGGCGATGTAAGTTGGATTGTGCCAACCATGGGTGTTGCATTCTCGGCATGGCCAAAACACGTCCCTGCCCACCAGTGGGGTGTGACGGCATCAGTAGGTTCCAACATTGGTCGCAAAGGCATGATTTCTGCGGCGCATACACTAGCTGCACAAGGCTTGGAGCTGATGACAAATCCAGTATTACTTGAGGAGATTAAGCTGGACTTTGAGCAGAAAAAAGCGGGTCGAGAGTATCTAACCCTAAATGATCTTAGCGAGAACCCAGCATCTAGCCTGACCGAAGCGCAGCGTGCTGAGTATCAAGAGCTGTTGCAGTCATCTAAAGAGATGTTACTTAGTGCTCTAGAAAAATAGTCTTGGAGTGTACCAAACATACAAAAGCCCGCTTAGTGCGGGCTTAATTCGTTATGGGTTCATTATTTTGGAATAATTACAGTATCGATAACATGAATCACACCATTGGACGCTTTGATGTCGGTAGCAGTGACCATGGCATTGTCTACCATCACGTTGCCACCATCGACTTTGATCATCACCATGTCACCATGGGCCGTTTTGGCACTGTCCATTTTGACCACATCCGCCGCCATGACTTTTCCCGGCACTACGTGGTGTGTGAGCACTGCCACTAGTTTGTCTTTGTTCTCTGGCATGAGCAATGCGTCTAATGTGCTCTTCGGCAGTTTAGCGAATGCTTCGTTGGTTGGAGCAAACACGGTAAATGGACCTTCCCCTTTCAAGGTATCCACTAGGCCAGCTGCTTTTACAGCGGTCACTAGGGTAGAGAAGTCTGGATTACCCGCTGCGATGTCGACGATGTCTTTCTTCATACCGTGGTGCGCTGCGTTGGCACTGAAGCTAATAATGAACACCCCTAAAAGCCAAGCAAAATGGTGTAGGAATTTTTGTTTTAGTGTGTGGATTGCAACTTGAGTCATAACCTGTCCCTCGTAAATTGATTATGCAGATCTGATTACGAGGGGCAGGGGGAAAAGATCATTACTTTTCAGGGATAGAGAGCAGAACTAGGAGTGCACCGTCACCGCCAAACTCTAGGGGTGCTTGGTGATAGGCCATTACATCAGGATGTTGGGCAAGCCACAGCGGCACTTTCTGTTTGAGTATGTGTTTACCGATACCGTGCATCACGCTGGCACAATGGATCTTCTCTTTTACACAGTGTGCAATCATGGCACCGAGCTCACGCTTGGCTTCGTTTTGCGTCATGCCGTGCATGTCCAGAAATACGTCCGGCACATACACGCCGCGGCGCAGTCTTTTCACTTCGTACTTAGAGACGTCATCACGGGCATAGCGAGTCGGGCCTTCCTCATTTAGGTGCGGAACAAACTCGTCTGAGAAGAAAAATTCATTGTCTCTTGCTTCACGACTGAATCTTTGTTGCTGTTTTTGCTTTGTCTCTCTTTTTGGCTTCTGGATTATGGTATCCTGATCCAGTTTTTTAACGCCCTGTACTGCCTCTTGAAACAATGCAAAGTCGTCATCTTCTGTGTTGCTCATGTGGTCACTAACCAATCAAACCTTAATTGGGCAGTATTGTAGCGCTTTTTGGAGAAAATTTTGGATAAGATTTTTGTAGATGAAGCGGTGTCTGAACTCCATACACTGCAAGATATGATTCGTTGGACCGTTAGCCGTTTTAATGCTGCGGGTCTGTTTTATGGCCATGGTACAGATAACGCATGGGATGAAGCGGTACAACTGATCCTACCTTCTCTCTACTTACCTATCGACGTTCCGTCTCATGTCTTGAACTCGAGACTGACCAGCAGTGAGCGTCTGCGCATCGTTGAGCGCGTAATTCAACGTATTAATGACCGCACCCCAACCGCTTACCTTACTAACAAGGCTTGGTTCTGCGGTCTTGAGTTCTTCGTAGATGAGCGAGTGCTAGTGCCACGCTCTCCAATCGGTGAACTGATTGAAAACCAGTTCCAGCCGTGGCTACTAGAAGAGCCTCGTCGCATCATGGATATGTGTACCGGCTCTGGTTGTATTGCTATTGCTTGTGCGCACGCCTTCCCTGATGCAGAAGTGGATGCCATCGATATCTCGGCAGATGCGCTAGAAGTAGCTGAGCAGAACATTCAAGACCACGGTCTTGAGGCTCAGGTTACTCCGATTCGCTCAGATTTGTTCCGTGATCTTATCGAGGACAAATACGATCTTATCGTGACCAACCCACCTTATGTGGATGAAGAGGACATGAACTCTCTACCTGAAGAGTTTAAGCATGAGCCAGAGCTTGGCCTTGCAGCTGGTAGTGACGGTCTTAAGTTGATGCGTCGCATCATTGCTAACGCACCTCGCTTCCTGACTGAGAACGGCATCCTTATCTGCGAAGTGGGTAACTCTATGGTGCATGTGATGGATCAGTATCCGAACATCCCATTCACTTGGATTGAGTTCCAAAATGGCGGTCATGGCGTGTTTATGCTGACTCGTCAGCAGTGCGTAGATTGTGCGGATGAATTTTCTCTTTATCTCGATTAATTAGAGAATGCCAATTGTTTGAAAACAGCCCTTATGGGCTGTTTTTTTGTTTGTGCTCTTTACAACCTGAGTGGATCTATGGAGTATTGAGGGATTGTCAAAAAACGATTGAGTTACAACGAGGAAGTAATGGCAGGAAATAGCATAGGACAACACTTTCGAGTGACCACCTTTGGCGAGAGTCACGGTATTGCACTTGGCTGTATTGTAGATGGTTGTCCTCCGGGTCTAGAGATCACCGAAGCGGATCTGCAAAAAGATCTCGACCGTCGTCGCCCGGGTACTTCTCGATATACCACTGCGCGTCGCGAACCTGATGAGGTGAAGATCCTTTCAGGTGTATTTGAGGGGCAAACCACAGGCACCTCGATTGGTCTACTGATTGAAAACACAGACCAACGTTCAAAAGATTACTCTGAGATCAAAGATAAATTCCGACCAGGTCATGCGGACTACACCTACCATCAAAAATATGGTGTGCGTGATTATCGTGGCGGCGGCCGCTCTTCTGCACGTGAGACAGCGATGCGTGTTGCTGCTGGTGCTATTGCGAAGAAGTATCTAGCCAAAGAATTTGGTGTTGAGATCCGTGCATACCTTACCCAGATGGGTGACGTGAAGATCAGCGAAGTTGATTACAACGAGATCGAGAACAACCCATTCTTCTCACCAGATGCGAAAGCGGTAGAGCAGTTTGACCAGCTTATCCGTGATCTGAAGAAAGAGGGTGACTCTGTGGGCGCTAAGCTACAAGTAGTTGCAAAGGGTATCCCTGTTGGTCTTGGTGAGCCTATCTTTGATCGCCTTGATGCCGATATCGCACATGCGCTAATGAGCATTAACGCGGTGAAAGGCGTTGAGATTGGTGATGGCTTCGATGTGGCTGCGCAAAAAGGCAGTGAACACAGAGATGAGCTGACTCCTGAGGGCTTTGCATCTAACCATGCTGGTGGCATCTTAGGTGGCATCTCAACCGGTCAAGATATCGTTGCTAACATCGCGCTTAAGCCGACTTCTAGTATCACGGTACCGGGTAACACCATCACCAAAGAAGGTGAGCCGACTCAGCTGATCACTAAGGGTCGTCACGATCCATGTGTAGGTATTCGCGCTGTGCCGATTGCAGAAGCTATGTTAGCTATTGTATTGCTGGATCATCTGCTTCGTCATCGTGGTCAAAACCACGGCGTAGTGACCCAAACCCCGAAGATTTAGCCTCTGTTTGAGTTTGAAAGGCGCGTTTATCGCGCCTTTGTTGTATCTTGAGCCAAAAATCCGCACAATGTGCCCAGTGAAATTGAGCTAGAAGTTTTTATGCCTCACAAGATTGAGCACCTTATCGAACTCTTCGATACCACCTTTTTTGAGGAATTTCAGACTCGCCTTATTAAGGGTGACGATGAACCTATTTATCTGCCAGCCGATGCTGAGCACAATTACCATCGCATTATCTTCGCCCATGGCTACTACGCGTCAGCCATGCATGAGATTGCCCATTGGTGTGTGGCAGGCCCTAAGAGAAGGCTTCTTGAGGACTTCGGATATTGGTATGAGCCAGATGGCCGTGATGAAAAGACTCAGGCCGAGTTCGAAAAGGTAGAGATTCGCCCTCAAGCCTATGAGTGGATCTTATCGCAAAGCGCGGGTTTTCGTTTTCAGGTGAGCTGTGACAATCTTCATGGTAGCTTCGAGCCAGATCGACTCGGTTTTACTGCCAAAGTGCACGCTGAGGTGCTAAAGATTTTACAAACAGGATTGCCAAAGCGTGTTGAAATGCTGTCTAATGCACTCCGTGATTTTTACAACACGCCACCACTTAAGGCGCAAGATTTTAAGGTCGTTTAACCTATGATTTTACAGCTAGAAGAGCAATTGCTTGACCATATTGACCAGCAGGTAGCGACTGCTTCTGATGATGAATTGTTTGCAGGTGGTTACCTACGTGGCCATATCTCACTGGCCGCGGCCGATTGTGAGAGCGAAGCGATTGCTGACGTGGCACAGTTCAAACAAAAGATCGTAGAGAGCCTAGATAAGGCGCAAAGTGAACTGACTCCTGCTGACCGTGTGATCGTACAAGACATGTGGGATAACCTGTCGAATATGATTCAGGCGTAACGCTTATTCAAATTTTTCGAATATGATGTTAAAAGCTCTTAGGTGGTAACCCCTTAAGAGCTTTTTTATTATCTAACTCAAGGTCAAAACACTCCATCGCAAAAGGATACCAAGATGAAAATTGTCGCTTTCGGTGCAAGCACCAGCTCTACTTCAATTAATAAAACTCTAGCGGCTTACGCTGCGAACCTGATCCCAAATGCTGATGTTGAGGTGTTGGATCTTAAAGAATTCGATGCGCCATTGTTTAGTGAAGACAAGGAAAAAGAGATCGGTAAATCGGAAGATGCTCAGCGTTTTCTAGCCAAGCTTGGTCGCGCCGATGCCATCGTGGTTTCGTTCGCTGAGCACAACGCTAGCTACACCGCGGCCTACAAGAGCCTATTTGATTGGGCAACCCGTATCGACCGCAATGTGTTCCAGCACAAGCCTGTTGTCTATCTTGCTACTTCACCTGGCCCAGGTGGCGCGCAGAACGTGCTAAATACGGCAGTAAACTCGGCCCCTTACTTCGCGGCTGACGTCAAGGCATCACTGTCGGTACCGAGCTTCTATGACGTGTTTGATGTGGAAGCAAATGAGTTTAAAGACCCAGAGATGGGCGAGAAGGTAAAGCAGACGGTTGAAACCTTGATTGGCGAGTTAGTGTGAAGAGAAGGGGCATTAAGCCCCTTTTTTACGTTTGAAGTTTATAGCTCGACTATAGCTTTGCCTTTTCTGAGCTTTCTTACCCACATACGGCTTGGGTGCAGGGCTTCTAAGATATCCGTGGATAGCGGCAGTGGATGCTGGTGTATCTGAGAAGCAAGCACTTCACCAAGCAGTGGTGCTGTAGTTAGGCCCCTCGAACCTAGACCGAATAAGCAGTATAAACCCTCGTATTGAGCCACGGGCTGAACCTCTTTTTGATGTTGAAGGTCAGCATATTCGGTTTTGATTTGCTCAAACTTTCCTACATTACCTACAAACGGCAGATGGTCACGAGAGACACAGCGTACGCCTTGGCGAGACTGATTGTCTGAGGTGTCCACGCTTTGTGGCCATTCTTGATTTGGTAAGCAGGTTCTTAGCTTATCGCCATTTTGCTGTTGCGCGTCTGGGTCAAAGGCATTGGATAGATCTGAGCGATCATAGCTGGCACCAATACAGTGACTATTGGTTTTAGGATTGGCTGGGGTCATATAGCCATCGTAACAAAGTACTGTCTTAAGCTTCGACAAGGTTTCGTTGCTCGGGATATGACTCACTTGTCCCTTAACCTTGCCTAAAGGCACAGAGCAGGTTTGCTCAAACTGATCAAAGTGATGACCATTGGCTAAAACTACCACCTGATGTTCAAAATCGCCATCGGAAGTGGTGATCTTCCAATTGCCATTTTCCAATTGAGCTAAGGACTCAATTTGATGCGAAGTTTTTAGCACGCTCAAGCTTTCTAATAGGTTTTGGGTACACTGCTTGGGAGAGAGCCAGCCGCCCTGCTCATATGAGACTGCTTCCAAGTCGCAATCCAAACCCACGGCCTGATTGGTTTGCTCGGCAGTCAAATGCTTGACCAAGCTTTCTGGAAACTGGCCCTGTACGAGCTTAGTTAGCTTGGTTTTCTCACTCTCTTGCCACATTAATTGGGTTACGCCACACCAGTTATGGTCAAACTCATTCTGCTTAGCCGCATCGTCGTAAAAGCGCCTTGCAAAACCAAAACCGGACCCAAACAGTTTAGAGATGGTGGTCACCTCTGGTGTAAGTAACGGATAAAGCGCGCCTTGACGATTGCCAGAAGCGCCTTCGGCGGCAGTCTCATCTTTGCAATACACCGTCACTTTTGAGCCCCGTGCGATCAAAGCTTTAGCCAGAGTCGCACTTGCGATACCACCGCCGATAATAGCGATATCGTCGGTTTTGCTACTGGCACGGTCAAACATGGGTGAGATATTGGTATACGGAGTTTTTTGTTCTACTCGACCTGCCAGCATGTCACGCTTGGTGCCAAAGCCCTTTACTTTTTGCATAGCAAAGCCGGCTTCAATAAGCCCGCGACGTACAAAGCCTGCGGCGCTAAAGGTAGCCACGGAACAGTTAAGCTTTGCCAGTTCAGCCATGCCATTGAATAGGTCTTGATTCCACATCTCTGGGTTCTTGCTTGGGGCAAAACCATCTAAGAACCAAGCATCCACGATGCCGTCACTGTAGGTAGGCACCTTGGGCATACAGTCGGCGATATCGCCAAACCAGAGATCGAGAGTGATGGCGCCGTTATCTAATACAAGACGGTGGCACTCGGGTAGGGCATCTGGGTAAGAGGCTTGCAGTTCTTTGGCAAGCTCTGCTAGTTCGGGCCAACTGGCGTGAGCTTTCTCTAAGTCTTCTCGAGTAACCGGAAACTTCTCGAAAGAGATAAAATGAAGCTGGTTGAGCTTAGCATCTGGATTTTGAGCCCTAAAATCCTTGAATTCCTGCCAAAGGGCAAGAAAGTTGAGGCCAGTGCCAAATCCGGTTTCTGCCACTACGAAACGCGATTGCTGGTATTCATTCCATCTACTTGGGATATGGTTTTGATGCAAGAAAACGTAGCGGGTTTCCGCTAAACCGTTCTGGTTTGAGAAGTAAACGTCGTCGAAATGCTCGGAAACTGGGGTGCCAGCTTCGTTCCATTCAAGCTGTGCGTATTTAATTTTGCTCATTTAGATCATAAAATCTGCCACTAATAAGACAGATTGTACAAATTACAGGGAAAGCTGACCACTTTGTGTAGTCTTTGTCGGTATTATCTAGCGGAAAATTTGAATTATAGGATTGTCACATGAAACGAGTCGTGATCACCGGTATGGGTATTGTCTCAAGTATCGGTAACAACGTCGAAGAAGTACTTGAATCACTGAAAGCGGGTAAATCAGGCATTGAAGCTTCAGAACAGTTTAAAGAGAACGGCCTGCGCTCTCAGGTTTGGGGCAGTTTAAAGATTAACCCAGCAGAGCATATTGATCGTAAGCAGATGCGTTTCATGGGCGATGCAGCGGCATACGCTTACCTATCTATGGAGCAAGCGATTGCTGACTCTGGTCTAACTCCAGAGCAAGTTTCAAATGAGCGTGCTGGTATTGTTGCAGGTTCTGGTGGTGCATCATCACTGAACCAAGTCGCTGCAATCGATACTCTACGCGAGAAGAACGTTAAGCGCGTTGGTCCTTACATGGTAACTCGTACTATGGGTTCAACCGTTTCTGCATGTCTTGCAACACCATTTAAGATCAAGGGTGTTAACTACTCAATCAGCTCTGCATGTTCTACTTCAGCGCACTGTATTGGTCATGCGATGGAGCTTATCCAACTTGGTAAGCAAGACGTTGTATTCGCTGGTGGCGGTGAAGAACTAGACTACAGCATGTCTATGATGTTCGATGCTATGGGCGCTCTATCGACTAAGTACAACGATGACCCAACACGCGCTTCACGTACCTATGATGCGAACCGTGACGGCTTCGTTATCTCTGGCGGTGGCGGTATGATGGTTATCGAAGAGCTTGAGCACGCACTAGCACGTGGCGCGAAGATCTACGGTGAGATCGTAGGTTACGGTGCTAACTCTGACGGTCACGACATGGTAGCTCCATCAGGTGAAGGTGCAGTTCGTTGTATGAAGATGGCTCTGCAAAATGTAGATGGCGTTGATTACGTGAATACTCACGGTACTTCTACTCCAGTAGGTGACGTGAAAGAGCTTGGTGCTATCCAAGAAGTATTCGGTGGTAACAGCCCAGCGATTTCTGCAACTAAGGCTATGTCTGGTCACGCACTAGGTGCGGCTGGCGTACACGAAGCTATCTACACGACTCTAATGCTAGAGCACGGTTTTGTTGCACCAAGCATCAACGTAGAAGAGCTAGACCCAGCAGCTGAAGGCCTAGACATTGTAACTGAGAAGCGCGATGTTGAGCTGAAGACGGTAATGTCTAACAGCTTCGGCTTTGGCGGCACTAACGCGACTCTTGTTATCAAGAAGTACGAAGGCTAATTTTTGGAATTAATCCAAATCTGAATCTTTTGAAAAGCCCGACTGGCAATGCTGGTCGGGCTTTTTATTTACATTATTTTAAGCAGGGCTTAACCTAGCCTGATAATCAACAACGACCTACCTGTATGAAAATTATCATTGATGAAAACATGCCTTATGCCAAGGAGCTTTTTGGCCAACTTGGTGAGGTAATTCCCCTTTCTGGACGCACAATCACAGCCGATGACCTAGTGGATGTGGACGGTCTTATGATCCGCTCGGTGACCAAGGTGAATGAAGAACTGCTGTCAAAAGCCAACAAGCTAAAGTTTGTGGGCACGGCGACTGCAGGCTATGACCACTTAGACCAGGCTGCGCTTGAAGCTAAGGGTGTGCACTATACCCATGCACCTGGCTGTAACAAGGTTGGCGTAGCTGAGTATGTAGTTTCTTGCCTTATGGTACTGGCTCAAGAGAAAGGCTTTTCAATCTTTGATAAAACCGTTGGTATTATCGGTGCGGGGCAGGTAGGCAGTTATCTTGCTAAATGCTTGCAAGGCATTGGTATTAAAGTGCTTATCAATGATCCACCGGCGCAAGCAAAGGGCGATAAGCGTGAGTTTACTGAGCTAGAGACCTTGCTAGAACAGTGCGATGTTATCTCTATGCACACCCCAATCACCAAAGATGGCGAGTACCCAACTCACCACATAATCAATGAAGCACGCTTGAATAACCTGCGTGGCGATCAAATCTTGATTAATGCTGCTCGTGGCCCTGTGGTAGATAACTCGGCGCTTAAAGCCCGACTAGAAAAACAAGATGGTTTCACCGCGGTGCTGGATGTATTCGAGTTTGAACCAGAAGTGGATATGGAATTGCTTCCGCTGCTTGCATTTGCAACACCGCACGTGGCTGGGTACGGCCTTGAGGGTAAGGCGCGTGGCACCACAATGATCTTTAATTCTTTCTGTGAGCATATTGGCAGCGAGCTTAGAGCGAGTGCCAATGACCTATTGCCACAAGCGCCAGTGCCGTTTGTTCGACTTTCACGCGAGTGGGACGAAGCAACACTGCACAATCTGACTCAGTTGATCTATGATGTGCGCAAAGACGATGCTCTGTTTAGAAGAGAGATTGCCAAGCCTGGCTCTTTTGACAAGATGCGCAAGCAATACTGGGACCGCCGAGAGTACGGTGCAGTGACGGTTGCAGGTACAAAAGAGACCAACTTGAGCCAACTAGAGCAGCTTGGATTTAAAATTGAGGAAACGCAATGAGTCAAAAGTTTAATATTGCCATTTTAGGGGCAACCGGTGCAGTAGGTGAAACCATCCTAGAAGTTCTTCAGGAGCGTGATTTCCCAGTAGAAGAATTGCACCTGCTTGCCAGTGAGCGTAGTGAGGGTAAAAGCTACCGCTTCAACGGTAAGACCATTGCAGTACAAAATGTAGAAGATTTCGATTGGTCACAGGTGCATATTGCGCTTTTCTCTGCTGGTGGCGATTTATCCGCAAAGTGGGCACCAATCGCGGCAGATGAAGGCGTTATCGTGATCGATAATACCTCACATTTCCGTTATGAATATGATATTCCACTGGTTGTGCCTGAGGTTAACCCAGAAGCTATCGCTGAGTTCCGTAACCGCAACATCATTGCTAACCCGAACTGTTCTACCATTCAGATGTTGGTGGCACTAAAGCCTATTCATGATGCTGTGGGTATCGAGCGTATTAACGTATCGACCTATCAGTCAGTATCTGGCGCAGGTAAATCAGGTGTTGATGAGCTAGCCGGTCAAACCGCGAGCCTACTAAACGGTCGCCCTGTGGAGCCGAATGCGTTCAGTCAGCAGATCTCATTTAACTGTCTTCCACAGATCGATAAGTTCATGGAAAACGGCTACACCAAAGAAGAAATGAAAATGGTGTGGGAAACCCAGAAGATCTTCAATGATGCTTCTATCATGGTTAATCCAACCTGTGTACGTGTACCTGTATTCTACGGTCACGCAGAAGCGCTACATATCGAGACTAGCACCCCAATGGATGCAGAGTATGCGATGGAGCTTCTAGAGCAGACGGAAGGCATTGAAGTATTCCGTGGTGAAGACTACCCAACTCAGGTTCGTGATGCAGGCGGTAAAGACCATGTAATGGTGGGTCGCGTTCGCAACGATATCAGTCATCACAGTGGTCTAAACATGTGGGTTGTTGCCGATAACGTGCGTAAAGGCGCGGCAACAAACGCAGTTCATATTGCAGAAGTTCTAATCCGCGATTACCTATAAAATCGAGTGATTTTTAAGCTGAAGCCCGCCTTGATTGGCGGGCTTTTTGTTTATGACACATTTTTTGCTTAAAACTCGGGGTCAAAGTTGAGTTTTATGGTGAAATCTAGGAAATTAGTATTTCTACTGTTTCAAATGGATTTGTGAATGACTTTTTGGGCGAAACTTCTTATGAGTTTTCGAGTTAAATTTGTCGCCCTAATGGCGCTAATTACGCTAGCTACACCTGCGTTAGCGGAAGAGATTCGATTAACTGGACCTGATGGAGAACTTCAGGCCGTACCTACCTATATTGTGCCAGACACCTTTGACGGTAAAACTGTCATTAATCGTGCTGAGAATAAGATCTCCATAGAGCGCACCTATGGCCCGACTGGCATTGATGAAACCTTGTGGTCTATCGCCAGTAAGGCGATTACCAGTGAGGACCAATCGGTTTACAAGATGGTGCTGGCCATCTATCGAGCAAACCCAACCGCATTTGAAGACCGCAATATCCATCTGTTGAAACCGGGCAGTACCATCTCTATTCCAACAGAGGCGGAAGTGGACAAGCAAAGCGAAAGTGAAGCTATTCGCTTGATGAAGATTCACGAGAGGAAACCTAGCTATCTAGCTAAACTTGCGCAGGAAAACGGCCCCACACGAATCCAAGTTGAGGACTCCGGTGCTCGCGCTATCCAAGATGAGCAGATTGCGTTTTTGAAGCAACAATTGCAATCCTCTCAGAAAGATTCACAACGCCTGCAGCAAAACAATCAAAACTTGATGCAGCAACTTTCAAGCATCCGCACCGATGTGGTCGACCTTAAGGGAAAGCTAGAGCTTGAAGCTGAGAGGCGCTCTAACTTTGAGCAGCAGATCATCCAATCTAGAACGACGCCAGCCGAGCCTGAGAGTCTACTGACTAATGTGTGGGTTATCGTAGCGCTGTCTGTGGTGATCACGGCTCTTATCATGCTGCTTATGGTGCGAATGACCCTAAGCAGTGTTAAGGCGCTACCAAATCTTGCAAATGAGAATAACAAACCGAAAGAGCTGAACTCTATACCTGCTAGTACGGCTGCGGCTGAACAAGAAATAGAGAGTGCGGAAGCCAAGCCTAAAGCTGATGATGAGCCAGTTCAGCATGTAGTGAGTCCGCTTGATCAAGAGTTTGAGCAAAAACTTGATGAAATCTTGGCAAAAGAGAATCAGGTTGAAGAGGAAGAACCTGAAGCTTCCGAAGAGAAAGAGACGTGGCGGGACGAAGATCTGCCTGAATATGGTGAAGAAGAGGCCCTTGCTGAGGCTTTAGCCGAAACCGATGACAAGCCAGTGCAAGAAATGGCTGAGTCTGAAGCTTCTATTCAAGAAGAGAAAGCTCAAGAGAAACCAGAACCGGAGAAAGTAGAGCCTAAGAAAAGCAACTACAAGTCTATCGACGATATTCTGGCGGAGAACGACTCACAGCCTCAGGTAAATCCAGATGAAGAAGACTTAGATCTAAGGGTTGGTCTGGATGAGTTTCCTGATGTCATTGGCAAGGTTGAGCTGACCGATGTTGATGAGAGAGGGGAGATAGCCGGTCTTATTGACTTAGCCTCTGTTTATATCCAGATGAACGACTTTGTGCATGCCACTAAGCTTTTGCAAACGGTTATCGACAAGGGTGATAGTGAGCAGAAACAGCAGGCACAAACGCTTCTGGATTCCATCTCTAAGTAGTTTGAGAGCAATCAGAGCTTGGTTTATACTGCTCGCCCATTTTACATCGGTCGGCAGGCCTTAAAGAGTATCAAATAGATGAGAATTGCCCTAGGTATTGAATACGACGGCTCACGTTACTACGGCTGGCAAAGACAGAATGAATTCGATTCTGTGCAAGAGCGATTAGAGAGGGCGCTTACAGCGGTGGCTAACCATCCGGTCGAGGTTCAGTGTGCAGGTCGCACCGACGCGGGCGTGCACGGCACAGGGCAGGTGGTTCACTTTGATACCGAATCTAAGCGTAAGCTGGTGGCATGGCAGATGGGCGTTAATGCCAACCTTCCTAAGGATATCGCTGTGCGCTGGGCTGTTGAGGTTGACGAAGAGTTTCATGCTCGATTTAGTGCTACTGCACGTCGCTATCGTTATGTCATCTTTAACCATGCACTGCGTCCGGCAATTCTAGGCAAGGGCGTGAGCCACTATCATGGTGAGCTTGATGTTGAGAAGATGCACGAAGCTGCCCAGTTCTTGCTTGGTGAGAATGATTTCACCTCATTTCGCGCTGCATACTGCCAATCTCTAAGTCCGTTTCGCAATATGATGCACATTAATGTGACTCGTCATAATCACTATGTTGTGGTGGATATCAAGGCCAATGCCTTCGTGCACCATATGGTGCGAAACATAGTGGGTAGCCTTCTTGTAGTAGGGCGCGGAGAGCAACCAACAACTTGGATGAAATGGCTTCTGGAGCAAAAAGACAGAAAGCTTGCCGGAGCTACCGCCAAGGCTGAAGGCCTCTATTTGGTGAGTGTGGATTACCCAGAGCAGTTTGGTATTCCACAGGCGCCGATGGGGCCACTGTTCCTTCCTGAGGAACTTTAATTTTTACAACTTGCCCCAAAGGTGAGTTAGGTACCATTTTGGCAACAATCGACCCCAAAATGAGTCAAATTTTAACCATATTCTGATAGGTACAACCAGTTTTTTATCTACACTGATGTGGATATATGGTTTAATCCTTGCAAATTGTTCACCTCTTGTCTAAAGGACGGGAGCTCAAAGAAAAAGGTCTTTCATGAGTTGGCTTGAGAAGATATTTAACAAAAGCAGCATTTCATCGTCTCGTAAGGCAAGTATCCCAGAAGGGGTATGGACTAAATGTACTTCATGCGAGCAAGTGCTGTATCAAGCAGAGTTGCAACGTAATCTAGAAGTATGTCCTAAGTGTGATCATCACATGCGCATCGGTGCGCGCGCACGACTAGACAGCTTCCTAGATAAAGATGGTCGTGAAGAGCTAGGCACAGAGCTAGAGCCTAAAGACAAACTGAAGTTTAAAGATACTAAGCGTTATAAAGACCGTATCTCTACCTATCAGAAGAGCAGTGGCGAAAAAGACGCGCTTATCGCTATGAAAGGCCAGCTTATGGGCATGCCTATCGTTGCCTGTGCCATGGAGTTCAAATTCATGGGCGGCTCAATGGGTTCGGTTGTAGGTGCTCGTTTTGTTCGCGCAGTAGAAGCGGCTATCGAAAACAACTGTGGCCTTGTGTGCTTCTCAGCAAGTGGCGGTGCACGTATGCAGGAGGCGCTGATGTCTCTTATGCAGATGGCGAAAACCAGTGCCGCTCTTGAGCGTCTGTCGAACAAAGGCCTACCGTTTATCTCGGTAATGACTGACCCAACTATGGGTGGTGTATCAGCAAGCTTCGCTATGCTGGGTGACATCAACATCGGTGAGCCACGCGCAGTAATCGGTTTTGCTGGTCGTCGTGTAATCGAGCAAACGGTACGTGAAGACCTACCAGAGGGCTTCCAAACCAGTGAATTCCTGCTGGAGCACGGTGCTATCGATATGATCGTTGATCGCCGTGAAATGCGCCAGCGTGTGGGTGGTATCATCGCCAAGTTGACCCAACACAGCTCGCCAATGGTAGTACCTGTATCTCAAGGTGAAAAAGAGCCTGAATACGAAGTACCAGTTGCTAAAGAAAAATAGTAAAGTAGTACTCATTATCCCAAGCTTTGCGTAGATAGATGAGTTCTCAACGTCCACAAGCCACATCGCCACTATCGGTGTGGCTTGATTATTTGCAATCCATTCATTCCACCGCCATCGACCTTGGCCTAGACCGCATTACTGAGGTTGCCAAGCGAGCCAATCCTAGCCTTACTAAACCCGCACCTAAGGTGATTACCGTTGCCGGTACTAATGGTAAGGGTTCGACCTGTGCCATCATGGAAGCTATCTTACTAGATGCTGGTTACAAGGTAGGCGTATACAGCTCCCCCCACCTGATTCGTTACAACGAACGCGTTCGCATCAATGGCGAAGAACTTAGCGATCAGCATCATGTTGATGCCTTTGATTACATTGAATCCCTTCGTGGTGAAACCAGTCTTAGTTTCTTTGAGATAGCGACCTTAGCTGGGCTGCATCTTTTCCAACAGCAGCAGGTCGATGTGGTCCTGCTTGAAGTGGGTTTGGGCGGTCGGCTCGATGCCACCAATATCGTTGACCACGATGTCTCCGTTATCACTAGCTTGGCTGTAGACCATGTGGACTGGCTCGGTGATGACATCAATGTGATTGGTTTTGAAAAAGCCGGCATCTTCCGCAGTGGCAAGCCTGCTATTTGTGGTCAGCCTGATGCGCCGATGACGGTTGCCGCGCATGCCGATGACATAGGGGCGCCCTTGTATCAGGTGGAATACCAGTACAGCTATAAGCAAGATGGCGAGCGTTGGCATTGGCAATCTGGAAGCTTCGATCTGAATGACCTGCCACTTCCAAATCTTCCATTGGCAAACGCCGCTACCGCATTGATGGCACTTGGTGTATCCGAGCTGGATATAACCGATGTGAATGTGGTTAAAGGGCTAGAAGAGGCAAACCTTGCAGGACGTATGCAGAAGCTTGGTAGTGAACCGACCATTATCTTGGATGTGGCACACAACCCGCATTCGGCCGAGTATCTGGTCAAGCAAGTTAAACAGCGTTATGGCGATAAAAAGCTGCATGCTGTGATAGGTATGCTTCACGATAAAGACGTAGAAGCTACCCTAGAAGAATTAAAGGCGTGTGATCCTATCTGGTATCCCGCGTCGCTAGAGGGCCCTCGAGCGGCCAGCGCCAGTGAATTAAGTCAGCACCTCTCATCTGATACCCCAGAATTTGATAATCCGATCGATGCATTCAATGCGGCTTTATCGTCCGCTAGCAAAGAGGATGTAGTATTAGTGCTGGGTTCATTTTTCACGGTTGGCGCAGTATTAGAGTATTGGCAAACAAGGAGTTCAAATGGCAAGTAAGTTCCAAAGCCGTTTAGTTGGAACCATAGTTTTAGTGGCTGTGGGTGTAATCGTCCTGCCGGATGTTCTAGATGGACAGAAGCTCCATTATAAAGAGGAGTTTGTTGCTATCCCGATCAAGCCTGAACTGGAGTCTGAGGTTGAGTCTTTTGAGGTGCTAGAGCCGGTTGAAGAAGACGTGAGCTTGCCACCGAGTCCAGTTGAAGAGGTGATACAGGAATCTACACCAGAGCCTGAAGCGCCAAAACAGACGGTGAAGATAGAATCTAAACCTGTAGAAGTGGTTGAGGTTAAAGAGCGTGAAGTGCCTGAGCGCAACCAGTATCAAGATGGTGCTTATATCATTCAGCTAGTCGCGCTTCGCAATGCAGAGAATGCGGCAACCATGGTTAAAGATCTTCGCAGTCGTGGTTTTCAAGCCAACGTGAAAAAAGATAAGGACCTTTCTCGAGTAATTGTCGGACCTGACGTTTCCCGCTCCAAGCTAGAGTCTCAGTTGCCTGAGCTGAAAAAAATTACTGGCCTAAATGGTCAGATTCAAACATTTAAGCCACTAAATCCATAAAGAAAACGTTTGCGTCGCGCATTTTTCTGTTAGAATGCGCGCCAACATGAGGAAGTAATGCTCATGAACTGGGTAGATTTTACAATTTTAGGTGTGATCGGTTTATCTGCGCTGATCAGTTTAGTTCGAGGATTTGTTAAGGAAGCGCTCTCTTTGGTGATTTGGTTTGGTGCCTTTTTTATAGCCAGCCAATACTACGCCAAGCTCGCGGTTTACTTTACTAATATCCAAGATGACATGGTGCGAAATGGTGCGGCAGTAGGCGCGCTTTTCATCGCTACCTTGGTTGTCGGCGCGGTGGTCAACTATGTTATTGCCCAGTTGGTTCAAAAAACCGGGCTGTCGGGTACCGACAGAGTCTTAGGGGTGGTCTTTGGCTCCCTAAGAGGTGTGCTAGTTGTGGCGGCTGTATTGTTCTTTATGGATGCCTTCACTAGCTTGCCAAGTTCGGATTGGTGGCGTCAGTCGCAACTGATCCCTGAATTCAGTCGAATCATAGCCCCGTTTTTTGAACATTTGAAACAAACGTCTAGCTTTTTATCCGGCGTGGTATAAAGCGAAATAGGTCAATACTGAGGGTAAAGACATGTGTGGTATTGTTGGGATTGTGGGCACAACCCCTGTCAATCAGGCTATTTATGATGCACTAACCGTGCTACAACACCGCGGCCAAGATGCTGCGGGTATTATTACCATAGATAGCAATCGTTTTCGTCTGCGTAAAGCGAACGGTCTAGTTAAAGATGTGTTCGAAGCAAAACACATGCAGCGTCTTCAAGGCACAGTAGGTATCGGTCACGTTCGTTACCCAACTGCAGGCAGTTCAAGTGCGTCTGAAGCACAGCCTTTCTATGTGAACTCGCCATTTGGTATCACCCTTGCACATAACGGCAACCTGACCAACGCAGAAGAAGTTCGTCAGCGTCTGTTTGAACAAGACCGTCGTCACGTAAATACGACTTCTGACTCTGAGGTTCTGCTAAACGTTCTAGCTCATAACATCGATATGACTAAGAGCCTTAAGTTAACCAAAGAAGAGGTTTTTGAAGCGGTTGAGCGCGTTCACGAGACAGTAAAGGGTGCTTACGCAGTATCTGCAATGATCATCGGTCAAGGCATGGTGGCTTTCCGTGACCCTAACGGCATTCGTCCTCTTTGTCTTGGTAAGCGCGATGTAGACGGTAAGACCGAATACATGGTGGCGTCTGAGTCTGTAGCGTTAGATGCAGTTGGTTTTGACTTCATGCGTGACATCGCACCGGGTGAAGCGGTTTACATCACTTTTGATGGTGAGATCGCAACTAAGCAGTGTGCGAAGAATCCTCAACTGAACCCATGTATCTTTGAGTTCGTTTACTTTGCGCGTCCTGACTCTTTCATCGACAAGGTTTCTGTTTATGCCGCTCGCGTAGAGATGGGTAAGAAACTGGGTGAGAAGATCAAGCAAGAGTGGGATGACCTAGATATCGATGTGGTAATTCCTATCCCAGAGACGTCTTGTGATATCGCGCTTCAGATCGCTCAGATCATCGACAAGCCATATCGCCAAGGTTTCGTGAAGAACCGTTATGTTGGTCGTACCTTCATCATGCCTGGTCAAACCCAGCGTAAGAAGTCTGTGCGCCGTAAGCTGAACGCTATCCGTTCTGAGTTCAAGGGCAAGAACGTTCTTCTAGTAGATGACTCTATCGTTCGCGGTACTACTTCAGAGCAGATCATCGATATGGCTCGTGATTCTGGTGCAAACAAGGTTTACATCGTTTCTGCAGCGCCTGAGGTTCGTTTCCCGAACGTTTACGGTATCGATATGCCAAGTGCTAACGAGCTAATCGCTCACGGTCGTGAAGTCGATGAGATTGCGAATATGATTGGTGCTGATGGTCTGATGTTCCAAACTATCGAAGACCTAGTATCTGCGGTAGGTGAAGGCAACCCAGATATTAAAGAATTTGAAGCGTCTGTATTTAGCGGTCACTACGTAACTGGCGATGTAGACCAGGAGTATCTTGAGTACCTAGACTCTCTTCGCTCTGACGATGCAAAACTTCAGCGTGATATCGCGCAAGACCTCGCTAACCTAGAGCTGTATAACGAAGCTTAATTTAGCCATATATAGATACTAAAAAACCCAGCTGCCAGAGCTGGGTTTTTTTATGCTTAAAGACTTATGCGAAGTAGTCGCGGATAAAGTCGATAAGTAGACGAGTCTTCTCTGGGATATGGTCTTTGTGGTTGTATAGCACGAAGATATCACGCGGGTTTGCTGCCCACTCAGGAAGCACGCGCACTAGGTTACCCTCAGCAACATGGTGAGTCACCATCACATCAGGCACAAGTCCGATACCAAGGCCCGCTGAACATGCGTGACGCACTACATTAAGGTCAGACGCTTCAAGGCGACCCTTAGCCTTGTTTACCACAGTTTCGCCATGGTTGTTCACCAGTGACCAGTGAGTCAGTGGCAGACCTTTAAGAAGGGAGTGGTTTGCTAGGTCTTCAGCGTGCTGCAGAGAAGCTGAGGAGTTTTGCAGATACTCAGGGCTAGCAACCAGGATGTCTTTTACTTCCGTTAGCTTACGAGCAATAAGGTTAGAGTCACGTTGAGGACCAACGCGGAAGATCATGTCCCACTCAGTTGGATCCAGCTCGTCAGCTCGGTTAGTCATAGAAAGATCCAGATGGATATCTGGGTAGGTTTTCATGAACTTCTCGAACATCGGCATCAGCATACGCTTGGTTAGGTTTGCTGGTGTGGAGATACGCAGACGGCCTGCTGCACCACGACACTCTTCACCGAGCTCAACTGCAGAGGCAGAAATTTGTTTTAGAAGGGGACCGCATTCTTGATAGAAGCGTTGACCTGCCTCGGTCAAGGTTAGCTTGCGAGCGTGTCTATTCAAAAGTCGTAGGTCGATGGCATCTTCCAGAGCTTGAATACGGCGGGTAATGGTAGCCACCGGAATTCGTGTCGCTCGAGAGGTGGCTGTATAGCTTCCATGCTCCACTACTTGGCGGAACAAGTTAAGGTCATCGAGTTTCATAGTATCTTTCATGATCTTGAAATACACTCACTTAAGTTAATCAATTGATCGCATATGGATCGGGGAAATATCTTTTTATTATCAATTAGTTTTACATATTTGTCGCTAATTTAAAGGAATTATCTTTGAGATTCTATTGTCTGACACCTAAGGTTAAAGCGAATGAAGTAAACTTAAGGGGTAAGTCGTGCAACAAATGAGCGTAGAAGCGGAGCTGCCGATGGAGCAAGAAATTGCAGCTAAACAGGTTTTAGTTCTGGATGACGATGCTGTCTTCAGGGCTCTGGTGCGTTCTTTGTTGGAGTCGCAGGGTTACGATGTCTCTGAAGCCGATAATGGCCTAGAGGGCTTAAAGAGCTTAACCACGCAGGTTCCTGACATAGTTATCTGCGATATAGAAATGCCTCTATTAGATGGCATCGAGTTTGTGGAGGAGGTGAGTCATCAATATCCGTCTCTTCCTATGATAGTGGTTTCCGGT
Organism: Vibrio ishigakensis; assembly: GCF_024347675.1. Taxonomy (NCBI): domain Bacteria; kingdom Pseudomonadati; phylum Pseudomonadota; class Gammaproteobacteria; order Vibrionales; family Vibrionaceae; genus Vibrio; species Vibrio ishigakensis. Next base: position 1,923,708 of record NZ_AP024881.1, on the reverse strand, counting down.
ACCGACAAGATGTCGGTAGTGGCTAAGGCACTTAAGTTCGGTATTAAGGATTTCGTCACTAAACCCATCGTAGACCCGTCACATCTTTTGAAAACCGTTGCTAGCACCCTGAAAGAGTCTCAAGATGCGCTACTTGCGCAAAGAGATTTCTCTAGCCAATGGTTTCGCTTAAACGAGCAGGGTGAGCTTCCAGAAGACCAAGAACTACATTGGCACCTAGATTACCTTCATCAACATCCTGACGTCTCCCGCGAGCTTCTACAGGCACTTTTGCCAGAGCCTAGAACCCGTGAAGGGGATTGGGCGCTCAATTTCCGTATCCTACAAAACCCTAACCGTGTCCCTTTGGTGTTTGATTACGCCTGGAACATCAATGGTCAGTTCCTGTTTTACATTGTTGATGCCAATGTGGCAGGGGATCTGGCAGTTTCTTCTACGCTGCTGATCCGCGCCCTGTTTAACGATTATATCCGTAGCCAAGACGATCAACTGTTTCATATCGACAATCTAGTGGCGAACGTATCAAAGGCTATTCAGTTTGCCGATTGCGCGAAACCGTTTAACGCAGTTATTGGCCTTATCGACTTTCCATCCCAAAAGCTCAAAGTGCATGCCGCAGGTATCGGTTGTGTTTGGAGTTCAGACCAAGGCAGTATTGATATCTCTCCAAGCCGACTTCTTGGTGCTTCTGAAGATAAAGATTATGTCGCCTGTCCTATGAGTACCAGCGACAGCAACAGCCTCAAATTGAAAAGTATGGATGGAAGTAGCTGTCAGCTTATCATTCAAAACTGCCGTGCTTGAGGCCTGTAAATAGATCTTTACCCCAGATTTCAGCTTGGTTAGATTACTCATCTAAAGAGTTTGAAGGGGATCGTTTTGATCAAGGCATTGTGGGTTACAGCAGGTAGCGTGAGTCTAGGGTTAGGCTTGCTCGGGATCTTGCTACCTCTGCTTCCTACCACTCCGTTTATCTTACTCGCCAGCGCCTGCTATATGCGCGGGTCGACTCGACTGCATAACAAAATGCTGTCACATCCGACTGTGGGCCCGATAATCATCAATTGGCGAGCGTCTCGCTCCATTGAAAAGGGTGTAAAGCGAAAGGCCTATGTGTTTATCGTGCTCAGCTTCACTTTTTCTATCTTTATGGCGCCAATAATCTGGGTTAAAGTCCTGCTTGGCGTGATTTTTATACTGCTCATGACCTGGTTTATACAAGTACCAGAAACCAACTCCAGCAAATGTGATTAAGCCCTAAGTTTGTTCCGCAAACTTTGCTGTGAAATGGTATGATGTCATCCAATGTTCACCTGTGGTTCCCACCGATACAAGAAATTATTATGAATAGCGAAAAACAAGCGCTGATCAAAGCAAGCATCAAATCTATCCCAGACTATCCAAAACCAGGCATTCTTTTCCGCGACGTCACCAGTTTGATGGAAGACGCGGCCGCATATAAAGCGACCATCGAAGCCATGGTTGAGAAATACAAAGATATGGGCTTTACCAAGATTGTTGGTACTGAGGCTCGTGGTTTCTTGTTTGGCGCGCCACTAGCATTAGAACTAGGTGTAGGCTTTGTGCCAGTTCGCAAGCCAGGTAAATTGCCTCGTGCAACTATTGGTCAATCTTATGAGCTTGAGTACGGCACGGATACCCTAGAGATCCACACCGACGCCATCGTTGAAGGCGATAAGGTGCTGATGGTTGATGACCTACTTGCAACCGGCGGTACTATCGAAGCAACGACTAAACTTATTCGTAAGCTAGGTGGTGTTGTGGAGCATGCAGCGTTCGTGATTAATCTTCCAGAAATTGGTGGTGACAAGCGCATTGAGAAACTGGGCATTGAAGTGTTCAGCCTGTGTGAGTTCGAAGGCCACTAAGTTTCATCAATCTAGGTTAGTTAATGAGTTATTTAGCGTTAGCAAGGAAATGGCGTCCGAAGCGCTTTGGTGAGGTTGTTGGACAGGCACATGTTCTAACGGCTCTCGAAAACGCCCTTGATCAGAATCGACTGCACCACGCTTATCTGTTCAGCGGTACGCGAGGTGTAGGTAAAACTACCATTGGTCGTCTGTTCGCCAAGGGTTTGAACTGCGAAACCGGCATTACCTCAACACCTTGTGGTAAATGTCAGAGTTGTATCGAGATTGACCAGGGTCGCTTTGTTGACCTTCTGGAGATCGATGCTGCCTCTCGTACCAAGGTGGAAGATACCCGTGAACTTCTCGACAACGTGCAGTACAAACCTGCACATGGTCGCTTTAAGGTCTATCTGATCGATGAAGTTCACATGCTCTCGAAGCACAGCTTTAATGCTCTTCTAAAAACCCTAGAAGAGCCACCTGAGTATGTGAAGTTCCTACTAGCAACAACCGATCCGCAAAAATTGCCAGTGACAATCTTGTCACGCTGCTTACAGTTCCATCTAAAGCCAATCAGCTCAGATGATATCCATCAGCAACTTTCGCATGTGCTGACTGAAGAAAAGCTAGAGTTTGAAGAGCGTGCTCTGACTCTCCTCTCTCATGCTGCAGACGGCAGTATGCGTGATGCGCTGAGCTTGACTGACCAAGCGATTGCTCTGGGTAACGGCACTGTGGTGTCTGATACAGTTTCTCGGATGTTAGGTACGCTTGATAGTGAGCAAGCTCTGCACTTGATTGAAGCGATTGTGAAGAAGCAAGCGCAAGCAACTATGGATGCATTGAGTTTGCTTGCAAGCAATGGCGTTGATTGGGACGGTCTGCTTCAAGAGCTTTCCATGCAGCTGCATCGCATTGCTATGTATCAGGCCTTGCCTGCGACTTTGGATGAGGCTCATGACGTAGCGCGTATCAAGCTGATCGCAAGCCAGCTTCCGCCGCAAGAAGTGCAGCTCTATTATCAGATTGCTTTAAAAGGCAGACAAGAGCTGACAATGGCACCGACCGAGCGTGCTGGGGTTGAGATGACCCTACTGCGTATGCTCGCTTTTGCTCCTGCAAGCAAAAGCCAAGCGAATGTGATCAGTGTTGAAACCGTAAAGCCTCAAGCTGCACCAGCGAGTATTCCAGTCGTTGATACGCATCCTATGCCTGAACGCACTTCGCCTGTTGAGCAGGCGCGCAAGGCGGTTGAGAGACCTCAGCCGACTCAAGCAGTACCATTGCAGGTACCGCCTATGACTGAGGATCCGCGACCACAAGTGCAAACAGCACCGCCGGTTGAAGAGGCTTCCGTACAATCTGCCAGACTGCAAGGCTCAGGTTTAGGTGGCATTCGTCATCAGCTACGCTCTAGAAGACAGCAAGGCGGTCAGAGCGAGGGTGGTAACGGCGCAAAAAAGGCCGAAACAGCACAGACTAAAAAAGATAGCGTTCTTGCGCGTGTGACTAAAAAGCACCCGCCGTCAGCGCCTTCTGAGTCCGTGCTGTCGACCCCTAATGAACCTGTTACACCGCAAGAATACCAATGGCGTCCTTCACAACAAAAGAGCAGTGAGAATGAGACGCCAAGCATAACCCCGGCTATGCTCAAGGAAGCCTTGATGCATGAAAAGACCCCTGAAATGGTGCAAAAACTGCATACTCAGGCGGTTGAAAAGGATAGCTGGAGTGCACTGATTAATCAGCTAACTACAGGTAAAATGGTTCAACAGTTGGCACTTAATGCCCACCTAGTTGAGAGCGAGCAAGCTTTGGTGCTTCACCTTAGAGAGAGCCAAAAGCATCTCGACGGTGATAAATCTCGAGAAGAGCTTGCTAATGCCATTGCCGAGGTTAGAGGTAGCTTTAAGCCGGTTGAGGTGACCATCAGCAACGAAGGTACTTCACCACTTGAGCTACGTGATAGCTTGTATCAGCAGAAGCTGACTCAAGCGTTTGATAATTTACACCAAGATGAACACGTACAATTCATGCAGACTCGCTTTGCGGCAGAGTTGGATGAAAGCAGTGTTCGACCGATTTAAACTTGATAATGGCGCCGATAAGCCCCATTTAAAGTAATAACCAACAGTACCGATATCAAAGAGAGACAGAGAATGTTTGGAAAAGGCGGTATGGGCAACTTAATGAAGCAAGCCCAGCAGATGCAAGAGCGTATGCAAAAGCTTCAAGAAGAAATTGCTAACATGGAAATCACTGGTGAGTCTGGTGCTGGCCTTGTTAAGGTAACCATCACTGGTAGCCACAGTGTACGTCGCGTTGAGATCGATGAGAGCTTGATGGAAGACGACAAAGAGATGCTAGAAGACCTGATTGCTGCAGCATTTAACGATGCAGCGCGTCGCGTTGAAGAGACTCAAAAAGAGAAAATGGCTTCAGTAACTGGCGGAATGCAACTTCCACCAGGCATGAAGATGCCATTCTAATCAGAGTCTAAAAATATGCGCACCAGTAATATGCTGGAGCAATTAATGGAGGCCTTGCGTTGTCTACCTGGGGTGGGTCCCAAGTCGGCACAGCGTATGGCCTTTCATTTATTGCAACGAGACAGAAGTGGTGGGGTGAAACTGGCCGATGCTCTGAGTCAGGCGATGACAGAAGTAGGGCATTGTAGCGAGTGTCGCACCTTTACCGAACACGACGTGTGTAATATCTGTAGCAACCCTAAGCGTCAAGAAAGCGGTCAGATCTGTGTGGTTGAAAGCCCAGCAGATATCGCAGCGGTAGAGGCAACGGGTCAATACTCGGGTCTTTACTTTGTTTTGATGGGGCACTTGTCTCCACTTGATGGCATAGGGCCAAGCGATATAGGTCTGGATTCACTGGATTTCCGCTTGCAGCAGGGCGGTATCAACGAGGTTATCCTAGCCACCAACCCAACGGTTGAGGGGGAAGCGACGGCGCAATATATCGCCGAGCTTTGTCAGCTAAACCAGATCAACGCATCGCGTATCGCTCATGGTGTACCTGTAGGTGGTGAGCTTGAGTTAGTTGATGGTACAACCCTTTCTCATTCTTTGATGGGACGCCACAAGCTTTAAATACTCAAAAGCCGCTTCAATTGAAGCGGCTTTTCTCTATCTGATTGTCTATTATTCTTTCCCTGCAACAGCCTTGTAAACCACCGCACCTATAATGCCACCTATGATAGGCGCCACCCAGAATAACCACAATTGACTCAGGGCATAATCACCCACAAACACCGCAACACCAGTGCTTCGTGCTGGGTTCACCGAGGTATTGGTTACCGGGATACTGATAAGGTGAATCAAGGTCAGGCAGAAGCCGATTGCAAGTGGAGCGAAGCCAGCAGGAGCTCGGCTGTCGGTCGCACCCATGATCACAAACAAGAACACAGCCGTTAGGACGATTTCAGTCACCAAGGCCGCTGTCATGCTATAGCCATCTGGTGAGTAGTCGCCATAGCCATTGGTTGCAAAGCCACCTATATCCGCGCCCGCTTTACCTGTTGCGATAACATACAGCACGCCACCTGCGATAATGCCGCCGATTACCTGCGCCACTATGTATGGCACTACATCCTTGGTTTCGTGGCGACCGCCAGCCCAAAGGCCAATCGTTACTGCAGGGTTGAGATGACAGCCGGAGATATGGCCGATAGCGTAAGCCATGGTGACTACGGTGAGACCAAACGCCAGTGATACGCCAACGAATGCGATACCGAGGTCGGGGATGCCTGCGGCTAAAACGGCACTACCACACCCGCCGAGCACTAGCCAAAAAGTACCTATGACTTCTGCTAAGTATTTATTCATAAGTCGTCCTTTGTAACTGATTGAATAATCGAATTAAACATAGACGTTAAATGAAAAAATGGGAAAGGCTTGGCGAGAATTAAACCAAACAGGCTTTAGGTTAATGTCTCGAGCTCGGTAAGGATTGCGATAGCTTCCGAGCTTGTGTTGCCACATACCCATTTGGCAGCCTTAAAGCCATGACAAACTGCAGGGCGCTCTTCTTTACCAAATAGCTTACAAAGGTTGTCGTCTGTCAACTGTTTGCATCGCTCACCGGCAGGTTTGCCGTTGGGGTGCAGAGGAAACGAGCTTGAAATACTAGGCGCAATACAGCATGCACCGCAATGAAGTCGACATTCCATATTGTTTACCTATGAGCTTGCTTGTAGAAATTGAGGGTGAATTATCGACAAATTGACCATAATTGAAAGGGCTTTATGGAAATTAATTGAAATCCTTGCTTGCTTGCCTTTTGAGCATGAAATAGGTATAAAACGCGCCCACGCAGTAAATTTTAGGTATCACTATGTCCACTCCATTTTGGCAATCCAAATCTCTTGAGCAAATGAGCGAACAGGAATGGGAAGCTTTGTGCGACGGTTGTGGCAAATGTTGCCTGCATAAACTGATGGATGAAGACAGTGATGAGGTTTACTACACCAATGTGGCATGTAGCTGGCTCAATAGTAAAACCTGCAGCTGTAAGGACTATCCAAATCGTTTCGAGTCTGGCGAGGAGTGCCTAAAACTGACTCGAGATAAAATCGATGAGTTTAACTGGTTGCCTGAAACCTGTGCCTATCGCTTACTGTCGGAAGGTAAAGAGTTGCCAGAGTGGCATCCGCTTATCACGGGCTCTAAATCAGCAATGCACGCAGCGGGCGAAAGTGTGCGCAACAAAGTGGTTTATGAGATCGATGTAGTGGATTGGGAAGATCATATTCTAAATCACCCAAATCGCTAACGCTCTTTTTTAGACGCAATCTCACATCCAGAATGGCCATTCACATGCGGATGGCTATAGTCCCCCCCACCATGGCCTGATGTTCCGACACTCTGCTTTGGCAGGGGAAGTACTAACAGTTGATACTCAACAAATGGCGAGTTGCTGGTGTCCCCAATCTCGGTAACTGGTGTGATGAGCGCTATGTTAGTCTCAGGTGACCGCTTCTTCAGCGAATAGGCAATGCCGTCTCCATTTTCCACATGAAACTTACCAGCGGTGTGCATCACGTGGGCGCCCGGGTTTTGTTTAAGGTGATTCGCTATGCTCTCGGCCATGGTCTCATCCCAAGAGACTTGAGCGGCATACATGTTCTCAACCATCTTACCTTCCATGCCCTGCATCAAGGTCATGAACTGCGCTTTATAAGGGCGATCTGAGGTATCAAGCTTGGCTGCAACGAACTTCTTATCCTTTCGAGACAACTGCTTTATATAACTGGGGCCGACCTGACCAATGCAGTGAACGATATCTCGCGGAGCATTGGCTGCAATTACCCTTCTTTGTGCCACCTTTGCCTGTTCGATTAGAGCGCGATAGTCACTGGTGTAATTTGGCCAAGCGCGACCGTGCGCAATCAAGGCTCGTTCTCCAATCTCATCTTCGAGGTATTGATCCAATGTGCTCTGAGCGGGTCGGCTAAACTGCTCCATAGAAAGATCTGTTTTAGGGTTCTTTTGGAGAAGGGTTTTGTACAGGTCTGATTGAAATCTATGAACGGCAGAGTGAGAGTGCCATTCCCCAACAAGTATAACCTGATGATCAGCAATCGCCTTGGTCACCTCCTCAAGAGTGACGGTTTCACCGCTTGGAGTCAGAAGTTGGTATTCGAAAAAGGTTTGTGGCGCAGAAAAAGCAGTGGATGTACTGCACATCAGAATAGAAAACCAAGCTAGCCCTTTCATCACGCACTCCCTTTTGATGATTCCTCAAAAGGATAGTACGGCTTTGACTGGTAAAAAGGCTAGCAGGTCAGAATTTAATCTTTTTTATAGCGAGAGATCACGAAGTCAGCCTCACACAAAAACTGCTCGCTACCTGCAAGGCTAGCTCGAAGTTCATCCGATGCCTTCCACGCAAATGGTGTCATTTGTAATAACTGAAGGACCGAACCGTTTTCTAGTGCCATTTCATAGTGGAGAGGGGTTTGATCGACGAGAGCGAGTGTGTTGAACTTTTCGGTTTCATCCTGATGTGGACGCACGGTTTCGTAGATACGCTCCCTTAGTTGATATAGATGCCTTTCCCCTGGGGTTACTGAGATAAGTACTCCCCCAGGTTTTAGGCAGCGAAGCAGCTCTTCTTCGCTCGATGGCGCATACACCTTGACGATGACCTCTAGACTATTATCTGCAAACGGCAGGCGATAGCTGGACGCCACACTAAAATTGCATTCTGGATAGCGCTTTGAGGCGTAGCGCACGGCAACCTTAGAGATGTCGAGTCCGTACACCTGTGCTGTTTCTGGGAGAGCCTTGCGAATGCCATCTGTGTAGTAGCCTTCACCGCAGCCCATATCTAGAAGGGTAACGTTGTCGCTTCCTGATACTGAGTCCATAGCTACCTTTGCAAGAGTCTCGCTTAGTTTGGCATAGTGCCCAGTTGCCAGAAACTCTCTTCGCGCCTGCATCATCTCTTTACTATCACCCGGATTCTTAGAGTGCTTATGGTTGGCTGGCATCAGGTTCACATATCCTTCTTTAGCCAGATCAAAGCTGTGTCTGTTTCCACAACAGAAGGTGCGCTCGGTAAGGGTCAAGGGAGAGGCGCAAATAGGGCAGATATAGTGCATACGGGACTCGATTCGATAGCAGAGCGCCTAGTATACGGATTTACGCTCGATTTTAAATATTGTCGAGATCATCAAGGAGCTGCTGAGCTCTGTTAAGAACCGCAGATTGCGATTCCACATCTTGTTTATCCCAGTTTCGATACACCATATTCATCCTTGGGTTCTTAACTAGGGTTTCTCTGTGCCTTTGCATGAAGTGCCAATAGAGGCTATTGAGTGGGCAGGCTGTATCTTCCGCCTTTTGTTTGACCGAGTAGTGGCAATCTCCACAGTAATCGCTCATCTTGTTGATGTAGTTACCACTGGCCGCATAAGCCTTTGAGCCGACTATACCGCCGTCAGCAAACTGGCTCATACCTCGGGTATTGGGTAGTTCTACCCACTCGATAGCGTCTATATAGATAGACAAGTACCACTCATCGACTTGCTCAGGTTCTATCCCTGCCAGCATACAAAAGTTGCCCGTGACCATTAAGCGTTGGATATGGTGTGCATAAGAGAACTCTAGGCTTTGGCTGATGGCTTGCTTCTGGCAATTCATCTTGGTGTCGCCATCCCAAAACCACTTTGGTAGGTCTCTGTTGGCCTTGAGAAAGTTTAGGGTTTTGAACCTGGGCATATGAGTCCAATAAAGACCACGGATAAACTCTCGCCACCCTAGGATTTGCCTTACAAAGCCCTCTATTTGAGCTAAAGAGATTTCAGGATTGTTTCTGTAATGTTCAATGGCAGTTTGTATCACCTGCATGGGGTGGAGCATTTTGCTGTTCATCGAAAACGACAGCCTAGCGTGATACAAACTCCACTGTTTGTTACCGAATATGCCATTGGCTTTGTCCGTCATTGCGTCTTGGTAGCGCCCAAAGTTGACTAGACAGTGGCGACAAAAAAAGTCCAGCAGTTGCAATGATTGCTCCCGATTCACTGGCCATAACAAAGTGTCAGTGCCTTGGCCTATGCTGTGGATCTGATGCCTTGCGATTCTTTGGTTTATCTCCGTAACGTCGTTGCTAAAGAGTAACGGCTCTGGAAGCTCATCGATGGCACCTTTGGAGAGTTTCTGACGATTATCAGTATCGTAATTCCATTTCCCTCCTTCAGGCTCGCTCTCATCATCAAGTAGGATCTGGTACCTTTTGCGCATCTTACGATAGAAGGTTTCCATGCGCTGTTTCTTATCTGGATTGAAGTAATCTGCAATCTCTTCAAAACCCACTAGGAAATGCTCGCTACTGGTTCTGTGAGTGCCAACTCCGAGTTTGTTGAGCTCTAACTCGAGCCTACTCATCTGCTCTAATAGGCGATACTCATCGGCTTGCTGGTATTCAAACACTTGAATCTGCTTTTGAGCGCAGATGTGCAAGATGAGTTCGGTCAGGGAGAAACCTACAGTATCGTCGAGAGTCAGATGAAGGGTTTGATGTCCTGCTTGTTGCAGAGCGGATGCGAACCCTTGCATGGCGCAGAAGAAGGCCTGTATCTTTTGGATGTGATGGGGAACGTAGGTGGCTTCTTGGTGCAGTTCCGCGATGAGATAAAGGGTATTGCTGTCTTGCTCTTGATACCAAGAGTGATGAGCGTTTAACTGATCACCCAGTATGAGGCGCAGCCTGGTGACTGAGTCTGGAATAGAGCTGAGTTTATCTTCAAGCATAAGCAGAACAATCCGACTAAAAACAAAAGTTTAGACGAGTTTGCTCTGCCTATGGATCAACTAGATGGAAACGATCTTAGTTGATAGGGTGTGGCTCTCGCCTGGAGCAAGCTCAGTGCCTGATTCTAGGTCTTTTGCCCACTGACATGCCTCAATGCAAAGCATGGTCTTAAAGCCATCGTTTTGCATGTCGCCCATAGATTCTGCGCCTTGTGCCCAAGGATTCCAAAGAACGGCTGAGTTTGCACCGTCATTACTAACCTGAATGCGACGCTCGAAACCTGTATCAGAGAGCTCAATGCTTGCTTCCGGCTTAGTGTAGATTCGGTCTATGGTGTCGGTTAACACTAGCGTATCGCCACCTTGCGTCAGTGCGCCATTGTTTAAGCTGTCGATGTACTCACCGCCCATACCACGGGTTTCGACCTTGGTGATGTCTGAAATATTAAGGTAGGTGTGAAGTGCTCCTGAGAACTTCCAAGGGGCTTCGTCTGTATTGTGCATGGTCAGAGAAACCGTAAGCTCATCACCAATTTGAATATCTAGGAAAAGCTCAAACTTGTGCGGCCAGATTGCGAATGTCTCTTCGCTATCGGTTAGGCCTAGACGAAGCATCACACCTTCATCGTTCTCTCTGTGCTCAACCAATTTCCATTCATTGCTAGTACGGCAGAAACCGTGTGCTGGGGTTGCCATGCGTGCAAACCAAGGCCAGCAAACTGGGATACCACCACGAAGGGCTGTGGCACCGTCGTATTTTGCTTCTGCGCTCATCCAGATAGTTTCTGGTTTGCCCTCTGGAATATAGGAAAGCAGATGACCGCCAAACAAAGAAACCGCGCACTTTGCTTTTGGATGCATGACGCGGATGATTTTGACGTTATCTTTTTGGGCTGTGGTGACGCAGTCTGAGAGGGCAGTTAGGGTAGGTAATTGATAATAATCCATTGTTTTACCTCGATATAAAAACAAAAAAGGCGACTCGAGAGCCGCCTTTTCAAAATTCATACGCTAATTGCGCATCCTAAGAAATTACTTAGAGATGTGAGCGATTAGGTCTAGAACCTTGTTTGAGTAACCGATTTCGTTGTCGTACCAAGATACAACTTTAACGAAGTTGTCAGTTAGAGCGATACCAGCTTTAGCATCGAATACTGAAGTTTGAACTTCGCCGATGAAGTCTTGAGAAACAACTTGGTCTTCAGTGTAACCTAGAACACCTTTTAGCTCGCCTTCAGAAGCTTCTTTCATTGCTGCACAGATAGCTTCGTAAGATGCACCTTCTTTAAGGTTAACAGTTAGGTCAACTACAGAAACGTTAGCAGTTGGTACGCGGAAAGCCATACCAGTTAGTTTGCCGTTGAGCTCAGGAAGAACAACACCTACAGCTTTAGCTGCACCAGTTGATGATGGGATGATGTTCTGAGAAGCACCACGACCGCCACGCCAGTCTTTAGCAGAAGGACCGTCAACAGTCTTCTGAGTAGCAGTAGTAGCGTGAACAGTAGTCATAAGACCAGACTCGATGCCGAACTTGTCGTTAAGAACTTTAGCGATTGGCGCTAGGCAGTTAGTAGTACAAGAAGCGTTAGAAACGATGTCTTGACCAGCGTAAGTGCTGTCGTTAACGCCCATTACGAACATTGGAGTAGCGTCTTTTGAAGGACCAGTTAGAACAACTTTCTTAGCACCTGCAGTGATGTGCTGACGAGCAGTTTCGTCAGTTAGGAAGATACCAGTTGCTTCAGCTACAACGTCAACACCGATTTCGTCCCACTTAAGGTCCGCTGGGTTGCGCTCTGCAGTAACACGTACAGTCTTACCGTTAACGATTAGGTTGCCGTCTTTTACTTCAACAGTGCCGTTGAAACGACCGTGAGTTGAATCGTACTTAAGCATGTATGCCATGTAATCTACGTCGATTAGGTCGTTGATACCTACTACTTCGATGTCATTACGCTCAACTGATGCACGGAAAACGAAACGGCCGATACGACCAAAACCGTTAATACCTACTTTGATAGTCATTATAGTTGCTCCACAACTTATTTCTGATTAAAGATAAACTGGTAGTAAAATTACAAAACTCAGTTTTCAACCGCAATAGATAATCGTGTTTAATTTGTTTAAAGTCAAAAAAAACAGTGTTCTTTAACACCTAGTAAAATCAAGCGGTTGAATTATATGCATGTGATTGGTGATTTATTCACCTATTCAAATTTACGTAACAAATTTTCATAATTTATTTCGCAAACTTTTAGCACATTCACATAAGTGGAACAAAGTATGTGCTACAACCTTTCACTAGGCAAGTACAAAATCCTCAATGACAGATTGCTGTAATAAAACCATCATGAGCAAGATAGAAAAATCCCAGTCTGAGTGGCAGAACGAACTGACTGCCGACCAATTCCACGTATGCCGAGAGCAGGGCACAGAGGCCCCGTTTAGCGGTAAGCTACTACATAATAGAGAAACAGGTGATTATCTTTGCACCTGCTGTCAGTCCTTGTTGTTCAAATCTGAAAACAAGTACGACTCTGGTTGTGGCTGGCCGAGCTTCGATGCGCCGGCCGATAAAGAGTCGATTCGATACCTAGAAGATCATTCCCATGGAATGCACCGTATTGAGATCAGATGTGCAAACTGTGACAGTCATCTCGGTCATGTGTTTCCAGATGGGCCGCAAAGTACCGGAGAGCGCTACTGCGTAAACTCCATATCCCTAATTTTTAATAACGAACAAGGCACCAAGCAGGGCTAAAAGTGTTACGTTATTTTATTACAAGGCATTCAAGGAAGTAACCAAACATGAGTAGACCTAGCCTAGAAGAGATGGTCAACGCCATCACCCCTGAAGCGTATGATAGATTATTGTATGCGGTTGAAACGGGTCGTTGGCCAGAAGGTGCCGAACTAAACGAAGCGCAGCGCGCCCATTGCCAGCAAGCAGTGATGCTGTATCAGAGTAAACATAACTCGGATGCCCAGCACATGACTATCGATAAAGAGGGAGAGATTGCCTTCAAATCTAAGTCTGAGCTAAAGAGGCAGTTTGTAGAAACGCCTATCACTAAAGTTAAGGTATAAAAAATGGGGCTGCTTAGCCCCATTTTCTTTAGTGGCTCATTTCGCCACGCAGGATCTTTTGCATCTCTTGCTTTATCTCTTCGTAGCTAAGTCCTTTGCTAAGAAGGTAATGCAACTTAGCGAGCGCCGCCTCGTGCGTCATATCGTAACCGCTAATAACTCCAGCATCAGCCAGAGCACACCCAGTCGCGTAGCCACCCATGTTCACCTTACCTGCAAGGCATTGGGTTAGGTTTACCACAATCACGCCTCGCTCAGAAGCCTCTTTAAGGTGCGCAAGCAGCTCTGGATTTTGTGGTGCATTGCCTACGCCAAAGGTCAGCAGGATCATGGCATTAACCGGCTGGCGCAATGTGTTCCGGATCACCTCGTGAGAGATACCAGGGTACATGGTAATCACACCGATTGGTTGAGGTGTGATCGGGTGCACCTTGAACTCGCCATCTGGCTTTTTGTCTACCTCAGCATTCGGACTTACCTGGATGTTGATACCCGCTTCTAGAAGTGGCGACAGGTTTGGAGAGGTAAATGCCGAGAAACCATCCGCGTGTGATTTAGTGCTACGGTTGCCACGCATTAACTGATTATTGAAGAACAAGGTTACTTCATTGATAGGGTAGTTAGCGGCAATGTGCAGTGCATTAAGAAGATTCGCTTGGCCGTCTGAGCGAAGCTCTGCCAATGGGATCTGTGAGCCTGTCACAATTACTGGCTTGCCTAGGTTCTCAAACATAAACGAAAGAGCAGACGCGGTGTACGCCATGGTGTCGGTGCCATGCAAGATCACGAAACCGTCGTATTTGTCGTAGTTGGCCTTGATGTCGTCAGCAATCTGTTGCCAGTCCGCCGGTGACATATCGGAAGAGTCAATCAGTGGGGCGTACTCATGGATTGTATACTCTGGCATTTCTGGGCGGTTGAATTCAGGCATAGCCGCTAGCTGAGATTCCATGAAACCTGCCACAGGTACATAGCCGTTCTCCGACTTTTGCATTCCGATAGTGCCGCCCGTGTAGGCGATGTAGATGTGTTTACGTTGAGATTGGGAGGCTGACATAAAAGGTTAATTTACTAGTGAGGTGTTGAGCCGAAGTATAACTAAATTCGTAATTCAAGTAACCCTAGCGAGCTAGAGAAGTGTGAGCACCGAAACTTGGTAGTGTTAACGCCGTTGATGTGAACTTTTCCAAGTAGCCTTGCTTTGAACCTAGGCTCAGAGATCACCTGGAGCGTGCTTTGAATTTTATCCAACGTTTGAGTTTGTCTGCACTGCTGATTAGCCCCATGGCAATTGGCGGCCAGTGGACTGTCGAAATAGGGGCGTTTTATGCGTTTTCTGACACTGACTGGTCCACATCCTCACCAAATGGCAGTGGTTCAAGAGAGGTAGACTTTGAGTCTGATCTGCTATTAGAAGAGAAAACGACGCTACCTTATTTCAACCTATCTTATGCGTTTAATGACCGCCATGCGATCTACTTTGACTGGCGTCGATTACATCGTGATTCCAGTCTTTCTTTGATAACCGAAGCGTTTGAAATAACTACCGGCGGACAGACCTATGTAGCCCAAGTCGGCGCAGATATAGCGACTTCTCTGGATTTCGATATCTATCAGTTCAACTACCAATATCGCTTTTATAAGGCAGACCAGTTTTCGTCTGAGCTGATGCTAGGTTTGCATGTGATTGATTTAAACCTTGAGCTAGAAGGGGAGCTGCGCCTAGAGACCGATGCCGTCAATGGCAATGCATCGATCGATAGAAACATCTTCAGTGATCTGACTGCGCCTCTGCCCAATCTTGGTCTGGGCATGGAATACATATTGGGACCAGATTGGCTGTTAGATGCTAAAGCGCAAGCCTTCTACATTAGCTTCGATGAATTTTCTGGCTTTTTGTATGAGCTGGGTGCGGGCGTCAGTTATTCGCTATTGGACGATTTGTCCGTAAAAGCCTCTTACAGCTACTTCCAAATCGACTTGGATTACGTCAGCAACAGTCGAGATGTGGATGTGAATTATCAGTTTCACGGACCTATGTTGTCACTCCTGTACGACTTTTAGCGTTAAGCATAAAAAAACACGCCACAGATTGGCGTGTTTTTTATTGTCGGCTTACTGTACCTGACAGGGTAGGCAGAGAGTGTAGTAACCGTTAGGGTCGTTAAACTGCTGCATCAAGCTAAGGTCTTGCTGCATCTGAGTTGCTACTGGTACTAATGGCTCTGGGATAATGCTCTGTATATCCAAGCCAGCGCTGACCATGACACGTTTGCCTAGATCACGAATAAACTTCTGAGCTGGAGTGAGCGATTTCTCAAGCCAGTTCAGCTTGTACTCTTCTATGCTGGCAAGCTCTGCCGCGCGAGCAATGGCATCATCGAAGTCACCTATTGTGTCTACTAGGCCTCGCTCAACTGCATCTTGGCCAGTCCAAACTCGACCTTCTGCGATCCTCTCTACTTGATCTGCACCTAGATCGCGATTGTCTGCTACCAGGTTGGTGAAGCGGCGATAACCGTTTTCGATGCCGAGCTGCATCGCTTGCTTGGTGACATCGTTGAGACCCGTTACCGCACCCACACCTGAGAATGGCGAAGTGCCTATACCATCCGCATAGATGCCGTACTTGTTAAAGCCTTTCTCAAAGGTAGTGATAACGCTAAAGATACCAATAGAGCCGGTGAGGGTGGTTGGCTGGGCGAAGATTTCGTCTGCTGACACAGAAATCCAGTAACCACCAGAAGCCGCGAGGCTAGACATAGAAACGACCACAGGTCTACCAGTCTCTTTAAATGCCACGAGCTCATCACGAATTACCTCTGAGGCGAAGGCACTACCACCCGGGCTATCAACACGAAGCACCAAGGCCTTGATATCTTTATCCTGACGGGCTTTGCGGATGAGCGCGGCGGTTGTGTCGCCACCAACAGAGTTGCGCTGTTGCTGTCCATCCATAATGGCACCACTAGCAACCACCACAGCAATCTCGTCTTTGGCTGTATTCGGCTCAGGGTTCATATCTGCACGATAGCGGTAATAACTGACTGAGTTAAAACCATCTTTATCATTCCCACCAAACTGCTCAATAAGCGATTTACGCACTTGCTGGCGGTTTGCTAGTTCATCCACAAGGCCCGATTGCATCGCAAGTTGCGCTAGGTTGCCATCCGCCTTCTTGAAGTCTCGGATAAAGGAATCCGCACTCGGATTTAGAACCGAACTTTCAATGCCGCGGTTTTGCGCCACATCATTTACATAAGCACCCCATAGCTGCTTCAACCATACGGTCGCCGCCTCTTTAGCTGGAGCCGACATATCGTTGCGTGTAAAGGGTTCAACGGCTGACTTATAGGTACCAACCTTAAACACATGGGTGTTTACATCTAGATTTTCTAGAAGGGTCTTGTAGTACAACGAGTAAGAACTGTAACCGCGAAGCAAGACGCCACCATCTGGAGCGAGGTAAACCTTGTCTGCGTAGCTGGCTAGGTAGTACTGGCTCTGGTTATAGAAGTCACCCACGGCAATAACAGGCTTTCCGGATGCCTTAAATTCATTGATCGCTTTAGCAATATATCTCAGCTTGGTGAGGTTGGTTTCTGGCATCTTCTTCAGGCTAAGTACTAAGCCTGAAATGTTGTCGTCTTGGCCTGCATGGCGAACCGTCTCAACAATATCGAAGAGAACATTTTCACGGGGTCTGTCTTGACCCAGTAGTGATTCGGTAAGCGAGTCCATCGGATTGACGAAACTGCGTTGTTCGACAATGGGACCAGACAGATTCAACACTAATGCTTCCGGATCTTTCTGCTCTGGTTCTGGGGCCTTAGTGTCCATTCCAGTAAAGCTGAAATACACGATGGCTAGGGCTGCAAAAAATAGCAAATTGGTGAGAGCGAGACGGATGAATGTGATGATCTTCCATATGCCCTTGAATATTTTGCCGATGAAGCGAAATACTTTTTTCATAGTTTACCCGTCTTGATCCTTTCCAAGCTCAATAAAAGAGGGTGGATGTTATATGACAACTCTAAGGTCACCAAGGTATAGAGACTTAGGTTCCATTAAAGAGTTCAATAAAATCATAGGTCTATACACACTTCACCTCAAGCACCTGACTCTTTTAGTTACGAAATTTACTCAACTCCGTATCAAGTAGATAAGTGCATGGCCTCTGTTGCAGAAATGTAAAATTTAAGTTGCCAACTCAAAATTGGCGTTTTATTGTGGTCTGACCAGGTTAGGAATTAGGAAAGGAATCTGTATGTACTCTCACTTGCTACAACCGCTTGATCTTGGCTTCACTCAACTGCGCAACCGAGTCTTAATGGGCTCAATGCACACTGGGCTCGAAGATAGTGCCTCTGGCCTTGCGAAACTGGCAGCCTTTTATGAAGAGAGAGCGAAAGGGGGAGTTGGGCTGATAGTTACTGGCGGTTTTTCTCCAAATCTGAGAGGGCGCCTTTATCCTACCGCAGCTCAATTTAGCCGTTCTAAACATGCTGAATCCCATAAAATTATCACTGAAGCGGTACATAAACACGACGGAAAGATCTGTCTACAGATCCTCCATGCGGGTCGTTATGGTTACCACCCGCTCGCCCAGAGTTCCACACCCGCAAAAGCGCCGATCGCGCGCTTTGCGCCAAGTGAAATGAGTACTAAGCAGGTACTCGGCACTATCGAAGATTTCGCCAATAGCGCCAAGCTTGCCCAAGATGCGGGTTATGATGGCGTTGAACTGATGGGCTCTGAAGGATATTTGATTAATCAGTTTATCTGCCAAAGAACGAATCAAAGAGAAGATGAGTGGGGCGGAGAGTATGAAAATCGAAAACGCTTCCCGATTGAGATAGTTAAAGCGGTACGGCAGAAGGTTGGTTCAGATTTCATCATAGTATTCCGTCTTTCCATGCTGGATCTGGTTGAAGAGGGAAGTACACTCGATGAAGTCATTGAGCTTGCAAAAGACCTTGAGCAGGCGGGTGTAACTATTATCAATACGGGCATTGGCTGGCATGAAGCGCGTATCCCAACCATAGCAACCTCAGTGCCACGCGGCGCCTTTACTTGGGTGACCGAGTTGGTTAAACCGCATGTCACCATTCCGGTTGTGACTACTAACCGAATCAACAATCCAGAGCAGGCTAATGAGGTTATTGGCTCAGGCAAAGCGGATATGGTGTCGATGGCACGTCCTTTCCTTGCTGATCCTGAGTTCGTGATTAAGGCTCAAAATGACCAAGCACATCTCATTAATACCTGTGTGGGGTGCAATCAGGCGTGTCTTGATAATGCATTTAAGGGCTTGCGAGCGACTTGCATGGTCAATCCACAGGCCTGTTATGAAACAGAACGAGTCATCCATAAATCCGATACACAGAAACGAGTAGCGGTTGTGGGTGCAGGTCCGGCGGGGCTCAGTGCAGCGCTCTATTGCGCCAAGCGTGGGCATCAGGTGGACTTGATTGAAAAGAGCGATCGCATTGGTGGTCAGTTCCGCCTAGCGCTTCAGATCCCCGGTAAAGAAGAGTTTCGTGAAACCATTCGTTATTTTGCTAATCAGCTTTCTGAGCATGGGGTGAATGTCCTTCTAAATATGGAAGCGACCGAGCAGGTGCTCAGTGAATACGACGAAGTAGTTCTCGCAACCGGCGTTATTCCCCGCGAAATCAATATCCCTGATAGCGGTGAAGGCCCTAAGGTATATGACTATCAAACCGTCATTCGCGAGAAAACCTATCTTGGACAAAAGGTCGCTATCGTTGGTGCGGGTGGTGTAGGTGTTGACCTTGCATCCATGCTAACCGAACCATCGCAGCACTCTTTAGATGAGTGGCTAAATGATTGGGGGATAGATAAGCAGTATCAGCACGCGGGTGGTTTATATCCATTCCCAGAGATCAAATCATCAACCGAGGTTTGGCTGCTTCGTCGCAAGCCTGGCACTGTGGGCAAAGGCCCGGGCAAAACCACAGGTTGGATACACAGAGCAACCTTACAGAAGCGTGGTGTTCATCTTCTGTCTGGTGTGAGTTACGAGAAAATCGATAAGTTAGGGCTACACGTTACCGTAGAAGGAGCCAAAGAGGTTCTGGATGTGGACAGTGTGGTTATCTGTGCAGGTCAGGTATCGGTCAGGCCATTTGAGTCTCATTGGGAAGGACGCACAGTTCATGTTATCGGCGGCGCCGATGAAGCTGGAGAATTGGACGCGGTTCGAGCGATCAGGCAAGGCTTTGAAATCGCGACACAGATCTAGCGATAAGGGTTACTTGAGAACTATTTGCATGTAGAATCGAAGGGTAAAACATCAAATAATTCAAAGGACTGTAAATGGACGCCCTCGATCTGCTGTTAAATCGTCGCTCTATTGCGAAACTCACCGCACCTGCACCAAGCGGTGAGATTCTGGAAAATATCATCAAAGCGGGTATGAGAGCCCCAGACCATGCTGGTCTCACTCCATGGCGATTTGTGATAAGCGAAGGTGAAGGGCTGCAAAAACTGGCAAACATCTTGGTCGATGCCGCAAAAACGTCGGGTGCGGAGTCAGCAGTTGTTGAAAAGCTTTCGAACGCCCCATTTCGAGCGCCTATGGTGATCACGGTTATTGCAAAGACAAGGCCACATCCGAAAGTGCCTGAATTTGAACAATATTTGTCTGCAGGGTGTGCCGTTCAAGGCATGCAGATGGCGGCGATGGCGCAAGGCTTTCAGGGATTTTGGCGTTCAGGAACTTGGATGTTTGATGAAAATGTTGAACAAGCCTTTGGCCTTGAGGGCAATGACAAGATCGTCGGCTTTCTTTATTTAGGCACTCCAGAATGCGTTCCAGCAAAAACTCCAGAGCGCGATATCTCAAAGTTCGTTGAATATCTCTAACTAATGATGGATACTGGATAAAATAACAGTATCCATTTTTGTTTGTATGTCTCGACTCTTCATTGCCGAAAAACCTAGCCTTGGGCGAGCAATCGCTTCTGCACTTCCAAAACCGCACAAGAACCAACAAGGGTTTATTGAGTGCGGGAATGGAGATGTTGTCACCTGGTGTATCGGTCACCTGTTAGAGCAGGTCATGCCAGAAGAGTACGATGAGCGCTACAAGAGTTGGTCTATGGACCACCTCCCTATCGTGCCGCAGACATGGAAGCTCAAGCCGCGCAAAACCGCCTCAAAACAGCTTACCGTTGTTAAGAAACTGGTCAAAAAACACAAGCAATTAATTCATGCTGGAGACCCAGACCGAGAGGGGCAACTCTTAGTGGATGAGGTGATTGATTATTGCAAGGTAGCCAATAGCGAAAAGCAATCTATGCAACGCTTGCTGATCAGTGACTTAAACTTATCTGCGGTTAGGCGCGCTCTTGGCCAGATGCAATCTAACTCCAGTTTTATCCCTTTGTCCGTCTCTGCCTTAGCGCGCTCCAGAGCCGATTGGCTTTATGGCATGAATATGTCCCGCGCTTATACCTTGCTTGGCAAACAGGCCGGATACAATGGCGTACTGTCAGTGGGTCGTGTGCAAACGCCTGTGCTGGGCTTAGTAGTAAGGCGTGATAGAGAGATTGAAGCCTTTGTGCCGAGAGATTTCTTTACCCTAGATGCACTTATTCCCTATGGCAGTCCTGAGCAAGATATTAAAGCGCGCTGGGTACCAAGTGAAGCGTGTGAAAAGTGGCTTGATGAAGATGGTCGGGTTTTGAGTTTAGCCCTAGCTGAGAATGTGGCGAATCGCATTAAAGATAAACCTGCCAAGGTTGTAGATTCTCAGCAGAAGCAAACCAAACAGAGTGCGCCGCTTCCTTATTCACTAAGTGCTCTGCAGATAGATGCGTCAAAGCGCTTTAATATGAGTGCGCAGATGGTGTTGGATATCTGTCAGGCCTTGTACGAAAAGCACAAGGTAATCACCTATCCGCGTTCGGATTGTCGCTACCTTCCTAACGACCATTTCAAAGAAGCGGCTTCGGTTACTAGGGCTATTCAGGGCCTAGCTTCGGATCTTTCTAAAGCGGTCAGCGAGGCTAACCTTAGTCTCAAGAGCCGTGCTTGGAACGATAGTAAGGTAGAAGCTCACCACGCCATTATTCCTACAGCCAAAGGCTCAGCTTCTCTTTCTGCTAATGAAGCTAAGGTTTATCAGCTCATTGCTACTCAGTACCTGATGCAGTTTTATCCTGCAGCTGAATATGCAGAATCTAAACTCGAGTTTGAGATAGAGGGAGGCAAGTTTGTCGCCTCTGGTCGTGAGCTTTTAAAACCGGGTTGGAGAGTATTGGTTAGGTCCTCTAAAAAGGAGTCTGATGTCCCATTTGTACCTGCTCTTGAAAAAGGACAAATACTGACGTGTCGAGAGGGAGAGATCACCGCAAAGAAGACCGAACCGCCAAAACATTTCACTGAAGCAACTTTGTTGCAAGCAATGACAGGGATCGCCAGATTTGTGCAAGACAATGGCCTGAAGAAGATATTGCGAGATACCGATGGGCTGGGCACTGAGGCAACTCGAGCGGGTATATTGGATACCTTATTTAAGCGAGGCCTGCTTTCAAGAAGTGGCAAATCTGTGCTTAGTACTCAAGCAGGAAAAGGGCTGGTGGATGCGCTTCCAGATATTGCGACCTACCCAGATATGACTGCCCATTGGGAAAGACAGCTACACGACATGAGTGAAAAAAGGCAAGCCTATGCCCCATTTATGTCTCAGCTTGAGAGTCAGCTTGATGGCTTGATTGATGGCGTGAAATCGAGTCCAGTACCTGAATCACTGCGCTCCCTTCCTAAGGTTGAGAAGAAGCCCTACCGTAAAAAGGGAGCGAAAGGTCGCACAACTCGCGCCAAGAAAAACTACCAGGGTAAAGGCTGACCGTCGTAGTTGTAGAAACCGCCGGAGTCTTTTTCGGTGACGTTTTCTAGAACCTTTGCTAGCCCTGCCACGGATTCACTCACAGTAATAAGGGCGTTCGGTCCGCCCATGCGGGTTTGAACCCATCCTGGATGAAGAGCAAGTACCGTAAAGCCCTGTTCATTTAGGTCATTGTGGAGACTCTTTACCACAGAGTTTAAGGCAGCCTTTGAAGATCGGTAGATATAACCGCCCCCTGAGCTGTTCTCAGTAATGCTACCTACCTTTGAAGAGACGCAAGCAACCTGTCTGACTGAGCTTTTCTTCATCTTTGAATAAAGGGCTTCGACCAGTTTTAAAGGCGCTATGGTATTTACCTCTAGCACCTTTCTCCACTCCTCAACGTCGGTAAAACCGAAGCTAGTGCCTTTAGGCCCGTAATAACCCGCGTTGTTTATCAAAATATCCAGCTGTTCGAATTCATGAGAAAGCTGATGCACAGCGTCATAATCAGTGATCTCGAGCTGCCTTACCTTGAGGTTGTCATAGTTACTACACAGAGCAAGTAGCTCTTCACTATCCGCTGGACTTCGATAGGTGGCCGTTACTTGAGCACCAATACGAAGATAGTGTTTGGTCAAACCTAGGCCGATACCTCGGTTTGCACCTGTAATTAGAACTGTGCTCATTGGGCCTCCTATAACTACTTAGGTTGAGCGTCGATACATAAACCGTTGATTTCTTGTGATTGTTCACTCATTAGATACAAGTATAGAGGCATGATCTCGAGTGGTGTTTTAAGTAGCATGCTGTCCTCAGCAGGGTAGGCGCTAGCACGCATGGTAGTGCGGGTTGCGCCCGGATTGATAGCGTTGACACGAATAGTGGTATTGCTTAGCTCATCGGCTAAGATCTGCATCATGCCTTCGGTAGCAAACTTAGAAATAGAGTAGGTGCCCCACAGCGCGCGACCATCGTGACCAACGGTAGATGAAGTGAAGATAATTCGTCCCATCTCCGACTTTCGAATAACCGGCAATAACGCCTGAGTCATCAAGAACTGAGCTTTAACGTTGACTTGCATGATCTCATCGAAGGTATCTTCTTCGATCTGGTCGAACTGACTAAGAACGCCCAATAGGCTGGCATTTTGCAGTACGCCATCGAGGCGGCCATATTGACCTTCGATGGTCTCGGCCATATCTACATAGTTTTGCTTGGTTGCGCCCATCATATCTAGCGGGATAATCGCCGGCTCAGCGCCACCTGCTGCCATGATCTCATCATAGGTTTGTTCGAGTTTTTTTACTGTGCGGCCAAGCAGCAATACCTGAGCACCGTGCTCAGCAAAAGAGAGAGCTGCTTGTTTGCCAATGCCATCACCTGCACCGGTTACGAGAATGATTTTGTCTTTCAGTGCGTCTTTAGCAATCGAGTAATCCACAGTTTAATTCCTTGTCGTGCGGTTTTGATTTGTCTCTATGCAGAGTACAATACCTGAATAATCTAAATCAGGGAGAAGACATTGGAATTTTTGTTAGATTACGGGCTGTTTTTGGCCAAAATTGTTACTTTTGTCGCCGCTGTTATCGTGGTGCTTATCGTAGCTAAATCAGCATCGACTAAATCTTCAGCAAAAGGCACGCTAGAAGTCACCAACCTTTCCGAGCAACATCAGCAAAATATCGAACTGATGGAGCACCACCTGCACGATGAAGCCTTTATCAAGGCGCGCGACAAAGCGGAAAAGAAAAAGCTTAAGCAAGAGCACAAAGATCGTGAAAAAGAGATCAAGCAAGCGGCTAAAGAGGGAGAGCTAGACGCCAAGCGCAAGCCTCATCTATTCGTCCTTGATTTTGTCGGCAGTATCGACGCCAAAGAAGTGACCAACCTAAGAGAAGAAATCACCGCCATCCTTGCCTGCGCAAGAGAGGGCGATGAGGTGCTGGTACGCCTCGAGTCTGGTGGCGGTATGGTGCATGGTTATGGCCTAGCAGCCTCTCAACTAGACCGCATCAAATCAGCAAACATTCCACTGACTATTGCAGTAGATAAAGTGGCGGCAAGTGGCGGTTATATGATGGCGTGCGTGGCAGATAAGATTGTCAGTGCACCTTTCGCTATCGTGGGCTCTATCGGTGTTATTGCTCAGCTTCCTAACTTTAATAAGCTGCTCAAGAAGAATGACATTGAGTTTGAACAGCTTACCGCAGGTGAGTACAAGCGCACCCTGACCATGTTTGGTGAGAACACCGACAAGGCACGTGAGAAATTCAAACAAGAACTTGAAGAGACTCATGTGTTGTTCAAAGACTTTATTGCTGAGCGTCGCCCTGATCTTGAACTTGATAAAGTTGCAACAGGCGAGCATTGGTATGGCACTCAAGCCCTGGACCTTGGTCTGATTGATGAGGTAAAAACCTCGGATGATATCGTGGTCGATGCTTGCAAGGATAAAACAGTACTTGCTGTTCACTATGTGCAAAAGAAAAAGCTAACAGACCGATTAGGTAAATCAGCTGCCGACGCCGCTGATGGACTATTGATGAAGTGGGTTCAACGCGGTCAGCGTCCTATTGTTTAGTCCTGATAGAAGACGGCTAGCCAGATGGTTTTCTGGTTAGGGTCCGTCCAACACACTTTATGCTTTACTCGGGCGGGGATGTTCAGATGATCTCCCGCCTTCATTTTTTCTATTCGCTCATCTTCGAACTCAAGGTGTCCCTCACCTTGAATAATCAACACCCATTCATGCAGGTCTTGATCGTACCAACCTGACTCAGGTGAGATGTGTCCTTCAGAAACAATTCTCTCTATTTTTACCGCATTATGTTCAAGGAGAGAGTTAAACGCTTCTTGCTCAAGCTTTTCCGGTATCGCATCGAATAGATTTTTCACCACTATCTTTCCTTGGTTGAGTGATAAATGAGAGGCATGTAAACGGCAATTTTATGCCCCAGTTTTCCTCGCGAAATGAACCTTTTATCTCTATAATAGGCGCGCTCACAGTGACGTGACATAAAATATACTCGAGTGCTCAGGGAACTAGCCCAATGATTCGAGAATACGCCCGAGCGATCGGGTCGATAAGAAAAAACAAATGGAGCAAGTATGTCCTCTGATTCTCCTGTCGTTACCGTCGATGGCCCAAGTGGGGCAGGTAAAGGCACTTTATGTATGATGTTGGCTGAAAAGCTTGGCTATCAACTACTGGACTCTGGTGCGATTTATCGCGTGCTGGCCCTAGCGGCAATCCACCACGGTGTGGACCTTGAGTCTGAAGATGCTCTGGTACCTCTAGCAACGCATTTGGACGTGCAGTTCATTGCTAAAGGTGACCTAGTACAAGTGATTCTAGAAGGTGAGGATGTGTCGGGTGAACTTCGTCGTGAAGAGACCGGCATGGCCGCATCTAAAGTCGCGGCTCTACCGCGTGTTCGTGAAGCTTTGCTGCGTCGTCAGCGAGCGTTTAACACTGAGCCGGGTTTGGTGGCAGACGGCCGTGACATGGGAACGGTGGTTTTCCCGAACGCAGTGGCAAAAATCTTCCTTGATGCAAGCGCCGAAGAGCGAGCGAAAAGACGCTATAAGCAGTTGCAAGACAAGGGCTTAGAGGTTAGTATTGACCACCTTTTGAGCGAGATCCAAGAAAGGGACTACCGAGACCGCAACCGCGCAGTTGCACCTCTACGTCCTGCGGAAGACGCTCTAGTGCTTGATTCTACTGAGCTTTCTATTGAAGAAGTGATGGTAGAAGCACTGAAATTTATCGAATCTAAGGTGTCTTGATTCCGGTCAAGATACATGGAACGTTGGTCGCATGGATGATGACTGGCGAATTTATCAACCCCCACGCGGTAGGATGCCCGTGGACGTTTAAATATTGAAGATCAAATAATGACTGAATCTTTTGCTCAACTCTTTGAAGAGTTCCTAAACGAAACTGAATTCCAACAAGGTACTATTGTTAAAGGTACTGTAGTTGCTATCGAAAATGGCTTTGTACTAGTTGACGCTGGTCTTAAGTCTGAATCTGCTATCCCAGCTGAGCAATTCAAGAACGCTGCAGGCGAACTTGAAGTTGAAGTTGGTTCTGAAGTAGACGTAGCTCTAGACGCTGTTGAAGACGGTTTCGGTGAAACTCAACTTTCTCGTGAGAAAGCTAAGCGTCACGAAGCTTGGATCGTACTTGAGAAAGCATACGAAGAAGCTGAAACTGTTGTTGGTATCATCAACGGTAAAGTTAAAGGCGGCTTCACTGTAGAACTAAACGGTATCCGTGCGTTCCTACCTGGTTCTCTAGTAGACGTACGTCCTATCCGTGACACTGCTCACCTAGAAAACAAAGAGCTAGAGTTCAAAGTTATCAAGCTAGACCAGAAGCGTAACAACGTTGTTGTTTCTCGTCGTGCTGTTATCGAATCTGAAAACAGCGTTGAGCGTGATGAGCTACTTGAAACTCTACAAGAAGGCAGCGAAGTTAAAGGTATCGTTAAGAACCTTACTGACTACGGTGCATTCGTTGACCTTGGTGGTGTTGACGGTCTTCTACACATCACTGACATGGCTTGGAAGCGCGTTAAGCACCCTTCTGAGATCGTTAACGTTGGTGACGAGATCCAAGTTAAAGTTCTTAAGTTTGACCGTGAGCGTACTCGCGTATCACTAGGTCTTAAGCAACTAGGTGAAGATCCATGGGTAGCAATCGCTAAGCGTTACCCAGAAGGTCACAAGCTAACTGGTCGTGTTACTAACCTAACTGACTACGGCTGCTTCGTTGAAATCGAAGAAGGCGTTGAAGGTCTAGTACACGTTTCAGAAATGGATTGGACTAACAAGAACATCCACCCATCTAAAGTTGTTAACGTAGGCGACGAAGTTGAGGTTATGGTTCTTGAGATCGACGAAGAGCGTCGTCGTATTTCTCTGGGTCTTAAGCAGTGTAAAGCTAACCCTTGGCAGTCATTCGCTGAAGCTCAAGCTAAAGGCGACAAAGTTACTGGTAAGATCAAGTCTATCACTGACTTCGGTATCTTCATCGGTCTAGAAGGCGGCATCGACGGTCTTGTACACCTATCTGACATCTCTTGGAACGTTGCTGGTGAAGAAGCAGTACGCGAATTCAAGAAAGGTGACGAAATCTCTGCAGTTGTTCTAGCAGTAGACGCAGAGCGTGAGCGTATTTCTCTTGGCGTTAAGCAAATGGAAAACGACCCGTTCAACAACTACTTAGCTGACAACAAGAAAGGTGCTCTAGTTAACGGTACTGTGACTGCAGTAGACGCAAAAGGTGCTACAATTGAACTTGTAGACGGCGTTGAAGGTTACATCCGCGTTTCTGAAGTGTCACGTGACCGTATCGAAGATGCGTCTCTAATCCTAAGCGTTGGCGATAACGTTGAAGCGAAGTACACCGGTGTTGACCGTAAGAACCGCGTAATCAACCTATCTATCAAAGCTAAAGATCAAGCGGAAGAGCAAGAAGCAATGGCTTCACTGAACAAGCAAGATGAGTCTTCGTTCGGTAACGCTATGGCTGACGCATTCAAGGCTGCGAAAGGCGAATAATTACTTATTCTAAGTAACTATCGTTAAGAGGGGGCCTTATGGCTCCCTTTTTTTAATGTTGAAAGAGGGAAACTATGACTAAGTCTGAGTTGATAGAGAGATTGTGTGCAGAACAAACACACCTTTCTGCAAAAGAGATTGAAGACGCAGTAAAAGAAATTATCGAACATATGGCTGAGACTCTAGAAAGCGGTGAACGCATCGAAATTCGAGGC
Organism: Vibrio ishigakensis; assembly: GCF_024347675.1. NCBI lineage: Bacteria > Pseudomonadati > Pseudomonadota > Gammaproteobacteria > Vibrionales > Vibrionaceae > Vibrio > Vibrio ishigakensis. The sequence goes on along the minus strand of NZ_AP024881.1, from coordinate 1,895,840 downwards.
TTCGGCAGTTTCTCCTTACATTATCGTGAACCTCGTGTAGGGCGTAACCCTAAGACTGGTGATCAGGTGGATCTGGAAGGCAAATACGTTCCCCACTTTAAACCGGGCAAGGAATTACGTGAGCGAGTTAACGACAGCCTGTAACTCCCTGTTTTTATAGAAAAGCGGCACCGTTTGAGTGCCGTTTTTTTGTACCTGAAACGAATTTTATCGTACGAGAGTAGGGTAAAAATAGTGGAATTGTTTACCTCTACTGCAGTCGAGAGTAGAGAATCATATTTTCATGGTGTCGTGGTCGGATTTGCTGCATAATCGTCTAACGTACTGTGTTGTAAAAGGTAGTTTGAGTGAGAATCCTAAAAATTGCATTGGTTTTGGTTCTGTTTCTGATTGCTTTGGCGCTTGGCGCTCAAAACCAAGAAGTCGTGACCTTCAATTATCTTCTCGCCGAGGGGAACTTCCATCTCTCATCTCTCATCGGTGGCGTTTTCGTGTTGGGTTTTGTGATTTCTGGGCTTATCTTTGGCTCCATGCATTTCCGCTCTCAACTCCAAGTTCGTAAACTAAAACGCAAACTGAAAAAGCTGACACCACAAGTTGAAGTGCCATCCAAACCGAGCACTCAAATGCCAGTTGTGAAAGAGCCGAGTAAATAATCACTCTCTATGCTTCAGTTACTGTTTCTACTTTTGCCGATCGCTGCTGCCTATGGATGGTACATGGGGCAGCGCAGTGCGCGCCAAGAAAGTCAGAGACAGTCTAACCAGATTTCCCGTCAATATGTTCGTGGTCTTAACCTGCTTCTATCGGAGCAGTCTGACAAGGCCGTTGACCACTTCATCGAGCTGCTTCAGATAGACGATGAAACCATAGATACCCACTTAGCCCTGGGTAACCTGTTTCGCTCCCGTGGCGAAGTAGACCGAGCTATCCGTATTCACCAGAGCTTGATCGCTCGTACTGAGCTGACCATAGATCAGAAGAACATCGCGCTGCAGCAGCTAGCGCGAGACTACATGGTATCGGGCTTTCTGGACCGTGCGGAAAAGATCTTCGAACAGCTAGTAGAAGAGCCGGATCACAAAGAGCACGCTCTTTATCAGCTTGTTGCTATCTATCAACAAACCAAAGAATGGAGTAAGGCGATTCATTACGCCACCATGCTGGTGAAGATGGGTAAGCGCCGAATGAGGACCAGCATTGCTCACTACTACTGTGAACTGGCTCTGCACGAGAAGGCCTTTGGTAAGCGCTCAAAGGCGATAACCTTGTACAAGAAAGCGCTCTCGGAAGACCCTAAATGTGTGCGTGCCACCATTGCCTTGGGTCGTATCTACCTGGAAACGGAAGAGTACAGCAAGACCATTAAATACCTAGAGTCGGTACTTGAGCAAGATTCTGATTTTATTAGCGAAATCTTGCCAAATCTTGCAGATTGCTATCACCACCTCGGACAAGAAGATCAGCTCATTGAGTTTTTGCGTCGCTGTACTGAGAAGAAAGCGGGTGTGTCGGTTGACCTGATGCTCGCTCAGGTCGTGGCTCAGCATGAGGGTATCGAAGCTGCACAGGGGCTCCTTACTCGCCAGCTTGTAAAGAACCCGACCATGAAGGGCTTCTATCGTCTTATCGATTATCATATCGCTGAGGCGGAAGAGGGCAGTGCGAAAGATAGCTTGAGCACCCTACAAGCCATGGTTGGTGAGCAGCTTAAGGTTAAACCCCATCATAGATGCCGCCAGTGTGGCTACTCTACCCATGCCCTGCATTGGCATTGCCCATCTTGTCGTAGCTGGGGCAAGATCAAACCTATCCGTGGCCTAGACGGCGAATAAGGCTAACAATTTTCTGCGTTCGTGGTTAGAATAGGCGCGCTTTCATTTGATGCTCAACCTATGGAGAAACCACATGGACCAAAAAGTTATCGTTGCCCTAGATTACGATAAAAAAGATGACGCTCTACGCTTCGTTGATCGAATTGACCCAGCTTCTTGTCGCCTAAAAGTCGGCAAAGAGATGTTCACCCTGTTTGGCCCAGAATTTGTTCGTGAGCTGCATAGCCGCGGTTTCTCTGTATTCCTTGACCTAAAATTCCACGATATCCCAAATACCTGCTCGAAAGCGGTAAAAGCAGCCGCTGATCTGGGTGTATGGATGGTGAACGTTCACGCAAGTGGTGGCGAGCGCATGATGACTGCATCACGAGAAATCCTTGAGCCTTATGGTAAAGACCGTCCACTGCTTATTGGTGTGACTGTGCTGACCAGTATGGAGCAATCTGATCTGAGTGGTATCGGTCTGGATGTTGAGCCTAAGCAGCAGGTATTCCGCCTTGCTAGCCTTACCAAGAACAGTGGCCTAGACGGTGTGGTATGTTCAGCGCAAGAAGCGAGCTTCCTTAAAACTGAGCTTGGAAAAGAGTTTAAGCTAGTAACGCCGGGGATTCGCCCTGCAGGTGCTGCGGTAGGCGATCAGAAGCGCATTATGACGCCGGTAGATGCTATCTCTGCAGGTTCTGACTACCTGGTGATTGGCCGTCCTATCACGCAGGCTGAGAATCCATCTCAGGTACTGGCTGATATCAACGCTAGCCTAGCGTAAAGAATCAAAAAACCCGCTCTCTAGCGGGTTTTCTTTTATCTGAACTAAGCTGGAATTCCACTGTGGAATTTAAACTCTTCATCAGGCGTTGAGATAAGCTCAGCCTCAACCTTGGCAAAATGCGCCACTCTCTCTTCAATGCTTCCTCCCGCTACCTCTTCGGCAAGGGTTAGGTAATCCTGATAGTGCCTTGCCTCTGAACGAAGTAGGGATATGTAGAAGTTTGAAATGTCTTCATCCATATATGGCGCAAGGGCGGCAAATCGCTCACAAGAGCGGGCTTCGATAAAGGCTCCCACAATCAGCTTATCAATCAGAGTTTGGGGTTCATGGGTAGTGATGTGCTTGATCAGCCCCTTTGCATAACGCCCAGCGCTGACATTGTGATATTCAATACCGCGGCTATCCATTATCTCTAAAACTTGATAGAAATGGTGCAACTCTTCTTTTATCAGTAGCACCATCTTATCGATCAGAGATTGAGAGTAGGGTGAGTCAGATTTAGCGATAATCGCCTTAGAGATATTGCTCTTGCCTTTCAGGGAGTTAAGGTCACCTACACCACGATATGCGAAGTCCTCATAGGGCTGAAACCATTTAAGAAGTTGCTGCTTGCTGTCGGTGTCGGCCGCGTACTTTCGAATCAAAAACATCGCAGATTGCGCCGCTTTCAGTTCACACAATAGGTGGTCGATAAGCACGGTCGAAAGGCGCTGCTCTTTTTGCGCTTCATCAATCCAGGCTTGCGGGGTTTCGCAGTTAAGGAACTGCTTAATTGGCGTCAATAACTCTTGGTACATGCTAAAGAATCTAGAAAGGTGTAACAAATTTGAAGGGCTAGATTAACCAAATCCAGTCTGAATGTCTGCCACTCAAATGCCATTAACTTCAATTATATAGATAAAACCACTTCTCAATTTTTTCAAATGGCGTTATAACTAACGATTATATTAAACGTAATGGATGACAAGGATTAGCATGAAGCTACAACAGCTAAAGTACATAGTTGAGGTGGTTAACCATAACCTCAATGTGTCAGCGACAGCAGAGAGTCTCTACACCTCTCAGCCCGGTATCAGTAAGCAGGTTCGCCTTTTAGAAGATGAGCTTGGGATTCAGGTATTTGAGCGAAGCGGAAAACACCTTACTCAGGTCACCCCTGCAGGCGAGGAGATCATCAAGATCTCTCGTGAGATTCTTTCTCGTGTTGAGTCGGTAAAAGCCGTGGCCGCTGAGCATACACATCCTGAGATGGGCACACTGAACATCACAACTACTCATACTCAGGCTCGCTATGCGCTTCCTGATGTGATCAAAGGCTTTACTGCGCGTTACCCTAAGGTTTCCCTGCATATGCACCAGGGAACGCCGTCACAGATGTCTCAGGCAATCGCCAAGGGCACCGCAAACTTTGCTATTGCGACCGAAGCCCTTCATCTGTATCACGATGCCATCATGCTACCTTGCTATCATTGGAACCGCTCTATTGTGGTTACGCGTGACCATCCATTGGCGCAAAAATCTCATGTGACCATCGCTGACTTGGCTGCTTATCAACTCGTGACCTATGTATTTGGTTTCACCGGTCGCTCAGAGTTGGATGCCGCATTTGATAAGGCAGGCTTGTCTCCAAAGATCGTCTTCACTGCCACCGATGCTGACGTGATTAAAACCTATGTGCGTATGGGGATAGGGGTTGGCGTGATTGCTAGTATGGCGATCGATCAAGAGCAAGATAAAGACCTAGTGGCTATCGATGCCAGTCATATCTTTGGTGCGAGTACCACTAGCATTGGTTTCCGTCGCGGTACCTTTCTACGTAGCTATATGTTTGATTTTGTTGAGCGATTTGCGCCACACCTAACGCGCCCTGTGGTGGAACAAGCGATTTCGCTTAAGAACAATCAAGAAATCGAAGAGATGTTCAAAGACATAGTGCTTCCTGTGCGCTAGTTGCATTTAGCGCTCCGACTCGGTAAAAAGAGCGCTATGCAGACAAGATTCCAATCTCTAGACGCCATACTGCAGCAAAGTCAGCACTATTGGCGCTTCGAACCCTTCCATGAAAGTCGTAATGGCCTGACTCGATTTGGCTCGAATCAGGCTTTAACCGCTTGGCTTTCCTCACTTGAGCTATCTCAAGTAGAAGAACTAAAACAAAACTCTTCGCTTCTTACTGACGCTCTTGCTCGGTTTATTCAGGTAACTGAAGCGCTTAGCAGTCTATCCGAACTCAAAGATACCGAGTACAGAGCACAGAGGCTGGATTCACATCAAGCCAGTGGCATTCCTGGTCGCAAATTAACTCAAATCGAGGCCATGGGTTCGGCGGCGATGAGCCATCACCAAGGTCAGAGATGGCTCGAATGGTGCGCGGGAAAGGGCTTTCTGGGGCGAATGCTGGCGGTAGGAACCAAGCAGCCTGTAACCAGCTTTGAATGGCAACAGATGCTATGTGACAAAGGGCAAGCCGAATCAGATAAGCTTGAGCTTCCGGTTGAGTTTGTGAATGGGGATGCGTTTTGTTGTGAGAAGCATCAGCTCTTTTCAAATGATTTACACGCGGTTGCCCTGCACGCCTGCGGCGACCTGCATGTAGTCTTGATGAAGCAGGCAAGCCAGCATCAGATCAAGAACCTTTCTATTGCTCCTTGTTGTTATCACCTGATTCGAGATGACAGCTATCAAGCTATGTCTGAATATGGCAAGGCATCCGAGCTGAGCCTTTCTAAAAATGAGCTTCGAATTCCGCTGCAAGAGACTGTTACAGGTGGAGAGCGCGTATCTCGTCACCGTCACCAAGAGATGGTGTATAGATTGGCTTTAGATGAGTTGCTTCGCGACCAAACCGGAAAAGATGAATATCAGTCCATTCCAAGTGTCAAAAAATCCCAGTTGCAGTTCGGCTTTGAGGCATTTTGTCGTTGGGCGTCTGACAAGAAAGGCTTCGAGTTATTAGAAGCTGATTGGGCGGAATACGAAAGTAGGGGAGAGGCGCGCTTTTTGGATATGGAGCGTCTAGGACTAGTGCAGCAGCTTTTCCAAAGACCCTTGGAGCTCTGGCTGGTGCTGGATAAGGCGCTGTATTTACAAGAGCAGGGCTATCAGGTTGAGCTAAGCCAGTTTTGCGACAAAAAAATAACGCCGCGGAATATTCTTATTCAAGCGGCGTTAGATGAAAACTAACTGTTAGCTGTTAACACGCTGTATTGCATCCATAGGAGCAACGTATTCTAGGTCGAAGTTCTCAGCAACTTCCTTACATGTCACCATACCGTGGATAACGTTTAGGCCATTTAGGAAGCCGTTATCTTCGGTTAGCGCTTCTTGGTAGCCCTTGTTTGCCAGTTTTAGGATGTATGGCAGGGTTACGTTGTTCAGCGCGTAAGTAGAGGTGCGAGCAACCGCGCCCGGCATGTTTGCTACGCAGTAGTGAACTACGTCATCAACCATGTATACAGGGTCTGCGTGTGTTGTCGCGTGTGAGGTTTCAAAGCAGCCGCCTTGGTCGATAGCTACGTCAACAACTGCCGCACCACGTTTCATCGCCTTGATGTGCTCTTTAGTTACCAGTTTAGGAGCCGCAGCGCCTGGGATAAGTACTGCCCCGATAACAAGGTCAGCTTCGGTTACGTGGCGAGTCAGCGCCTCTTCAGTGGAGTAAACCACCTTAGCACGGCCTTGGAACTCTTCGTCTAGAGCACGTAGGGTGTGGATGTTGCGATCAAGGATTGTCACGTCTGCACGCATGCCAACTGCCATACGAGCTGCGTTAGATCCTACTACGCCGCCACCGATTACCACGATTTTCGCCGGTTCAACACCTGGAACACCACCAAGCAGAAGACCACGACCGCCATTTGATTTTTCAAGAGCTTGAGCACCGGCTTGGATAGCCATACGTCCTGCTACTTCTGACATCGGAGCCAGCAGAGGTAACTGATTTAAGTGATCAGTAACAGTTTCATAAGCAATACAAACCGCTTTGCTATTGATTAGTTCTTCTGTTTGTGGAAAATCAGGTGCTAAGTGTAAATAAGTAAACAGTATTTGCCCTTCGCGCAGCATAGCGCGCTCGACCGCTTGAGGTTCTTTAACCTTCACGATCATCTCAGCTTGAGCGAATATGTCTGTTGCACTTGGAAGAATGGATGCACCTGCAGCGATATAATCTTCGTCGCTGAAACCTATGCCAGAGCCGGCCTGGGTTTCGACAATGACTTGGTGTCCGTGTGAGATGACTTCTCTAACACTGGCTGGAACCATACCTACACGATATTCGTGGTTCTTAATCTCTTTAGGGATACCAATGATCATCCTGACTCCTTAATGTTTTTTAGTTATTGTTTCTAGGGTTTTGCGTTTATCACGAAATTAATGACTAGTATAATGTGTTTTAATTGAAATTTGATGCTAAATATTCTCTAAATGTAGCGTATATTGTTGCAAGGAAGTAAAAAGGTGGAATAAAACCATGGTAGAAGTGACTAAGCCGTCCAAGGAACTGGACCGTATCGACAGGAATATTCTGAACGAACTGCAAAAAGACGGTCGTATCTCAAATGTCGAGTTGTCCAAGCGAGTCGGCCTCTCTCCAACGCCCTGCTTAGAAAGGGTTCGTCGACTAGAGCGTCAAGGCTATATCCTTGGCTACACTGCGCAACTTAACCCTCAATATCTAGATGCCTCACTATTGGTATTTGTTGAGATTACCCTGAATCGTGGTGCACCAGATGTATTTGAACAGTTTAACAGTGCTGTGCAAAAATTGGACGATATTCAGGAATGTCATCTAGTTTCTGGTGATTTTGATTACCTATTGAAGACTCGCGTATCGGATATGGGCGCTTATCGTAAGCTGCTTGGCGATACCCTGCTTCGCCTCCCTGGTGTAAACGACACCCGTACCTATGTGGTTATGGAAGAGGTTAAGCAGAGCAACCAGTTGGTTATCAAAACCCGCTAAATCCATGATTAACAGAGGTTTGACTTGGGTTTTTACCTCTGCATGTGTTTAAATAAAACTATCCACGGGCGGCATTAGCCGCTCTTGTTGTATCTTCGCACACATGGATATGTTGAAAAGAAATTCCAAGATTCGAACCGTAATCCACACCTCTCCCTCAAAGACTAACTCGAACCTAACCGGCTCTCAGCGTCTAAGAGAAGGGTGTTTCATCGTCGGTATTCTCATCGCTGTCTTAATGGCAGTAGCCCTGTTCACCTTCAGCCCAGCTGATCCTTCTTGGTCCCAAACTGCTTGGGGCGGGGAAGTACAAAACGCTGGGGGCCTGTTTGGTGCCTGGATAGCAGACACCCTGCTGTTCACCTTTGGTGTGCTTGCTTATGCATTGCCACCGGCGCTGATACTGCTCACCTGGACAACCTTCCGCAAGCGTATGCCTGATGAGAGCATAGACCTTATGCTGTGGGGGACGCGTCTGCTTGGTGGTGCCTTGCTCATCGTGACCAGTTGTGGTCTTGCCGACATCAACTTCGACGATATTTGGTACTTCTCCTCAGGTGGCGTTATTGGTGATGTGATCACCAGTCTCGCGATTCCAACGCTAAACTCCCTGGGTACAACACTCGCGCTGCTGTTCTTATGGGGCGCATCCTTTACCCTATTTACCGGTGTTTCTTGGCTATCAATCGTTGAGTCTATCGGTCAAGCTACTCTAGATGCGTTTGCTAAGGCACTTAACTTTGTACGTGGCGACAAAGAGCAGGTTATCGAGCCCTCTCGCTTGGACGATCAGAAGCTTGTGTACGCAGATACGTCTGCAGACGAAGTCGTGATCGATAAAGCGGATGAGGATGACCCTCTGCTCAGCCCTATTGCAGAAGTGCCTAAGCAAGAGGAAGAAGAGTACAAGATCTACATTCCGAATGAGGCCCAGCCTCAGGAAGAGAGCTTCGAGTTCGATCGCACGGCTAACCTGCATGCACCTATTGAACAGCTTGAGAAAGACGCTCAACTTGCTAATGATTTTGTCGAGTCTGAAGAGCTTGTTATCGAGCGTAAAGAGCCTGAGATTGTGCTTCCTAAGACAGAAGAGCCAACCATCGAAGCTGTAGTTGCCAGTGCGCCAAGCTTTGAAGCCGTGGTGGAACCACAACAGCCAGCCGCACCTGAATCTAGTGCGCCGGAAGTTAATTTGCCGCATGATGAAGTCATTGATGAACCTTTCTCAATTGAGATTGAGGAAGAAGAGAAACCAGAGCCTACTATCAACATGGATCTGGTGGATGAAGAGCCACAACAAGAGCTTCAAGCCGACTCCGAGCAGCCAGTACAACAGCGAATCACTGAGGAAGTGGTCGCTGATCAGGTATTTGAGATTCCAGCTGAGCAAGAGGCGGATACAGACTCTGTTGAACAGCCGAACCAAAATCTTGAAGTCACGGAGGTAGCCCAAGAAGAAACTGTCGCTGTAGAGGGTGAAGTGGTCGAGGAAGAGCCAACCAATGATGCCGCAGCATTTGCAGCAGAGGTTGCCAAGGCTCAGGCTCGTGCTCAGGCCTCACAAAACCCGTTCTTGATTCAAAAAGACGCCAATCTGCCGAAACCGACTAGCCCGATGCCGACGCTAGAACTGCTCTATCATCCGGAAAAGCGTGATAACCATATCGATAAAGAAGCGCTGCAAGACATAGCTCGCCTAGTAGAGGCGAAACTTGCGGATTATAAGATCAAGGCGCAAGTTGTGGGCATCTTCCCAGGCCCTGTTATTACCCGTTTTGAACTAGACCTAGCACCGGGTGTCAAAGTATCGCGTATCTCGGGTCTTTCTATGGACTTGGCCCGCTCGCTATCGGCGATGGCGGTACGTGTGGTTGAAGTGATCCCAGGCAAGCCTTATGTGGGCCTAGAGCTTCCAAATATGTCTCGTCAGACGGTTTATCTGTCTGATGTGATCAGTAGCCCAACCTTCACCGAGAACAAATCACCAACGGCTGTGGTACTTGGTCAAGATATCGCAGGTGATGCGGTTGTAGGTGACCTAGCCAAGATGCCGCACGTGCTGGTGGCAGGTACTACAGGCTCAGGTAAGTCTGTGGGTGTGAACGTTATGATTCTGAGCATGTTGTATAAGTCAACGCCAGAAGATGTTCGCTTTATCATGATTGACCCGAAAATGTTGGAGCTTTCTATCTATGAAGGCATACCACACCTGCTTTCAGAGGTGGTCACCGACATGAAGGATGCGTCTAACGCACTGCGCTGGTGTGTGGGCGAGATGGAGCGTCGCTACAAGCTGATGTCAGCGTTGGGCGTACGTAACCTGAAAGGCTTTAACGATAAGCTTAAGATGGCTGCTGAAGCCGGCCATCCTATCCATGACCCGCTATGGCAGCCGGGCGATAGTATGGATGCAGAACCGCCACTGCTTGAGAAATTGCCGTATATCGTTGTGGTTGTGGATGAGTTTGCTGACCTAATCATGGTGGTGGGCAAGAAGGTAGAAGAGCTGATTGCTCGTATCGCGCAAAAAGCGCGTGCGGCCGGTATCCATCTTATCTTGGCTACCCAGCGTCCATCGGTGGATGTAATCACAGGTCTTATCAAGGCCAACATCCCAACCCGTGTTGCGTTTACCGTGTCTACTAAGACGGACTCAAGAACCATCTTGGATCAGGGCGGCGCAGAATCGCTGTTGGGTATGGGTGATATGCTTTATTTGCCACCGGGCTCAAGCCACACCATACGTGTGCACGGCGCGTTTGCTTCTGATGATGATGTACACGCGGTCGTAAATGATTGGAAAGCTCGAGGCAAGCCACAATATATTGAAGCGATTACCCAAGCTGAACAATCCGCCGATTCTCTGCTTCCAGGAGAGAAACCTGAAGGCGATGAGGATGTCGACCCACTGTTTGACCAAGTGGTTGAGCATGTGACTGAAACCCGTCGCGGTTCAGTATCTGGCGTTCAGCGTCGATTCAAGATTGGCTATAACCGTGCCGCGCGAATCGTAGAACAATTAGAGGCGCAGGGCATAGTGAGTGCACCTGGCCATAACGGAAACCGCGAAGTATTGGCGCCACCGCCAATCAAAGACGTGTAAGAGAACAGAATGAAGAAGATTTTAGTGAGCCTGTTGGCTCTGGTATCAGTGAATGTTTGGGCAAATGCTCAGGATGTGCTGGTGGAGCGTTTGGCAAAAACCGACGGTTTCAGTGCTAATTTTGAGCAAACCGTTGTCAGCCCTGACGATGAAGTGGTTATGGAAGGCACAGGTAAGGTGGAGATCGCAAGGCCTAGCCTGTTCCGCTGGACTAGCGAAACCCCAGATGAAAACATCCTAGTGTCAGATGGTGAAACCCTGTGGTACTACACCCCGTTTGTTGAACAGGTAAGTATCTACTGGCAGAAGCAAGCGACTGAGCAGACGCCGTTTGTTCTACTGACTCGCAATAAGGCGAGCGATTGGGACAAATACAGCGTGGTGCAAAATGGCGATCGCTTTACCCTAACTCCGACTGACGTAAATAGCACTCAGGGCCAGTTCCAGCTAGATATCGATGCCCAAGGCACCATCTCTGGCTTTAATGTGGTTGAACAAGACGGCCAACGTTCTAAATTTACCTTTAGTGATTACAAAAATCAGGTGCCAGCCAAGTCTCGCTTCGTGTTTGAGATCCCAAATGGGGTTGAAGTGGACGATCAACGCAACTAATTATGAGCAACTATCAGCTGGATTTTTCGTCTGGAGAGGATTTTCGACCATTAGCGGCTAGGATGAGGCCGCGCACTCTTGAAGAGTACATCGGACAGCAGCACATACTGCAACCGGACAAGCCGTTAGCACGTTCACTGCGCTCCGGGCATCTGCACTCTATGATCCTATGGGGACCTCCGGGCACGGGTAAAACTACCCTAGCTGAGGTGGCGGCAGGTTATGCCAATGCCAAGGTAGAGCGCGTATCCGCAGTAACCTCAGGTGTAAAAGAGATCCGCGCCGCTATTGAGAAGGCGAAAGAGAATCAACTGATGGGTACTCGCACCATTTTGTTTGTGGATGAGGTGCATCGCTTCAACAAGAGCCAACAAGATGCGTTTCTTCCGCATATCGAGGATGGCACTGTCACCTTTATTGGTGCCACTACCGAAAACCCTTCTTTTGAGCTCAACAACGCACTCTTATCCCGTGCTCGTGTGTATAAACTCCAGTCCCTTAATCAAGACGATATCCTTGAGGTTATTCACCAAGCTCTGAATGACAAAGAGCGCGGTCTGGGCAATCTTAAAGCTGACTTTATCGATGAGAGCGACAAACGCCTTGCAGAGCTCGTGGGCGGCGATGCTCGCATGTCTCTCAATTATCTTGAACTGCTGTTTGATATGGCGGTTGAAAAGGGTGGGGTGAAACAGATCGACCTTGAGCTATTGGCTCAGGTAGCCGGTGAGAAGGTTGCCCGTTTCGATAATAAGGGTGATATTTGGTACGACCTTATTTCAGCTGTGCACAAATCTATCCGTGGCTCTAGCCCAGATGGAGCGCTCTACTGGACTGCGCGTATGCTCACAGCAGGTTGTGACCCTCTCTATATTGCCCGCCGCTTACTTGCGATTGCCTCGGAAGATATCGGTAACGCTGACCCAAGGGCGATGGAGATAGCTATCAATGCCTGGGACTGTTTTACCAGAATTGGGCCTGCAGAAGGTGAGCGAGCACTTGCTCAAGCGGTTGTGTATCTCGCTTGTGCTCCCAAGAGTAATGCTGTGTACAAGGCTTGGAAGGAAGCACTCAATGATGCGCGCCAGACGCCTGATTTAGAAGTGCCACACCATCTTAGAAATGCGCCCACAAAACTCATGGCTGATCTTGGCTATGGCGCCGAGTATCGATATGCCCATGATGAGCCTGGGGCATATGCCGCTGGTGAGAGCTATTTTCCGCCCGAGCTCGACTCTCGCAGGTACTATTATCCTGAAAATAGAGGTTTGGAGACCAAAATCGCTGAAAAGCTAAACTATCTTCAATCTTTAGACCAAAAAAGCACGCAAAAGCGCTATAAAAAATAGTGTTTTTTCGATATCTTTACCTTTCCTTTTAATTCTCACAAATCAGAGAGATTTGTGAGTACGTACTAACCACTCGCAGGATTAGCAATGCTAGATTCTAAATTATTTCGTACAGAGCTGGACGAAACAGCAGCAAAACTAGCGCGTCGCGGATTTATCCTAGACGTAGACACCATTCGTCAACTTGAAGAACAACGTAAATCCATTCAGGTTGAAGTTGAAAACTTGCAATCCACGCGTAACTCCATCTCCAAGCAAATCGGCCAAAAAATGGCAGCTGGAGACAAAGAGGGTGCGGAAGAAATCAAGAAGCAGATTGGCACACTAGGTGCGGATCTGGACGCTAAGAAAGCAGAACTAGTAGAAGTTCAAAACAAGCTAGAAGACATCACTTTGTCTGTGCCTAACCTGCCAGACGATGAAGTGCCAGATGGTAAGAGCGAAGACGACAACGTAGAGGTTTCTCGTTGGGGTACGCCTAAAGAGTACAACTTTGAGGTTAAAGACCACGTTGATCTAGGCGAGCTAGGTGGCGGTCTGGACTTTGCAGCAGCAACCAAGATCACTGGCGCACGCTTTATCGTGATGAAGGGGCAATTTGCACGCCTTCACCGCGCTATCGCTCAGTTCATGCTAGACCTTCACACTGACCAGCACGGCTACACAGAGATGTATGTGCCGTATCTTGTGAATGCAGACAGCCTATACGGCACAGGTCAGCTTCCTAAGTTCGGTGAAGACCTGTTCCACACTGAACCTCTGACTGAAAAGGTAAACGATGAGGAGCCGCGTAAGCTGTCTCTTATCCCTACCGCTGAGGTTCCAGTGACCAACATGGTTCGTGACACCATCACTGACGAAGCAGATATGCCTCTTAAGATGACGGCGCACACCCCATGCTTCCGTTCAGAAGCAGGTTCATATGGTCGTGACACTCGTGGTCTAATCCGTATGCACCAGTTCGACAAGGTTGAGCTTGTTCAGATCACTAAGCCTGAAGAATCAATGAACGCTCTTGAAGAGCTAACTGGTCACGCTGAGAAGGTACTTCAGCTTTTAGAACTGCCTTATCGCAAGGTTGTTCTATGTACAGGTGATATGGGCTTCGGTGCTCGCAAGACCTACGACCTAGAAGTTTGGGTTCCAGCACAGAAGACTTACCGTGAGATTTCTTCTTGCTCAAACATGTGGGATTTCCAAGCTCGTCGTATGCAAGCGCGCTTCCGTCGTAAAGGCGAGAAGAAGCCTGAGCTGGTTCACACGCTGAATGGTTCTGGCCTAGCGGTTGGCCGTACTATGGTTGCTATCCTAGAGAACAACCAATTGGAAGACGGTCGCATCGAGATCCCTACAGTGCTACAGCCATACATGGGTGGTCTGACTCACCTAGACTAATGCCAAATACGATAATTAGAAGCCGACCTCAGGGTCGGCTTTTTTGTGCCCGTTAGCTAAAACATTCAGGCCTCGCCAATGCGCTATCTATTGCAGAGATTAGCTTTAATAGCTCGTCTGGCTGAATAATATAAGGCGGCATCATGTAGATGAGTTTACCAAACGGGCGGATCCATACTCCGCTGTCTACGAAGTGCTGCTGGATCACTTCCATATTGACGGGTTTGTGGGTTTCAACCACGCCGATAGCGCCAAGATAGCGCACATCTTTCACCATTGGATGACGTTTGAGACTCGGTAAAGCCTCGGCAAACAGGGTCTGTATACTATGAACCTGCTGTTGCCAATCTCCCTTTTGTAAAATACCAAGGCTAGCATTGGCTACCGAGCAGGCGAGAGGGTTGCCCATAAAGGTTGGGCCATGCATAAAACAGCCAGCGTCTCCACTGCAGACGGTATCTGCCACTTTTTTGCTGGTTAAAGTCGCGGATAAGGTCATATAGCCACCGGTTAGCGCCTTACCCACACACAAGATATCAGGCTGTATATCAGCATGTTCAACCGCGAACATCTTACCGGTGCGACCAAAGCCAGTGGCTATCTCATCAGCAATTAGCAGCAATCCATACTTATCGCATAGTGCTCTTACTGTCTTTAGATAGTTAGGGTGGTAGATGCGCATTCCGCCAGCGCCTTGCACGATAGGCTCAAGGATAATGGCGGCGATATCCTGATGATTTTTCTCTAGTGCTTTTTCGAGAGGCTGAATGTCAGTTTCATCCCACTCATCGAAAAAGCCACAGGTCGGTGAGTCTACAAAGATATGCACTGGCAAGAACCCCTTATACAACGAATGCATTGAATTATCTGGGTCTGTCACTGACATGGCCGCGAAGGTATCTCCATGATAGCCGTGTCTGAGTGTCAAAAATTTAGGACGCTTTTCCCCCAGTGAATGCCAGTACTGCAGCGCCATTTTAAGACTCACCTCAACTGCTACCGAGCCGGAATCGGCCAAAAAGATATGCTCTAGGTTATCTGGGGCAAGGTCTAAAAGCTTCTTTCCTAACTCTATAGCTGGCTCATGGGTCAAGCCACCAAACATTACATGTGACATCTTATCTATCTGCGAATGAGCGGCTTGGTTGAGCTGTGGATGGGAGTAGCCGTGAATCACAGACCACCATGATGACATACCATCGATAAGCTCTTGACCCGTTTCAAGCTTGATCTTTACCCCTTTTGCAGACTCAACGCCAAAGCAGGTCAGGGGATTTAAAGTGGAAGTGTAAGGATGCCAGAGGTGTTGTTTATCAAACGATAAATCCATATTCGATTGATTTTTGTGCATTAGTAAACTTTTGTGGTGTTGTTTTGTTGACAGTGTACATGGCGTCGATAGACTAGCCAAGTGATCAAAACAGGTAAAAAGGAACACCACAGTGGAATTACGTCATGACTGGACAGTAGAGCAAGTACAACAACTATTAGCTCAGCCCTTCATGGATTTGCTTTATCAAGCACAGACCATTCATCGCAATCACCAACAGCATAACTATGTTCAAGTGAGCACGCTGCTTTCTATAAAAACCGGCGCTTGCCCAGAGGATTGCAAATACTGCCCGCAAAGTGCTCACTATCGCACTGACGTCGATAAAGAGCGCTTAATGGAAGTAGAGCGAGTATTGGACGCCGCACAAAAGGCAAAGCAATCAGGCTCGACCCGTTTCTGTATGGGGGCGGCTTGGAAGAACCCTAAAGCGCGCGATATGCCTCTTTTGACTGATATGATCAAAGGGGTGAAATCCTTGGGTCTTGAGACCTGTATGACCTTGGGTATGCTGAGCCCAGATCAAGCTAAAGAGTTGGCGACTGCAGGTCTGGATTACTACAACCACAACCTAGATACCTCACCTGAGTATTATGGCAACATCATCACCACTCGTACCTATCAAGACAGGCTAGATACCCTGTCACACGTGCGTGATGCGGGTATGAAGATCTGCTCCGGTGGCATTATCGGCATGGGTGAAGGTCTTTCCGATCGAGCGGGTTTGTTAGTAGAACTGGCTAACCTACCAGTTCACCCTGAGAGTGTGCCGATCAACATGCTAGTGAAGATCAAAGGTACCCCACTCGAGGACGCTGAAGAGGTAGATCCTTTTGATTTTATAAAGCTTATCGCTGTTGCTCGCATCATGATGCCTGAGTCTGCGGTTAGGCTTTCCGCAGGCCGTGAAAAGATGAATGAGCAGATGCAGGCACTCTGCTTTATGGCTGGTGCTAACTCTATTTTCTATGGCTGCAAACTGCTGACTACGCCAAACCCAGCCGAAGATAGCGATATGTTGCTGTTCAAGAAGCTGGGCATCAATAGCCAACCTGCAGTGAGTCAGAAGCCCGATGAGGTCCAAGAAAGCGAATTGTTAGACAGGGTAGTTGAGCGTGTTGCAGCAAGACCGACCAAGGAAGACCTTTTCTACGATGCCAGCGTTTGATCAGAGGATTCACCAAGAGAATCAGAAGCGCAGGGAATTGGGGCTTGAGCGTCAAGTAACGGCCAAAGCTCATGGAAACTCGGCTTTTATCGAACTCGAAGGAAAGCGGTTTAATAACTTTTCGAGCAATGATTATCTTGGTTTAGCGTCGGATAAAGAGCTAGTTAAAGCCTGGCAACAGAATCTTGGGTTCTATGGTTCAGGTAGCGCGGCGTCTCCGCTAGTGGTGGGACAAAGCTTTGCTCACGCAGCCCTTCAAGATGCGCTTTGTGATTGGCTCGATTATCCAAGAGCGATTTTATTTAACTCTGGATTTAGTGCCAATCAGGCTGTTCTGTTTTCCCTTTTACAAAAACCGGACACCCTTATCCAAGACAAGCTTAATCACGCCTCCTTAATGGAAGCGGGAGTGTTGTGTGATGCGCAGATGAAGCGCTTCGCACATAACGACATGAGCCAACTAGCAAGGCTTCTTAAGTCGAATACAAATAACTTGGTGGTGACCGAAGGGGTTTTTAGCATGGATGGTGATACCTCTCCATTAGCTAAGGTACATGAGCTTTGTAGTGAGCACGATGCGTGGTTGATGCTTGATGATGCTCACGGTATCGGCGTTATTGGAGAAGAGGGACGAGGAAGCGCCCACACAGCAGGTGTTAATCCACAGCTATTAATAGTGACCTTTGGTAAAGCGATGGGCATTTCTGGCGCGGCGGTAATGTGCAGTGAAGAGACGGCAGATTATCTCACTCAGTTTGCTAGGCATTATGTTTACTCTACGGCCATGCCCCCGGCGCAAGCGGCAACCCTAACTCAAGCTATAAGCAAGGTTCGAAAAGAACAGTGGCGAAGAGACAAACTTGTTGAACTGCAGTACTGCTATCAGCAGCAGCTGAGTCATTTAGCAGGCTATGTAGAGACTCAAACCCCTATTAAGCCACTGATAATCGGTAGCAGTGGTGATGCCTTATATGTGGCTAAAGCCCTGCAAGCCAGTGGTCATTGGGTCAGTGCCATTCGCCCGCCATCGGTGCCTGCCAATACGGCAAGGCTGCGCATTACTCTCAGCGCCTCTCACTCTCTAGAGCAAGTAAAAGCACTGGGACAGTCGTTAAAAAGCCTTCTTGGCTCCAAGGAGGCGGTATGACAGTACTTGCTCAAAATAAAATCGAGATAGCAGAAGCCTTCGGGCGAGCAGCCATGAACTACGATCGGCATGCCGAGTTTCAGCGCGATGTGGTGGAGAGGCTACTTGACTACTTGCCGGACGATTTATCGGGCATTAAGGCTTTAGACGTTGGCAGTGGCACCGGATACTTTGCGGAAAAACTGTTGCAACGAGGCGCTGAGGTGACCTGCCTTGATATCTCAAGTGCCATGCTGTCACAAGCTGAGCAAAGGCTCGGAGCCTCGGCGCAATATTGCCTTGCCGATGCCGAGTCCATTCCGTTTGACGACAATGACTTTGATTTGGTGGTTTCTAGCCTAGCAGTGCAGTGGTGTGATGACCTGACAAAGCCTCTCATTGAGATGCAGCGGGTATGTGCATTTGGTGGCAGAGTGCTATTTTCTACCTTAGCGGAAGGCAGTCTGTTTGAGCTGAAACAGGCGTGGCGCTGTATAGATGATTACCAACATGTGAACACTTTTTTATCAGAAAAGCAGATAAAATTTGCGCTAGCTCAATCGAGTACTAGCCACTATCGAATAGACTTCCCGAAAATTACGCTCTGGTATACCTCGGCCTTGCAGTTGATGCGAGACCTGAAGGGGATTGGAGCCACTCGCGTTTCAGGGCGGAGTGCTGGGCTAACCAAGCCGAGTATCTTGAGCCGAGTGGATGGCCACTACCGAGAGCTGTTCCAGCAAAACCAACAATTACCGGCTACTTATCGGGTATGTTTAGGGATCATAGATAAATGAGTAAGACAATTTTTGTTGCCGGTACGGATACGGACGTAGGCAAAACCGTAGTATCAAAGGCACTTTTGCAGGCATTTAACGCACGCGGTATCAGCACTATCGGTTATAAACCGGTAGCGGCGGGTTCAGACATGACAGAGCAGGGGCTAAGAAATTCAGACGCACTGCATTTGCAACAAACCGCGAGCATTGAGCTTGATTACGAAGAGGTGAATCCAATTGCGCTTAAAGCGCCTGCCTCTCCACATATCGCTGCTGAAATCGACAGCACCAGTGTTGATTGTGCACTGCTTTCAGAGAAGCTTGAACAGCATAAATCTAAGGCTGAGCTCGTACTGGTAGAAGGTGCGGGTGGCTGGCGTGTGCCTATTTCTAAAAACGGTTTTCTCTCTTCTTGGGTAGCTGAAGAAAAGCTGCCAGTAGTATTGGTTGTTGGTGTGAAGCTAGGCTGTTTGAATCATGCCATGCTGACCGTTGAGACTATTAAGAATGATGGTCTCGAGATTGTGGGCTGGGTTGCCAACCGTGTAAACCCTTGCGAAGAGCACTATCGCGATATCATTAACTTCCTCGAGCAGAATATTGATGCTCCGAAGATAGGTGAGATCCCTTATGTGGCAGGGGTAATGAAAAAAGACCTCAGCAAATACATACAGTTGGATGCCATTATCTAAATAAAAACGGCGCACCTTGGTGCGCCGTTTGTCTACTTATTCTTCAACCTTACCTAGGCTTGCCTGAAACTGGGCGATGTGTTCGTCCACACTTGTGTCTTCATCACCCATTCCCAATTGCTTCAGCGCTTCTTCCTCGCTTAGGCCCAGATGTGCTTGCAGCAGGTCTACTGCCATTTGGTGTTTATTCTCAGACATAACTCTCCCTCAGTTACGTTAAACTTATCCTTAAGCACGTTGTCCTAAATATGGTAGACAACAACTGCCTGTTTCAAATTGCATCGTTAGCTTTTGATTGCACTCGCTAATTTTTTAACCATTTCTTTGATTTTGCGCAAGGGTTAATCAGTAATAAATGTGAAGTTGCAAGCCTACTTCTTAGTTTGTTGCAATTTGTTACGGCTCTTGAGTTTTGTTTGAGAGCCCATATCTATATAGTTGTGATACCTGATGGAGCAGTTCCATCACCTTTAACTTGGCTTCTTACTTGGAGAGAATGAATGAAGCGCGTAGCGTTATTTTTACTTACTAACTTAGCTGTAATCGCAGTGTTGAGCGTAGTGCTTAACCTGGTTTACGCCTTTACCGGAATTCAATCGGGCAGTCTTTCTGGCCTATTGGTACTGGCTGCAGTGTTCGGCTTCGGTGGTTCTTTTATTTCGCTATTAATGTCGAAGAGCATGGCCCTGCGCAGTGTAGGTGGTCAGGTTATTGAGAGCCCACGCAACCAAACTGAGCACTGGCTACTGGAGACAGTCTCTCGCCAAGCTCAGCAAGCTGGCATTGGCATGCCTACCGTTGCTGTCTACGACTCACCAGACATCAACGCATTTGCAACGGGTGCTAAGCGTAATGACTCTCTAGTTGCCGTATCTACCGGTCTTTTGCATAACATGACTCAAGATGAGGCAGAGGCGGTACTGGCACACGAAGTTAGCCACATCGCGAACGGTGACATGGTGACCATGACCCTGATGCAGGGTGTAGTGAACACCTTTGTTATCTTCCTATCTCGCTTCATTGCAAACCTAGTTGCAAACAATAATAACGAAGAGGGTGAGGGCGGTACCAACTATATGGTGTACTTCGGTGTGTCCATGGTACTTGAACTGGTATTTGGCTTCCTAGCGAGCTTCATCACCATGTGGTACAGCCGTAAGCGTGAATTCCATGCCGATGCAGGCGCGGCGCACCTAGTGGGTAAGCACAAGATGATAGCTGCCCTTGAGCGTCTAAAAACCAGCCACGAGCCACAACTGGAAGGCTCAATGATGGCATTTGGCATCAATGGTAAAAGCACACTAACAGAGCTTCTGATGTCGCACCCTCCACTGGATAAGCGAATCGAAGCACTAAGAAACACGCAAAGTTTCTAACCCGAATCACAGAAAAAGCTTGGTTTTATGACCAAGCTTTTTTTTTGATCTATTCCTTAATAAACACGTACTTATCTCAAGTTTAGGATTTATCTGCCATCATTTGAGAGATTGCCAAGGATGTGGCGACAAACACGAGTACAAGGACACAGAATATGAACGTAGAAATCGTTGCTGATGTTTATCAAAAGCTCAGCAAAGAGACTCTAGAAAGCCTCACCCAGATATATCATCAAGATGTGGTGTTTGAAGATTCCGCCCATCGCTTAGACGGCTGGGATGCTCTTTCCCTTTATTTTGACAATCTGTATCGAAACGTCATCGATTGTCGCTTCGATATACAAAGCTCACACCAAAGCCAAGACTGCGGCTTTATCGTGTGGGTGATGTATCTGCGCCATCCAAAGCTCAAGGGAGGTTCTGAGGTGGCGGTTAACGGCATTAGCCATCTTAAATTCTCCGACGGTAAGATCATTCACCACCGCGATTACTTTGATATGGGTGAGATGCTGTATGAGAACCTACCTCTGCTAGGCTCTGTAATCAGAGGCATTAAGAAGAGGCTAGGACAATGAGCAGTGTCTATTTGATCACCGGCGCTACCTCCGGAATAGGCGAGGAACTTGCGAGACAGTACGCCGCGAATGGAGACACTGTCTGGGCCTGTGGTCGAAATCAAGCCAAGCTTGATGAGCTCGAATCGCTAAGCCCAAACATCAAAGGGCTGGCTTTCGATCTGACTGATCTAGCACAGACTAAGCAGGCGCTAGAATCTCTCGAGCCAGCTCCAACCACTTGGATTCTAAATGCAGGTGATTGTGAATACATAGACGATGGCGTCATGGATGCGACTCTGTTTAAGCGTGTTATCGACATTAATGTTATCGGTCTCGCTAACGGCATCGAAGCCTGCCAGCATCATTGGCAATCGGGACACAGGGTGGTGATTGTCGGTTCCATTGCCAGCGAAATGGCGCTGCCAAGAGCTGAAGCCTATGGCGCCTCAAAGGCCGCCGTGAGTTATCTGGCGCGCACCTTGGGTGTAGACCTTGCCAAAAAAGGCATCGAGGTGAGCACTGTCTTCCCCGGCTTTGTAAAAACTCCTCTCACAGACAAGAACGATTTCCCTATGCCGATGATCATTACGGTAGAGCGTGCTGCGACAGATATCATCAAGGGCATCGCTGAGGGGAAGAAGTCCATCTACTTTCCAAGACGCTTTACCTCAATCTTGCGTCTCATCGGCGCGCTGCCTTATTCATGGCAGGCAAAATTTTCTCAAAAACTGATAAAGGAATAACAAGGATGAATATTGCTATTATCGGAACCGGCATTTCAGGGCTAACGTGTGCCTACCGCCTTCACCAAGAGCACGAGGTTACCCTGTTCGAAGCTAACGACTACATTGGTGGCCACACGGCTACCGTAGACGTCACCCTAGACGGTAAAGAATATGCGGTAGATACCGGCTTTATCGTTTATAACGACCGTACCTACCCAAACTTCATGCAGATGATGAGTGAGATAGGCGTGGAGGGTATCCCGACAGAGATGAGCTTTAGTGTGCGCAACGACGCTAACGGCCTCGAATACAATGGCCATTCTGTATCGAATCTATTTGCTCAAAAGCGCAACTGGCTCAATCCCAAATTTTATTCGTTTATTCTCGAAATCCTCAGGTTTAACAAGCTAGCAAAAGCGTTCGCAGACCAAGATATTGATGCTGACAGCACATTGGGCGAATTCTTAGAAGAACACGAATTCAGTGATTACTTTTGTGATAACTATATCCTACCGATGGGCGCGGCAATCTGGTCATCTACCCTTGCTGATATGCGCGGATTCCCACTGCGCTTCTTCTTGCAGTTCTTCTTGAATCACGGACTACTGGACATCAAAAACCGCCCACAATGGTATGTAGTCAAAGGTGGCTCTCGAGCCTATATCGACCCGCTTACGCAGGGCTTTAAAGACAACATCAGGCTGAGCAGTCCAGTGCAGAAGGTAGAGCGCTCGGATACAGGTATCAGGCTTCAAGTTAATGGAGAGTGGCATCAGTTTGACCAGGTTATCTTCGCTTGTCATAGCGATCAAGCCCTAGCTATTTTGGGAGAGCAAGCCTCTGACGCAGAGCGAGAGGTGCTAGGCGATATGGCCTACCAAGAGAATGAAGTAGTGCTACACACAGATACCCAGCTGCTACCAAAGCGTAAGCTTGCTTGGGCATCGTGGAACTATCACCTGAAAGGTGGCGCGGACCAAGAAATGAGGCTGCCGACCCTCACCTACAACATGAATATACTGCAGCATATCGAATCTGAACACACCTTCTGCGTTTCACTGAATAATAGCAGTATGATCTCATCAGATAAGATCCTGAGAAGCTTTAACTATCACCACCCAGTGTTTACTCGCGCCTCTATCGCGGCGCAGAAAAAGGCGGGGCTCGTTCAAGGTAAGCAGGGCACTTGGTTTTGCGGAGCTTACTGGCGAAATGGTTTCCATGAGGACGGGGTGGTCAGCGCCCTTGAAGTGGTCAAAGGAATCCAAGCATCCCAGCCTGCTGCCGCGCCATTCGAACAAAAAGGCGTAGCATGAGCAGTCTAATTATGCTTGGCGATGTAAGGCATAGAAGGTTCACGCCCGTTGAGCATGAGCTTAACTACTCTCTTTTCATGCCCTGCATCGACTTGGATGAGCTAGAAACTCTCAAATCCAAGGTATGGGGATTCGGTGATAAGTGGTATCACTGGGCTCGCTTTAAGCGTAGCGATTTCATCGGAGAGGGCTGTCTTAAAACAGCTGTGCAACAAAAGGTGTTTGAGCTTTCAGGTGAGCGGTTTGAGGGTAAGGTGGAAGCGGTTTGCCATCTTAGATACCTCGGACTCTATTTCAGTCCAGTTAATTTCTACTATGTTTATGATAAGCAAGGGAATTGGCGCTACCTACTCGCTGAAGTGAGTAATACACCTTGGAATGAAAGGCATTACTATGCACTAAATGCCGATGCTGGGGAAAATGGAGAGAACTGGCGTCACGACAAGGCATTTCATGTGTCTCCCTTTAATCCCATATCGCAGCTCTATCAATGGAAGCTTTCTAGAAAGGCCGATCGCCTTTTGGTGCATCTTGAGTGCCATAGAGAGCAGAAAGAGTTCGATGCGACTATGGCGATGCAGGGGATAGAGTTCAACTCGAAAAATATGCTGAAAATGCTGATCGCCACACCAGTGATGACAGTAAAAGTGGTGGCAGGGATATATTGGCACGCTCTCAAGCTTTGGCTCAAACGCGCTCCTTTCTATCCACACCCAGCTAAAAATAATAATTGAAGGTCAAAGCAGGAGGCTTTTTCATGATTAACTCAGAGTCACTAGCGGTAGACAAGGACTCCTCAATCTCAGAGATGTCGGCCGTGCAGAAGGCGGCTCGTTCGTTTCTTTTGGGACATCTCGAATCCTTGTCGTGGGGCGCGCTAACTATCACAGAATCTTTCACCGCCTCAAACGAATCCTTTCAGTTCGGTGACGAACAAGCTCTAGTGAATGCCGAGGTAGAGGTCAACCATCCAGATTTTTACGCTCGTATGCTAAAAGGTGGCAGTATTGCCGCTGCCGAAGCCTATATAGATGGCTGGTGGGAAAGCCCAAATCTTGCAGCCGTGATGCAGGTGATGGCGCACAACATCTCAAAGCTGGATCAGATGAACGGCAAAATGGGTTTAGTTAATAGAGCCTTAAACGTCATCGGGCATTGGAAGAATCGCAACACTCAGCAGAACTCAAAGAAAAACATCCTTGCCCACTACGATTTGGGCAACGCCCTATACGAGCGCTTTCTCGACAGCAACATGCTCTACTCAGCAGGCGTTTATCAAAGCGGTGAAGACTCACTGGAGCAGGCGCAACTGAACAAAATGGAGCGTTTGTGCCAGCAACTGGAACTTAAAGAGACAGATAGCGTGATTGAGATAGGTACGGGCTGGGGCGCCATGGCGATTTACATGGCGAAAAACTACGGCTGCCATGTCACCACCACTACTATCTCTGATGAGCAGTACGACTACACCAGGCAGCGAATCGAGCATGAAGGGTTGCAAGACCGAATTACTCTTCTGAAGAAGGATTACAGGCTGCTCGAAGGTGAATACGACAAGGTCGTTTCTATCGAGATGATAGAGGCGGTTGGACGCTCCTTCTTGCCCTCATACGTGGACAAATGCAACAGCTTGGTCAAGCCGGGCGGGCGCGTGGCAATACAAGCCATCACCATTTCTGATCAGAGATTCGACTCTTACAGCAAGGGTGTAGACTTTATCCAAAAATACATCTTCCCTGGCGGTTTTTTACCTTCAGTCACCTATTTGTTGGGGCAGACCACCAAGCACAGCCGCTTAGTGCTAGAAGACCTGCATGACATTGGCCTTGATTACGCCAAGACATTAAGAGAATGGCTGCACAGGTTTAACCTTGCTGAGCATGAGCTTACTGAACTTGGCTTTGATGACAGGTTTAAGCGTATGTGGCGCTATTACCTCTGTTACTGTGAGGGTGGCTTCTTAGCTCGCTCTATCAGTACCGTACACCTCACATTCCGCAAGAGCTACTAGGCATGAATAGGGCATTGGTAATCAAATCTCTCTGGTTCCAGTCCCTATGGTTTGTGGCGGTTATCGGTAGAGAGCAGACATTGGTTCTACTTACCGCCGCTATCTTGTTTACTCTGGCATATAGTGTTAGGAAGCAAGAGATACGGATGGGTTGGCTTGCAGGTTTCGTTATATCCGGTATCGCCCTAGACTATTTCAATTCTGTACTCGGCTTCTTCCTTTTCCCTACGGCGTTTGTGCCCAACTGGCTTATCGCCTTATGGGTGATCTTTATTTGGTACGCCTACCAGATGAAACCGGTTTTGACCCTTTATCCAATATGGGCCGTAACAGTGGTAGGCGCACTTGGAGCAGCTGGCAGTTATTTTGCTGGACTCAAGCTTGGCGCCGTAGAGTGGCCGCTTAGCAATTCTCTCACCTTTGCGGTGGTCACGGTGGAATGGATTATCCTCTTCTCTGTGATAGTGACATCATTGGGAGGAGAAAAGAGGGCACTCTCATGAAAGGGTTCATCACAGCAGTAGCCAGTCTGGCTCTCTCTAGTGTTTTATCAATCAGCCACGCCAGCGACGTGGACTCTCCAAAACTCGATGACCAATGGCAATCATGGCCAACAGTCGGTTCGGCTGATTTGGACTTCTTGTTCTTTGACATCTATACCTCTGAGCTAAAAGCTCCCCAAGGCAGTTATCAGCTAGGTGATGACCTCACTCCGCACCCTGTCGCGCTCTCTATCGTCTACGAGCGAGACATCTCTAAAAAACATCTACTGAAAGAGACCAAGAAACAGTGGGCTCATCTGGGTTATAAAGAAGAGCAGTTCACCCGCTGGGAGCGCAAACTTGCAGGCATTTACCCTGAAATCAAAAAGGGTGATCGCCTTGTGTATGTAACCAGCGGCGATAGTGGTGTTTTCTATTACTTCAAAGGAAATCAGGGCGCAACAGTAGTGGGTGAAATTCAAGATGAAGAGCTCAATGATGCCTTCTTAGCCATCTGGCTTTCCCCCAATACCGAGTACCCAGACCATAGGGCTAGCCTGATAGGGATGAATCAATGAGAGTGATGAAGGCGTTTTTTCTTGGATTGGTCGCAATGATGCTAGGGTGTAGCGCTGAGCTTTCAGACTATCAAGATGCATCGCCACGCTTCGATCTTTTTGGCTACTTTGATGGCCGTGTAGATGCGTGGGGTATGGTGCAGGACAGAAGCGGCAAGCAGACAAGGCGTTTTTATGTCGAACTTAATGGTTCCATTGAGGGGAATGTTTTGACCCTAGATGAGCAGTTTGAGTTTGATGATGGAGAGCAGTCTACTCGCATTTGGGTGATCACACGTTTAAATGATGGTACCTACGAAGGTAGGGCTGACGACATCATTGGCATAGCCACAGGTAAAGAGGTCGGGAACGCCTTACATTGGACCTATGACTTTGAGTTGCCTCGAGGAGACTCGACCGTAACCGTATTTTTTGACGACTGGCTTTATCGTCAAGACGATAAACACGTCTTCAATCTCACCTCAATTCGTAAGTTCGGTCTCGAATTTGGTCGCCTTACCCTGTTTTTTCAGAAGCAATAACGTGGCAGAGATCACTGTTTGTTACAAAAGCAGAACCGGCTTTTTTTGCCAGATCTTAGTTTGTGATAGTATTCTAAGTTCAATTGTATGATTTATTTGTATTATTAATGAGTTCTGCTGTTTCTTCTTCACTGCTGTTTCACAAGACCTTTCCTCACCCTTCTTCAAAGGAGTGGGTAGTGTTCGTGCACGGCGCAGGCGGCAGTTCTTCCATTTGGTTTAAGCAGATCAAGGCGTACAAAGAGCACTTCAATGTTCTGCTTGTAGACCTTCGCGGTCACGGCAAATCAAATAACCTTCTCGCTGATATCATCAACAAACGCTACACCTTTGAAGCGGTAACCAAGGATATCGTCGCGGTTCTGGATCATCTAAAGATCTCATCAGCCCATTTCGTGGGTATGTCTCTTGGCACCATTATCGTGCGCAACATGGCGGAGATCGCCTCTCATCGTGTTCGCTCTATGGTTTTGGGCGGTGCGGTAACTCGCTTCGATGCTCGTTCTCAATTCCTAGTTAAACTCGGTGACCTGAGTAAGAACTTTATCCCATACATGTGGCTGTATAGCTTGTTTGCATGGATCATCATGCCGCAAAAGGGCCAGGTAGAGTCTCGCCATATGTTTATTCGCGAAGCGCGTAAGCTGTGTCAAAAAGAGTTTAAGCGTTGGTTTAGATTGGCGGCTGAGGTGAACCCTCTGATGCGCTACTTCAAGGAGCGAGAGTTGGATATTCCAACCCTCTATCTGATGGGCGACAAAGACTATATGTTTATTAAGCCGGTTAAAGAGATGGTTTCAGTGCACGAGCACAGTAAGCTGATCGAGATTGAGGATTGCGGCCACGTGTGTAACGTGGAAAAGCCTCAGCAGTTCAACCGCGAGTCCATCGCCTTTATTCAGTCGGTGAGCTAGCCCCGCAGTTCCAGCAAAGGGCAAACTGCCCTTCGTTAACCTCACCACATTCACTACAGGTCCAATCGGCCTGCTCGTCCGCTTCCATATATGCCTTGATAATGGCTTCCGCTTTCTCTTTGTAGGCAGGGTCTAGCAGCCACACATGGGGCTGGGTGGAATCATCCATCGGTAGTTCGCCCTGAAGGCCAAACAAGCCAACACTTCGAACCTCAACAGGTATCTTCTCCGCAAGTAAAAGCTCACTGATAAAGTGAGCTTCGGGTGGATTTTTTGCAATATATATCTTCATCTAAGCGACCGATTGATTGGGTCTTATCTTGTTCATTATCCATTTAGCGATAAGTGGGAACAGGCCCAAGAGTGCAAAGGATGCCAGTACGGTCGGGGATACTATGCCTGCTAGGCTGTCTATCTCAGCAAGTTGAGTACCAGCGTTTAGATAAACCATAGTCCCTGCCAACATACCTAGCTGACTAAATAGGTAGAATTTTGCCACTGAGATTGGGGTCAGACCCATCAAAAGGTTGATCAGGAAGAATGGAAATACTGGAATAAGGCGAAGCGAGAATAGATAAAATGCGCCGTCTTTTTCCACGCCCTTGTTGATGGTATCTAACTTATTACCAAACTTAGCTTGTACCCAGTCGCGAAGCAGGTAGCGAGAGCTTAGGAAAGCCAGAGTCGCACCTATAGTGCTGGCAAACGACACCAATACTAAGCTGGTCCAAAAACCGAATAGAGCGGCACCTAATAACGTCACCACGGCAGCTCCTGGGATAGAAAACGCTGTGATAAAGATGTAACCAATAAAGTAGAGAGCAGCAGACAGAACGAAGTTTTGTTCTATATGAGCGTTTAACGCAGCTTGTTGCGCTTTAGCGTTTTCGAGGGTGAGGTATTGCCCAAAGTTGACCGCAAGTAGAATGATAGCTGCAACCAAAATTACGCCAATTATCAATTTCTTATTCATCGTCCTGACCTAAGTAAGTTCACTTAGCTATAGGGACAGAGTAGGACATAGAAAAATTTCATACAAAATAAAAAACGGCACGTTTATTTACGTACCGTTTGGAATTGATTGGATAATTCGAGCTTGGATGAGGTATCATCCGCTTTCGAAGTTAAGCGTTTAGGTTCTTAACGCTATCGCGTGAGATAAGTTCTGGCTGCATCTCAAATACGCGGCGATCGTGCTCTTTGTCGTTGATACGCTCAAGCAGGATTTCAAATGCTGTCTTACCCACACGACGCTTAGGCTGGTGGATAGTGGTCAGTGGCGGCGCAAAATAAGCGGCTAGGTCGATGTTGTCATAACCGATAACTGAGATATCTTCAGGAACCTTAAGGTCGTGCTGTTGCAGGCGACTGATAAGGCCAAGTGCCATGATGTCGTTAAAGCAGAACACAGAAGTAGGGCGAGTCTCGATTGGCATAGCGGCAAGTCTGTCAGCGGCTTCTACTGCGGTATCACACTCGAAGTTACCCTCAAGGATATATTCAGGATTGAACTCGATGTTCGCTTCAGCAAGGGCACGCTTGTAGCCAGCAACACGCTCGATACAAGCCAGTTTCTCTGCTTGACCAGTTAGACATGCAATCTTGTCGTGACCATTCTCAATCAGGTGTTTCGCAGCAATATAGCCACCTTCTTCAGAGTTATCGATGATCTTATCGGCCATTGATGACTCTGGGCCCCAATCCATAACAACTTTCGGGATGTTAGGGTGTGAGTCCAGCATTTCACGCAGCTCTTCTGTTAGGTCAGAACACATAACCAGAAGTCCATCTACACGCTTTTCAGCCAGCATGCGGATATAGTCGCGCTGCTTCTCGTAGATACCACCAGTGTTACACAGGATCAATGTATAGCCCTGACGGTAGCAATAGCTCTCAACACCATCTACAACCTCAGCAAAGAAAGGGTTAGTAGACTGAGTTACCAGCATGCCGATAGTACGAGTGGAGTTACACTTCAGGCTACGGGCTACCGCACTTGGCGCGTAGTTTAGCTCTTTAACAGCTTTCATTACTCGCTCTTGGGTAGACTCTGCTACGAAGCGCGTCTTGTTAATTACGTGCGAAACTGTGGTCGTCGAAACGCCAGCCAGCTTTGCTACATCTTTGATGGTAGCCATGCTTTACCTTGTAAACCTGAAGAAGTGTAGGGACCTACTTAAGAGTAGTGCAATCGATTGCGGAGGGCAGTCTAGCTAGAAATGCGTCAAGTGACAACGCATTTCTATACAAAATGAGAATTCATCAATCGTTCGCAAGATAGTGACTATCCAGCTCACAAAACGCCACCAAAAGCTCGGCTACAGAGGCGTAAAAACCGAATTCGTCGAACTTGGTGCAGTTTTCTGAAAACTGAGGCACCCAGGTCAGCAAATGTTGTTCGATGAAGGCTTGTTGCTCGGCTAGGGCTACCTCCATATGGGCTTCTTGCTCAAGCTCGTTTGAGCGGATGATGAGATTTCCGAGAAAGTCGAGCTGGATAGCAAGGTGATCCGCCGGCTCGTTGAAGTTCTTATCAACCTGAATGCCTTTTTCCTGCATCAAGGCCGCCATCTCTTGCGCTGGTTTGCCGTTAAGCAGTTTGCTGTCATCGAGATAGATAGAGGCATAAGGAAGTGCCGCATGTTTATCGGAGGTTAGAAACAGCTCACAGAAGTCGGCAGATAACTCTAACTGCGCATCCTCTCTGTCTTGAAGCTTGTTTAGAGACTCGATGACGCCATCAGTGGCTTTCTTTAGCTCTTCGTTTTCAGATAGGCCTTGTAGGAAGCCGCGAACTTGTTGGCTTTGATACGCCTTGAGCTCTTCGTCAGTCAGCTCTTTTGAGAATAGGCTTGAGAACCACCAGTAGATTTCGGCGCGTTGCTCATTGAATTTCTTGATTTCTTGCATTGTAAGATCCAACAAAGGGCGCATCGGCGCCCTTGTAACAAAATTTAACTATATGAATTATGAATCAGTTATTTACTACTGACAAGGTTGCGTATCTTCTGCCACCAAGTACCGAGGGTCTCATGCCAGTAGCGTTCTGTTTGCTCTAGATACTGAGCTTGTGGGGTGTATTTTACCCAAGCCTGTTCAATGTTGGAGTGAGCAAGGTAGTTAGTCGGTGCAGGCACCGGCTCTAGACCCGCCTCATTAAACTCCCCCAGAGCCCGATTCATATGGCTAGCTGAAGTCACTAACACCAGCTTCTTATTGCCAACAAAGCCGGCAGCTTGATGCGCCTCTTCCCAGGTATCTTGCGCGGTTTCAAGCAAGATAATATCAGGCTTAGCAACCCCAAGCGCCAGAGCAACCTGCGCCATCATTCTCGCTTGGCTGATCTCTGTACCGCCTGAATAACCTGAGAGAATCAATTTACTGCCAGGATACATACGCAGAATACGAATACCCTCAGACAGACGCATTAGGGCAGTACGGCTTAACTCAGAAGTGGGTGGGATCTCCGCATCTACAACATGACCACTGCCAAGAACCATCACGTAGTCAATATTCTCAGTGGTCGGCAAGAAGGCAGTGTATTTGCGTTCTAGCGGTTTTAGTAGAGAGGTCGAGATAGGTTGGAACGAGATGGCAAAGATAGAAAACAGTGATATGAAAATGACGATGCAGCCAAACTTATGCTTGCGTGTGAACATCACCAGAGCGAGACCAATGAAGCCAAGAATGAGCATGGCAGGCAGAGGCATCAAAAACGCAGAAATGAGTTTCTTAAGTTCAAACATGATTACAACAATATATCCCTAAATGATTTTAAGTCGAGGTATGCATAATTACGGCTAATAATGCGCCCAGATTGGCCGAAAAAATCGCCATTCAAAGCGCTCCCTCTTTATTCTTCATCTTCTTGTGACACAATACCAAACTTGATTCTATAACCACATGCTCGCCGTGAGAAAAGATCGCAATTTTGACGACATCGCCGATAAATTTGCCGAGAACATTTATGGTTCTGACAAAGGTAACATCAGGCAAACAATAGTTTGGGAAGACCTAAACCGAATTCTATCTCAAATGGATGGGAACTCGAAATCGCTCACCATCTTAGACGCAGGTGGCGGCTTAGCACAAATGTCGCAAAAACTTGCTGAGCTCGGACATAAAGTCATTTTGTGTGATGTATCTAACGAAATGCTGAACTTAGCAAAGCAAGAAATTGCGAACAAGGGGTTGCTGGAGCAGTATCAATTTATCCACGCTCCTGTACAGGAGTTACACCATCACCTCGATGAACAGGTCGATCTGATCCTATTTCATGCGGTGATGGAATGGCTTGCCGAACCGGAGGATGCCCTCAAGAAATTGATGACGCACCTAAAACCGCAAGGCATGGCATCGGTCATGTTCTACAACCACCACGGATTGGTGATGAAGAATGTGGTCTGTGGCAACATACCTCATGTTTTGCAGGGAATGCCTCATCGAAAAAGATTTAAGCTTCAGCCACAACAAGGCCTAGTCCCGAAGGACGTCTATCAGTGGCTGGAAGAATGTGACCTCACCATCTGCGGTAAGTCTGGCATACGTTGTTTTCACGACTATGTAGGCTTTACCCAGTATGTGGGTGATTATACCCCAGAACAATTGTTGGAGCTTGAACAGCAGTTATGCCGAACTGAGCCTTATCTGTCTCTGGGCAGATATATCCACGTTTGGGTTCAGAAGTAGTTAGCAAGGATCGGAATGAGCCAAGCACAAGAACAAAATAACGACCAGTTGTCGGTAGACGAGCTGGTTGGCTGGGTAAAACAGCACGATTTTTCATTAAACCTCACCAGTGAACGCCTTAGTTTTCTGGTGGCTATCGCCCTATTGAGCCAAGAAAGATTCGATGGTGAATTGGGTGAGGGTGAATTGCACGATGCATTCACCATAGTAGAGGGTCAGTTTCAAGACGCTGAGGTCAAGGGCAACAAGTTATTCAAAGCGAACAACGCCATCAACGACCTCGTCAGTCAGCGTCTATTAAACCGCTTTAATGCCGATGACCAAGAGGGCAATAGCATATATCGCTTGTCACCTCTGGCGATGGGCATTTGCGAATATTACTTACGTCATCGTCAGTTCTCCAAGCTCAAGCTGTCTGTGCAGCTGGTGCTGGTGGGCAAGGAACTCTCGCAAGCCGTTGAAACGGCGCAGGGTGAGCTCTCTATCGACGAGTGGCGCCGCGATGTATACGGCACGTTGAAATACACCGTCGGTGAGATCTTCGACCAGATAGACCTTAACCAAAGGGTGATGGACGAAGAGCAGGCTGAGGTTAAACAACAGATTGCCGCGCTTCTTAATCAAGATTGGCGCGAGGCGATCAGCCAGTGTGAAGGGCTTCTATCCGCCACATCAAATACCCTAACCGAACTGCAATCGTCACTGCAGGCAGCGGGTGATGAGCTTCAATCTCAACTGCTTGAACTGCAGCAGATGGTGTATGGCGAGGAAGAACTCGACTTTATCGATGCAGTGCTGTTTAGCCTACAGATAAAACTCGACCGTATTGTCAGCTGGGGTCAGCAATCCATCGATTTGTGGATTGGCTATGACCGCCACGTACACAAATTCATCCGTACCGCTATCGATATGGATAAGAACCGCGCCTTTAGCCAAAGGCTTCGTCAGTCTATTCAGGACTTCTCACAAAGCCCATGGTTACTTACCTTTGCCGATGCCGAGCGATTGCGTGACTTGCGTGATGAATCCTTGGTGTTGAAAAACGATGAAGCGCTAGGTGAATTACCTCCTGAGGTGGAATACCAAGAGATGCAACAGGTGAGCAATGAGCTTGCTGAGCATGTGAAGGCGCTACTCCATGAGCACAAGCAACAAGGCTCGAACATCGACCTTGGTGCGGTTCTAAAAGATTACCTGTCGAGCCATCCACAGGCACGACACTTTGATTTAGCGCGAATGGTGGTTGATCAAGCCGTTCGCCTTGGATACTCAGAACAAGACTATGCCGCCATTCAGCCTGACTGGCAGTCGATCAACGAATATGGCGCTAAGGTACAAGCAAATGTCATCAACAAATTCTGAACACTACATGCCAGAGGAACTGGCAAAAGCGATAGCTAACCCGCTGTTTCCGGGGCTAGACAGCCTATTGCGTGCCGGTCGTCACATCACTCAAGACGACATGGACAACTATGCACTGCTGTGCGATTTCGAAACCGATTTGGCGCTGTTTTATCAAAGATACAACGTTGAATTGGTTAAAGCGCCGGAAGGCTTCTTCTATCTGCGTCCTCGCTCAACCACATTAATTGGTCGTAGCGTGCTCTCCGAGCTGGATATGCTGGTGGGTAAGGTGCTGTGTTTCTTGTATCTAAGCCCAGAGCGTCTGGCGCAAGAGGGCATCTTTACCAATCAGGAACTGTTTGAAGAGCTGTTGAACATTGCTGAGCAAAAGACCTTGATGAAGTTTGTGACCAACAAGGCAACCGGTACTGACCTAGATAAAGAAAAGCTGTACGAGAAGGTTCGTACTTCGCTACGTCGCTTGAAGCGAATCGGTATGCTTTTGCCTATCGGTGAAGGTGAGAAATTCCGTATCAGCGAGGCGGTATTCCGCTTTGGTGCTGACGTGCGCGTTGGCGATGACGTACAGCAAGCTCAGCTTCGTCTGATCCGTGATGGTGAAGCGGTAGTTGAACAGAAAACAGAACAAACCAGCTTATTGGATGAAAGTGAGGAACAGGCATGATTGAACGAGGAAAATATCAATCCCTGACCATGATCAACTGGAACGGCTTCTTTGCCCGTACCTTTGATATTGATAATTTGGTTACCACACTTTCTGGGGGTAACGGCGCAGGTAAATCCACCACCATGGCGGCATTTATTACCAGCCTTATCCCAGATCAGAGCCTACTTCATTTCCGAAATACCACAGAAGCGGGTAGCTCTCAGGCATCTCGTGATAAGGGTCTTTACGGTAAGCTTCAGCCAGGCGTCTGTTATTCCGCCCTTGAGGTAGTGAACTCGCGTAAGCAGCGCCTAGTATTTGCAGTTAAGCTGCAGCAGGTAGCAGGCCGAGACAAGAAGGTAGATATCAAGCCATTCGTGGTGCAAGGTCTGCCGAGCCATATCAAGGCCTCTGAGCTATTTATTCAGTCGGTAAGCGAGACTCAGGCTAAGGTTCTTTCTCTGAATGAGGTGAAAGAGCGAGTTTCTGAGTTTGAAGGCGTTCAGTTTAAGGCGTTTAACTCGATCACTGACTATCACAGCCAGATGTTCGACTTTGGCGTGATCCCGAAGAAGCTGCGTAACTCAAGCGAACGCTCAAAATTCTATCGTCTGATTGAGGCATCCCTATACGGCGGTATCTCGAGCACCATTACCCGCTCTTTGCGTGATTACCTACTGCCACAAAACGGCGGGGTGAAGAAGGCGTTCCAAGACATGGAATCGGCCCTTCGTGAAAACCGCATCACCTTGGAAGCGATTAAGAATACCCAAGCAGACCGTGACCTGTTTAAGCACCTGCTTACCGAGTCGACCAACTATGTAGCGGCTGACTATATGCGTCACGCTAACCAGCGCCGCACTAAGCTAGAAGCGACGCTTTCCCTGCGTAAAGACTTGTTTGGTGGTCGCCAGCAGATCATCGACAACAACAAGCTTCTTAATGAAACTCAGCAACAGCTGAATATCCTAGTTGAAGAGTATTCCGCGCTTGAGCAAGACCATCAGGCGGCCAGTGATTATCTTCAGTTGGTGCAAAATGCCCTTCAGCAGCAGCAAAAGATTGAGCGTTACGAAGAAGACCTTCTAGAGCTTAGTGAGCGTCTAGAAGAGCAGATCATGGTGGTGGAAGAGGCGCACGAGTCTCTGGCTCAATCTGAAGAGCAGATGGAGCTGACGGAATCTGAGGTAGACAGCCTTAAATCTCAGCTTGCGGACTATCAACAAGCGCTAGATGTCCAGCAAACTCGTGCCTTGCAATACCAACAAGCGGTAAAGGCACTGGCGGATGCCCGTGAGCTATCTGGTCTAGAGATCGAAAGCGTTGAGGCCATTCCTGCACTATTAAGTGACTTTGAGAAACAGCAGAGCACTCAAACACAGACCCTGCTTACCCTAAAGCACAAACTAGATATCAACTCAGCTAGCGTTGAGCAATTTGCCAAGGCGTTTGAGCTATTGAAGCAAATCGTGCCAGAGGCGAGTCGTGAAAACGCAGAAGTGGAAGCTCGTCGTGTGCTCGAGAGTCTGCAAGCGGCTAAGCATGAGGTGGCTCAGCTGTCACATTGGCAATCACAAGCTCGTGACTTAACTAGGCGTGTTGAGAAGCAAGCTCAGGTTAAAAAGCTGGTTTCTGATTATGCAGCGCAAAATGCGGTGCAAATTCGCGATGAATTGGACATTGAAACCGAGCAGGCACGTCAGTTTGAGTCTATCGAGCAGAGTGAAAACGCTTTAGAGCAGGGACGAGAAAACCTGATCGATCTTCGTCGTGAAGAGCAAAAGCTCAGCGGTGAGATTTCACGCTTCGAAGGCATTGCTCCTGCTTGGATCAAAGCAAACGAGGCCCTAGAACAGCTGTGTGAAAGCACCGAATCTGAATTGACCGATGCTCAATCTGTTATGAACAAGATGCAGAAGGTGCTAGAGGCTGAGAAAGAGGCGTTGTCTCTGAAAGATCGCCTTGCACTTGAGCGCACTCAGGTTGAAAAAGAGATTGAAGCACTAGCTACACCTGGCGGTGCTAACGACCCACGCCTTAAGGCTCTGTCTGACAGCCTAGGTGGCGTGCTGCTATCTGAAATATACGACGATATCACTATCGATGATGCACCGTACTTCAGCGCAATGTACGGTCCTGCTCGTCACGCAATCGTGGTTTCAGACCTAGAAGGCGTCAAAGAACGTCTTGTAGAGTTCGATGATTGCCCTGAAGATGTCTACATCATCGAAGGTGACGTGGATGCATTCGATGACAGCCTGTTTGAAGTAGAAGAGTTTGAAGGTGCAGTTTGTGTTCAGGTAAGTGAACAGCAACTTCGTTATTCTCGCTTCCCAACCGTGCCTCTGTTTGGCCGTGCGGCTCGAGAGCAGCGTCTAGAAGCGCTACGCGAAAAACGTGATCAGCTGGTGGAAGACCACGCAAAAGCCGCATTCGATGCGCAAAAAGCACAGCGCCTATACCAAGCGTTTAACGACTTTGTGGCAAACCATGTAGCGGTAGCGTTTGAAGACAACCCAGAGCACGCCATCGGTGAGCTTCGCTCTGAGCGTAACAAGGTACTTGCCTCGCTAAATGAGGTAGAAGGTAAAGAGGCTGAGTTTAAGCAAGCTATTACTAAGGCAAAACAAGCTCTTTCTCTATTAGACAAGCTAGCCCCTAGCATCGACCTTATTGAAGACGAAACGCTAGCAGAGCGTGCTGACGAAGCAAAGGCTCGCGTTGATGAGCTTATTCAAAGCAAGGTAAACCTAGACCGTCATTTGGCAACGGCAGATAAACTGCGACCAATCGTGTCAGCGCTAGCAGCGGACCCAGAGCAGTTTGACGCCATTGAGCAAGAGTACAAAGAAGTGGATGAAGCGTTGCAGTCGCTGAAATCTCAATCTTTTGCACTGTCTAACGTTTATGAGCGTAAGGCGCACTTTGGTTATGCAGACTCTGAGAAACTGCTTGAGAAGAGCAGTGAACTGAGCGAGCAGCTTAAAGCCAAGCTAGTAGTTGCTGAGCAGCAAAAAGAGCGTGCTCGTGAAGGCTATAAACAAGCACAGCAACAGCACAGCCAATACAACCAGCTTCTTGCGACCTTGAAGAGCTCGCACCAAGCTAAGACAGAAACGGTTCAAGAGTTTAAACAAGAGCTATCTAGCGCTGGTATCTTGCTAGATGATGCCATCCTTGAGCGTGCGACTACGCGTAAGCAAGAGCTGCATCAGGGCATAGAAACCTCTCGTTCTCGCCAAGCTGAACTGTCTAAGACAGTAACCGCGACCGAGCTTGAGCTTAAGAGCGGTACTAAGGCACTTAAGAAACAGCAGAAAGAGTATCAAGAGCTGCGCCGCTTCGTGGTAACCGCAAAAGCCGGCTGGTGCGCGGTACTGAAACTGGCGCGTGAACACGACGTTGAGCGTCGCTTGCACAAGCGTGAGCTGGCGTATATGTCTGAGGGAGAGCTTCGCTCTATGTCGGATAAATCTCTGGGTTCACTGCGTCTTGCGGTGGCGAATGAAGAAGACCTGCGTGATGCGCTGCGTGCGTCAGAGGATAATGCTTATCCAGAGCGCAAGGTACTATTCTATATCGCTGTGTATCAGTTCCTGCGTGAGCGTATCCGTCAGGATATCATCCGCACCGATGATCCGGTTGAAGCAATCGAGGAGATGGAAGTAGAGCTAGCGCGTTTGACTGAGGAGCTTAACCAGCGTGAGAGCCGCCTTGCGATCAGCTCTGAGTCTGTATCTAGCATCATCAAGAAGACCATTCAGCGTGAGCAGAACCGTATCCGCATCCTAAACCAAGGTTTGTCTAACATTCACTTTGGTCAGGTTAACGGCGTGCGTCTGAACGTGAACATTCGTGAGAGTCATCAGATCTTGCTTGATAGCCTAGCGAATCCAGAGAAGTCTCATAAGCAGCTGTTCGACAACTCGCGTTTGACCTTCTCTGAGGCGATGGCGAAGCTGTTCCAACGCGTTAACCCGCATATTGATGTCGGTCAGCGTTCACCTCAAGTATTTGGTGAAGAGCTTCTGGATTACCGTAACTACCTAGAGATGGGTGTTGAGGTTAACCGTGGTTCAGAAGGTTGGTTACAAGCTGAGTCTGGGGCTCTGTCGACGGGTGAGGCGATCGGTACTGGTCAGTCAATCCTACTAATGGTAATTCAAAGCTGGGAAGAAGAGTCTCGCCGCCTGCGCAGCAAAGATATCGTGCCTTGTCGCTTGTTGTTCCTCGATGAAGCAGCGCGTCTGGATGCGAAATCCATCGCAACCCTGTTTGAGTTGTGTGAGCGCTTGAACATGCAGCTTCTGATTGCGGCACCTGAGAATATCAGCCCAGAGAAGGGCACCACCTATAAACTGGTGCGTAAGGTATTCAAAGACCACGAGCACGTACACGTTGTTGGCTTAAGAGGCTTTGGTCAACAAAGCGAAACCGCTCAGGCTATCGACGAAGCCGAGCTGATATAAAAGAAAAAGGGAGGCAATCATTGCCTCCCTTTCTTTATTCTGGCTATATCAGCTATCAGCTATCAGCTATCAGCTATCAGCTATCAGCTATCAGCTATCAGCTATCAGCTATCAGCGTTTAGGTCTGTCATACCTAATATTTACGTCATCCCCGCGAAGGCGGGGATCTTCCACCGCACCTAAACCAACTCCAACGTATGCTTGAAGCGATAAGAGTACCCAAGTCTTTCTGATAGCGAGCTATCAATTAACTTATCCTGAACTTCAGTAATTTTAGGAAGCTCAAGCGAGCTATCCACACTATCCAGCGCTGCTTGATAGAACTCTGCCTTACTACAAGTATTAGGCGTAGACGCATTGATAACTTGATTGGCAAGGGACTCACTCGCAAACGCGGTTATCCCCACAGCATCCAATCTATGCAGCATATTGGCAGGTGCTTGATTACTTACCGATTTCAGATGCGCCACAAACCGAGAAGGATGGCGCTTCTCATCAACTAAACCGCTACAGCGAATTACCACATAATCAAGGCCACTGTCGATAACCCGTTGTTCACCCTTCAGGAGCGCGACGCTCTTCTTACTAAAGCTCGAATCAGACAAAGCCATTTCATAGCTGGCATCAGATTCAAGCATTGCGCCTGAACGACTCGGATAAACCGCAGTAGAGCTGATCATCACAACCTTTTTCACACCGGCTTCTTTTGCACCAGAGCAGATCTGTTGCCACTTGTGAGCATAGCTATCCCAATCGGGCTCAGTGCCATCTTTGGGTTTTCGCAGACCTGGGGTGATGCATCCAATAACGGTCGTGATTTGAAGCTCTTTGAGTAGCTTAACGTAACTGTCTATGGAATCGAGAGGGAAGGAGAGTTGATGAGCACTTAATCCAAGTTGCTCGCTTTCAGAGATACCGCCAGCCGAGGCATTACTCACATGGACATTTTTGCCTTGCTGCAAAAAATGAAGCGCCAGAGGGCGACCAAGCCATCCAGCGCCTATAATTAGGGTTGCTGACATTTAGTGACTCAAAACTCGCAAGATCTTATCAGCTTGCTCTGCCACCTCGATACCCTCATCAGTGAGATAGCCTCCATCTTTAAGCGTGCACAGTCCTTTATCAAAAAGACGCTCAATGGCTTGGCGGGTAGATTCGGGGGCATCGGAATGAACCTTAATGCCGGTGGCGGCGCTACTTAAATCAAATTGAACCAGTAGGTTGAGCTCATCGATTAGTTGTTGGTCAAATTTCATAGCTTCTCTTTCTTTTATGTGTTTCAAGATTCACAGTAGACCTGCAACATTTTCCCTGCAACCGCTATTTCATCAAAACGTTAGCTCAAGCGATTTCGTTTTCATTGATAAAAAACTTAATTTTTGTGTTGACTCTTGCTCATGCTAATCAGCAACTGGCTTTAAAGGCTTTATCCACAAAAACTGTGGATAAAGCGCAGATCTTGGATGATAACTGTTTGCTTGTTTTTCGTACCGCAAAACGCGAAATATCATCTAAATTAGATATTTACATTTCCTTACAAGTGTAAATGCGTATAATCCCGCAATCTTTATAGGGGTATGCAATTCGATGCGTGATTGATGAGTTGAATATAAAAAACTCTCAATAGAATCAGGCACGTTTAAGGCGTGCTCCAGAAAATTGGTCTAAATTTTTTACTAACGTCTGACCTCGCATTCGCGCGGTCAATTAACCAGTGCAAGGCAAGATGCTATGAGTGATTCGAAGAGTATTCCTGAAGAGGAGACACGCTCCTTGGAGTGGAAGTCGTTTTTCTTTATCGCTGTCGTGATGTTCCCAGTGTTGAGCGTCATTTTAGTCGGCGGCTACGGATTTATCGTTTGGATGTTACAAGTGTTCGTTTTAGGTCCCCCTGGCGCACACGGCTAACTCAAGATTGACCAACTAAATATCCGATAAGTGAGAGCACAATGAAGTCACTAATTGTCAAAATGTGGAAAACCATGAGTCGTCCCGCCAGACACATCAGTCTAGGCGTGCTGACTCTCGGCGGCTTTTTAGCCGGCGTTATTTTCTGGGGTGGTTTCAACACCGCGCTAGAAGCAACCAATACTGAAGAGTTTTGTATCAGCTGTCATACAATGCGAGATAATGTTTACGTAGAACTTCAGGAAACGGTTCACTGGAAAAACCATTCTGGTGTAAGAGCAACCTGTCCTGACTGTCACGTACCGCATGAATGGACCGCAAAAATTGCCCGTAAGATCCAAGCCTCTAAAGAGGTGTACGCACAGATCTTCGGTGATTTAGGTACACCAGAAAAATTTGAAGCACGTCGCTTCGAACTTGCTCGTCATGAGTGGGATCGCTTTGCTGCCAATGGCTCCCTTGAGTGTAAAAACTGTCATAATTACGACTCAATGGACTTCGAGCTAATGTCTCCAACGGCACGTATCCAGATGAAGCAAGCGGCTGAACGTGATCAAAGCTGTTTGGACTGTCACAAAGGTATCGCTCACAAGCTACCTGAAAATATGGACAGCTCAGGCGGTATGGTCGGCGAGCTTGAGCAAATGGCACACTCTACCTCCTTCTCTAAAGACAACACTTATGTATCAGTGCGCCACCTTCCTCTATATGAAGATGAAGCCCTTAGCGTGGAAGCGGGTCTTCTAAACCCAGCCTCTGAGGTTAAGGTTCTTCAGGTTAAAGGCGATGCCATCCAAGTTGAGATTGCCGGTTGGCGTAAAGACAAGGGCTTTGGCCGTGTAATCCAAGAAGACTTTGGTATGAACATCCCTGTTGCTTCTCTTATGAAAGAAGCGGCTCAAAACGACCAGATTGTCGAGAGCTTTGAAGAGAAAGAGGATGAGCTAACCGGTCTTCCATGGGGTCGTGTTGTGGCTAAGGTATGGATGAAGCAAGGGTCTATGATCCAAGGCTACGAGCCTATCTGGGAAAGAGCGGCAGAGTCTTATCAAGTTAACTGTTCTACCTGTCACACCCAGCCAGCGCCAGCGCACTTCACTGCAAACGCATGGCCTGGCATGTTCAACGGTATGTCGGCGTTCGTTAACCTAGATACCGATAGTGAAGCCTTGGTACTTAAGTACCTACAGAAACATTCATCTGATTTCTCAGATGAGCATCACTAATTCTGACGGAGAGAAATAATGTCATTATCAAGAAGAAGCTTTCTGAAAGGTTTAGGTGCAACGGGTGCAGCAGCTTCTGTAATTGGTCCAAGCCTTCTGGTTTCATCTGGCGCGAGTGCGGCCGAATCTACTGACGGCGTATGGAAAACTAGTGGCTCACACTGGGGTGCTTTCCGAGCTCGTGTTTGGGCAGGTAAGGTTCAAGAGGTCACGCCTCTAGAAGCCGACAAGTATCCAACGGACATGCTAAACGGCATCAAGGGTATCATCTATAGCCCTTCACGTGTGCGTTACCCTATGGTTCGCCTAGATTGGCTGAAGAAACACAAATATGCGGCCGACACTCGTGGTAACAACCGTTTTGTGCGTGTGACCTGGGATGAGGCTTTGGATCTTTTCTATCGTGAGCTAGAGCGCGTCCAGAAAGACTACGGTCCATGGGCACTGCACGCAGGTCAGACTGGCTGGCGTCAAACCGGTCAGATGCACAGCTGTAACAACCATATGCAGCGTGCTATCGGTCTGCACGGCTACTCAGTGAAGAAAGTGGGAGACTACTCAACCGGTGCAGGGCAAACTATTCTGCCTTACGTTCTAGGTTCGACCGAGGTATACGCACAAGGTACCTCTTGGGAGCTTATCCTAGAGAACAGTGACAACATCATTATCTGGGCAAACGATCCGGTTAAGAACCTGCAAGTAGGTTGGACCTGTGAGACCCACGAGTCGTTTGAATACCTAGAGCAGCTTAAAGAGAAGGTTGCTAAGAAAGAGATCAACGTGATCTCGGTGGATCCGGTTAAGAACAAGACTCAGCAATACCTAAACAACGAACACCTATACGTTAACCCGCAAACCGACGTAGCCTTCATGCTAGGTATCGCGCATACCTTGTATAAAGAGGAGCTGTACGATAAGAAATTTATCGACCTTTACTGCCTAGGCTTTGACGACTTTGTTCCTTACCTAACCGGTGAGTCGAAAGACAAGGTTGAGAAAACTCCTGAATGGGCGGCTGAGATCTGTGGCGTACCAGCGGATAAGATCCGTGAGTTCGCTCGCATGCTGGTTAAGGGCCGTACCCAAATCCTGTTTGGTTGGTGTATCCAGCGTCAAGAGCACGGTGAGCAGCCATATTGGATGGGTGCAGTTGTCGCAGCCATGATCGGCCAGATCGGCCTGCCAGGTGGTGGTGTCTCATACGGTCACCATTACTCAGGTATCGGTGTATCGTCAACGGGCTTTGGCGCACCGGGTGCGTTCCCGCTGAACATAGATACAGGCCAACAGCCAAAACACACCAACAAGGACTACAACGGTTACAGCAGCGTAATTCCGGTAGCTCGTTGGGTAGACTGCTTACTTGAGCCGGGTAAGAAGATCCAAGCCAATGGTAACCAAGTGACACTGCCACCATTTAAGATGATGGTGATCAGTGGTAACAACCCATGGCACCACCACCAAGATAGAAACCGAATGAAGAAGGCGTTCCAAAACCTTCAAACTCTGGTCACTATCGATTTTGCTTGGACAGCAACCTGTCGTTTCTCCGATATCGTTTTGCCTGCTTGTACTCAGTATGAGCGTAATGACATTGATGGCTATGGTGCCTACTCTGGTCGTGGTCTGGTCGCTATGCATAAGCTAGTCGATCCACTGTTCCAGTCTAAGACTGACTTTGAAATCATGACCGAGCTGACTAAGCGCTGGGGCCGTGATAAAGACTACACTCGTGGCATGAACGAGATGGAGTGGGTGAAGAGCCTATACGATGGCTGTAAGGCGTCGAACCCGAACTTCAATATGCCTGAGTTTGCCGAGTTTTGGGAGAAAGGCTTCCTAGACTTTGGTAAAGGTAAACCTTGGACTCGTCATGCCGACTTCCGTGAGGACCCTGAGATTAATGCTCTTGGTACCCCTTCAGGCTTTATTGAGATCTCAAGCCGAACCATTGGTCGCTTTAACTATGAGCACTGTCAGAACCACCCTATGTGGTTTGAGAAGTCTGAGCGCTCACACGGTGGTCCAGGCTCTGATAAACATCCATATTGGCTGCAATCTTGTCACCCAGACAAGCGTTTGCACTCACAGATGTGTGAATCGGAAGAGTTCCGCGCTACCTATGCGGTACAAGGTCGTGAGCCTTGCTATATGAACCCGAACGATGCAAAAGCAAAAGGCATTAAAGATGGTGACCTAGTGCGCGTATTCAATGACCGTGGTCAGCTGCTTGCCGGTGCCGTAGTGTCGAGCGCATACCCTGAGGGTGTGGTTCGTATCGAGGAGGGGGCTTGGTATGGCCCTCTGAACGAGAAGATAGGCGCTATTGACACCTATGGTGACCCGAATACGCTAACCCAAGATATCCCATCTTCGGAGCTTGCTCAGGCAACCTCGGCAAATACCTGCTTGGTGGATTTTGAGAAGTTCAAGGGTGAGGTACCACCGGTCACAGCATTTGGTGGACCGATTGAGGTAAGCTAAAAGCAATTAGTCAATTGCAAAATAAAAACCAGTGGGGAAACTCGCTGGTTTTTTTGTATCTGAAAAGGGGTCACTAAACGCAAGGTAAAAAAAAGCCAGCCCTTAATAAAGATGGGCTGGCCTGTATTCTTGTGAACAAAAACTACGTTCACTAACAAC
Organism: Vibrio ishigakensis; assembly: GCF_024347675.1. Taxonomy (NCBI): domain Bacteria; kingdom Pseudomonadati; phylum Pseudomonadota; class Gammaproteobacteria; order Vibrionales; family Vibrionaceae; genus Vibrio; species Vibrio ishigakensis. The sequence continues at coordinate 1,851,293 of NZ_AP024881.1, read as the reverse complement.
GTCAGTTGGCTAGGTGATCCTTGGCTTAAAAGGATCACTGTACACTATGCACGGAGCGTGCCAACTTTTTATTTTTGTTGTTAAGTCTTTGTTTTTAATGGGAATGGTTATTCTGATGTTCGCAAGTTGCAAAATGCAAAGGCGTTTTGCAATAGATAATGTCTTTTTGCATATGTCTAGCTGTGCATAAAGCACGCAAATGCATTAACTTATCCAAACATAATTGAACTAAATTGCAATTTGATTAAATCAGCGCCCTGAAAACCAGGGTTTCTAGCGCAAGTAACAAAAATAGTGCCGGAAATGCGATACGACAGATGATATCCAGACGATGAGCGAGATGCATTTTGCCATCTTTTGCCAGTGCAGAGGTAGCGATGCATTGCAAAAGGCTCATAAACACCAAAATAGTCGAGGCAAGAATGAAGTAATCGAGGCTGGTGAGGTAGGGCAGTCTTGGTAATATGGTATCCGCAGAAAAGCGATAGGCGATTAGGGTCAGCATAGAGGTAATTGCGATACCAACATTACTAGATACATTCAAAGGGTCCATCCAGAACACCGCCCAAGACATAGCCACTATGAGCGTCAGTGGCAGTATCATCTTAAGTACGTAATAACTCGTTAGCCTCTCGGCGATAAACCCATAGTTGATACCCGAGACATTGATATTGTCGTTCTCATACGGTTGATAAGAGCGGGTCTCAGCAAACCAATCGATGATCTTCCAGTCAGCCAAAGAGAGACTTTTAGCAATCCCTGAAAGGTTTACTCTATCCACCATGATTATCTCATCAGGATTATATCCGGGCGCAACGATATGAAAGTTAAAGTCCTGCACATCAAAGGGAAAGCGATACAGTCTCATTGCTTGTGAGTATGAACCCCAGCTAGCAATCATCAGGGAGACCTGACCTTCGGGAGAGATGGTGACCCTGTCTTTGTTGTGAAAGAAGATCTTTTGCTGATTGACGATTTGAAACTGCGGATGCCACACATCATTAAGGTCTTTGGTAATAGGATCGGGTCCTGGGTGTGCTTCACGGGAGTCCATCCAACGCACGCTGTAGAAGAGGCGGATATCAAAGCTCTGTGATGAGGTGTCTATACCATCAACATCAGCAACGAATAGGGCAGTGTCTATTTTAAGGGGAAGAGGACCGGGAGGCAGTCCTTTATGAGCAAGGCTTTGCGGGGCAATCAGCAGAAACAGAATTAAGGCTATGACTTTGCTCATAAGTAATCCCAACCATGACAATGCAGTTAAGTATAGTTGGGATTACAGATAGGATTATCAGTTACTTAATGGCAAACATAGAGCCGAAGTTAAAGCACTGGAACCACACTTCACTGCTACTAAAACCAATCTTGGCGAAGCGCTCTTTGTGGGTTTCAATCTTGTCTGGACGCATCACGTTCTCAATAGCGCTACGCTTTTGGCTTATCTCAAGCTCGCTATAGCCATTAGCACGTTTAAAATCATGATGAAGGTCGATAAGTAGTTCGTGTGAAACCGAATCCTCAAATACGAATTTCTCCGATAGGATCAAGATGCCGCCAGGGTTTAGGCCAGTATAGATCTTCTCGAGCAGCGCTTGTCTGTCTGCAGGTGATAAGAACTGCAAGGTGAAGTTTAGAACCACCACAGAAGCGTCTTTGATCTCGATATGACGGATATCATCTTCACGCACCTCTACAGGTGTAGTTGCACGATAGGCATTCACATGCAATTTGCAACGCTCCACCATGGCTGGCGAGTTATCCACTGCGATGATCTTACAGCCCTCAACCTCTTCCAGACTGCGACGCATTGAAAGCGTTGCCGCTCCCAAAGAGCAACCTAGGTCATACAGGTTTGAATCCTTGGTAGCAAAGCGGTTTGCTAGCATGCCGATGGCTGAGATGATGTTGCTATAGCCCGGCACCGAGCGCTGGATCATATCTGGGAAGACCTCAGCAACGCGCTCATCGAAGGTAAAATCGCCGATCTTGTCGATCGGAGCGGAGAAAATATTGTCTTTGCTCATGAAGTTGTTTGAAATAATTACGACACCTAATTCTAGGAAATGGCGACATGGGTGTCACCCACTGTGTGGTGAGATCTTAGCTTTTAATGCCGCTATTGTTCAAAAACAGAGCAAAGCGAAGAGATAAGCCATAAAAAATCGTTAAGGCAGTCGATTTTGAGGCTATTTCCAAGTATAAATGTCAGCTAATTGCGTCAAGATCGAGAGATCGTTTACGCCACCTCTTTCAACATCAAAACATTCAGGAAATTGAATATGCGTAGCCATTATTGTGGTCAACTGAACAAGTCCCTTGCAGGACAAACGGTAGAATTGTGCGGCTGGGTTAACCGTCGTCGTGATTTAGGCGGTCTTATCTTTATCGATATGCGTGATCGTGAAGGTATCGTTCAAGTTGTTGTTGATCCAGATATGGCGGATGTATTTGAGGTTGCGAACCTTCTTCGTAACGAGTTCTGCATCAAGCTAACCGGTGAAGTGCGCGCGCGTCCAGACAGCCAAATCAACAAAGATATGGCTACCGGTGAAGTAGAAATCTTGGCTACTGGCCTAGAGATCATCAACCGTGCTGACGTTCTGCCTCTAGACTTCAACCAAAATAACTCTGAAGAGCAACGTCTAAAGTACCGCTATCTTGACCTGCGTCGCCCTGAAATGAGCGACCGCATCAAGCTACGTGCTAAAGCATCAAGCTTTGTTCGTCGTTTCCTTGATGAGAATGGTTTCCTAGACATCGAAACTCCAGTGCTGACTAAAGCGACTCCAGAAGGTGCTCGTGACTACCTGGTACCTAGCCGTGTTCACAAAGGTAGCTTCTACGCGCTTCCTCAGTCTCCACAGCTATTCAAACAGCTTCTAATGATGTCTGGTTTTGACCGTTACTACCAAATCGTTAAGTGCTTCCGCGATGAAGACTTGCGTGCTGACCGTCAGCCTGAGTTCACTCAGATCGATATCGAAACTTCTTTCATGTCGGCTGATGAAGTTCGCGCAACCACTGAGAAGATGGTTCGTGACATGTGGCAAGAACTACTAAACGTAGACCTAGGTCAATTCCCAGTAATGCCGTTTAGCGAAGCTATCCGTCGTTTCGGTAGTGACAAGCCAGATCTACGTAACCCACTAGAGCTAGTGGACGTTGCCGATCTTCTAAAAGACGTTGAGTTCAAAGTATTCTCAGGCCCAGCTAACGATGAGAAAGGCCGCGTTGCCGTTCTTCGCGTACCAGGCGGTGCTAAGCTGACTCGTAAGCAAATCGACGGCTATGCAGAGTACGTAGGTATCTACGGCGCGAAAGGTCTAGCTTGGATGAAGGTTAACGACCTTGAGGCTGGCCTAGAAGGTATCCAGTCTCCTGTTGCTAAGTTCCTAAATGAAGAAGTGATCAACGGCATCGTTGAGCGCTCTGGCGCACAAACTGGCGATATCATCCTATTTGGTGCAGACAAAGCAACCGTTGTAGCAGAAGCTATGGGCGCACTTCGTCTGAAAGTAGGTAAAGACCTAGAGCTGACTGACGAGTCAGCATGGGCTCCGCTATGGGTTGTAGACTTTCCAATGTTTGAAGAAGACGGTGAAGGTAACCTGCACGCGATGCACCACCCATTTACCTCTCCTCTAGGCGTTTCCCCAGAAGAGCTAAAAGCTAACCCAGCGGCTGCGAACTCAAACGCGTACGACATGGTAATCAACGGCTACGAAGTAGGTGGTGGTTCAGTACGTATCCACAACGCTGACATGCAATCTGCAGTATTCGATATCCTAGGTATCGAGGCAGACGAGCAGCAGCAGAAATTCGGCTTCCTGCTAGATGCACTTAAGTTCGGTACTCCACCGCACGCAGGTCTAGCATTCGGTCTTGACCGTCTAGTTATGCTTCTGTGTGGCACTGAGAACATCCGTGACGTTATCGCATTCCCGAAAACCACGGCTGCAGCGTGTCTGCTAACAGATGCACCTAGCCTAGCTAACCCAGCGGCTCTTGAAGAGCTAGCTATCGCGGTTACAGCAGCGAAGAAAGAAGCTGAATAATTACAGCCTCGGACTTGAAAAACTCCCGCTTTTGCGGGAGTTTTTATTTATAAGCTATAAAAAAGAGAACAGCATGACCATTATCTTAGGTATCGACCCAGGCTCAAGAATCACAGGCTATGGGGTTATTCGCCAGACAGGAAGAAAGCTGCAATACCTAGGCAGTGGTTGTATCCGCACCTCAGAAAAAGAGCTGCCGGGTCGCCTAAAGCAGATCTACGCAGGGGTGAGTGAGATTATTACTCAGTTTAATCCTGACGTATTTGCTATCGAGCAGGTGTTCATGTCGAAGAATGCCGACTCGGCACTTAAGCTTGGTCAGGCTCGTGGCAGTGCTATTGTTGCAGCGGTTAATGCTGATCTTCCAGTACACGAGTATGCAGCAAGGCTTATCAAGCAGGCGGTCGTTGGCACGGGCGGGGCAGATAAAGCCCAGGTTCAGCACATGGTTCAGCAGATGCTCGTACTGCCAGCCAAGCCTCAGGCCGATGCAGCGGATGCCTTAGGTGTGGCTATCTGTCATGCCAATACCAACAAGACGCTGGTGGCATTGGCGGGTAAGGCAACCTCAGCCAGACGTGGTCGTTATCGCTAGTACCTCAGAAATTATACGACTCCTTACCCACTCCTGACGATGACTACTGGCTATCCGTCCAGTTATTGATTATCATCTTTGGTTAGAGTTATCCCAATTGGAAATATGCAGTGATAGGACGTTTACGAGGCACCCTCATCGAGAAACAACCACCAGAACTTTTGATTGAAGTATCTGGTGTTGGCTATGAAGTTCAGATGCCAATGAGTTGTTTTTATGAGCTCCCTGAAGTTGGTCAAGAAGCCATTATTTACACCCATTTTGTTGTTCGCGAAGATGCACAGTTGCTGTACGGTTTTAACACCGTTGCTGAACGTGCGCTGTTCCGCGAAGTCATCAAGGCAAACGGTGTAGGCCCTAAGCTTGGCCTTGGTATCCTATCTGGTATGACCGCCTCTCAGTTTGTTAGCTGTGTAGAACACGAAGACATTTCCACTCTAGTTAAACTGCCGGGTGTAGGTAAGAAAACTGCTGAGCGCCTAGTAGTTGAGATGAAAGACCGTCTTAAAGGCTGGGGCGCGGGCGATCTGTTCACTCCTGCCACAGATGCCGCGCCTATTGATAACGGTGTATCTAAAGAAGATGCGGCGCTAGAAGAAGCAATCAGTGCGCTTCTGGCACTGGGCTACAAACCTCAGATGGCCTCCAAGGTAGTGTCTCAAGTAGCACAGCCAGAGATGAGCAGTGAAACCCTAATCAAAGAAGCGCTAAGGGCTATGGTATAAAGCATGATTGAAGCGGATCGCCTAATCGCAGCCGATAACCCAACCTTTAAAGACGAAGAGGCCATCGACCGCGCCATTCGTCCTAAAAAGCTGGCCGATTATCAAGGTCAGGATCACGTACGTGGCCAGATGGAGATCTTTATTAAAGCGGCTCAGCTGCGAAATGAGGCCCTAGACCACCTTCTTATCTTTGGTCCTCCCGGTCTTGGTAAAACCACGTTAGCCAATATCGTTGCTAACGAGATGGAAGTGAACATTCGCACCACCTCTGGCCCAGTTCTGGAAAAGGCCGGCGATCTAGCAGCGCTTCTTACCAACCTTGAAGAGAACGATGTGCTCTTTATCGATGAGATCCACCGCCTTAGCCCTATGGTTGAAGAGGTGCTCTATCCGGCGATGGAAGACTACCAGTTGGATATCATGATAGGGGAGGGCCCAGCGGCGCGCTCTATCAAGATCGATCTGCCTCCGTTTACCCTGATTGGTGCGACTACTCGCGCCGGTTCATTGACCTCGCCGCTGCGCGATCGCTTTGGTATTACTCAGCGCCTTGAGTATTACAAAATTGAAGATCTGCAGCATATCGTGCAGCGCAGTGCCGATTGCTTAAACCTTTCTATGTCTCCAGAAGGAGCATTAGAGGTAGCGCGCCGTGCTCGTGGTACGCCACGTATCGCTAACCGCTTGCTTCGCCGCGTTCGAGATTACGCCGAAGTAAAAGGTGATGGTCATATCGATGCGGATATTGCTGATAAAGCGCTTAACATGCTCGACGTCGACACTCTAGGTTTTGATTATATGGACCGTAAACTGCTACTGGCGATCATCGAGAAGTTCTCCGGTGGTCCCGTTGGTTTGGACAATATGGCTGCTGCTATTGGTGAAGAGAAGGATACGATCGAGGATGTACTCGAACCGTATCTCATTCAGCAGGGCTATCTGCAAAGAACCCCACGTGGTCGAATTGTTACTGAAAGAGCCTATCGACATTTTGGGTTTGATATCGAATCGTAAATTAGTGTTAAGGGGCTGTAAGCCCCTTTTTATTTGTCTGACAATAGCCTGGTTGTAATTGTTATCTTGTTCACATTTCAATCACCTATCGTTTAATAATCAACCTATTTCACTTCACTCTTCTTGATTCAAATCAAGGAAAAAATCTCAAATAAACCTTTTGAATCCCGCAAATGAAACCATTAATATTACTGTCAGGTATATTAGAGGTTGCTTAACAACTGTTTAACTGTTGATTTTAATAGAATTAATCTTTAACGCAGTTTCTTAACAACTCAGAATAAAATTTAACTTTTGTTTTTTGGTTGAACCTGTGTCTAGGAAGACACCCAAGGAGTTCTTATGATAGATGTCGTTGATCTGTCGCGATTACAATTCGCAATGACAGCAATGTACCATTTTCTATTCGTCCCGCTTACCTTAGGTATGGCTTTCTTGCTTGCCATCATGGAATCCGTTTACGTGATGACTGGCAAGCAAATCTACAAGGATATGACTAAGTTCTGGGGTAAATTGTTCGGTATTAACTTCGCCCTAGGCGTAGCTACCGGTCTTACCATGGAGTTCCAATTCGGAACAAACTGGTCATACTATTCTCACTATGTAGGCGATATCTTCGGTGCGCCACTTGCTATCGAAGCCCTTGTGGCCTTCTTCCTAGAATCTACCTTCGTTGGTTTGTTCTTTTTCGGTTGGGATCGACTGTCTAAGCGTCAGCACCTTTGTGTGACTTGGCTAGTAGCAATCGGTTCAAACTTCTCTGCTCTATGGATCTTGGTTGCAAACGGCTGGATGCAACACCCTGTGGGCGCAGAATTCAACTTTGAAACCATGCGAATGGAGATGGTGAGCTTCGCTGAGGTTGTACTAAACCCAGTAGCTCAGGTTAAATTCGTTCACACAGTAGCATCGGGTTACACCACAGGTGCGATGTTCGTTCTTGGTATCAGTTCTTACTACCTACTGAAAGGTCGTGATGTGGCGTTCGCTCGTCGTTCGTTTGCAATTGCAGCGTCTTTCGGTATGGCAGCAATCCTATCTACCATCGTTCTTGGTGACGAATCAGGTTATGAGCTTGGTGACGTGCAGAAGGTGAAACTGGCAGCAATTGAAGCAGAGTGGCACACAGAGCCAGCTCCTGCGGCATTTACTGCATTCGGTATCCCGAACCAAGAGACCATGGAAACTGATTACGCGGTTAAGATCCCATACGTAATGGGTATCATCGCAACACGTTCACTAGACAAAGAAGTAACGGGTCTTCGTGACCTGCGCGAAGAGCACGTAGTGCGTATCCGTAACGGTATGTACGCTTACGAGCTTCTAGAAAAACTTCGTGCGGGCGATAAGAGCGAAGAAAACATCGCCGCCTTTGACGAGGTTAAACAAGATCTAGGTTACGGCCTACTTCTTAAGCGCTACACAGACAACGTAGTAGACGCAACAGAGCAGCAAATCCAAATGGCAGCGGATGACTCTATCCCGACCGTATGGCCACTGTTCTGGTCATTCCGCATCATGGTCGCGTGTGGTTTCATCATGCTATTTATCTTCGGTATGGCATTTATCCAGACCTGTCGTCAGAAGATCGAACAGAAACCTTGGCTACTTAAAGCCGCTCTATATGGTATTCCACTACCTTGGATTGCAGTTGAAGCCGGTTGGTTCGTCGCAGAATACGGCCGTCAGCCGTGGGCTGTAGGTGAAATCCTACCAACTCACGTGGCCGCCTCCGCATTGACCATAGGTCAGCTATGGAGCTCGCTCATCGCCATCATTGCGCTGTACACAGTGTTCTTGATTGCAGAGGTTTACTTGATGCTGAAATTCGCTCGTAAAGGCCCAAGTAGCCTTAAGACGGGTCGCTATCACTTCGAACAAGAAGGCAACGAAGACGCACAAACTCGCGTTGGCCGCCAAGTAGAAGCGTAATAAGGGAAGCGCAAATATGTTTGATTATGAAGTTTTAAGATTTATTTGGTGGCTGCTGATTGGCGTACTGTTCGTCGGCTTCGCTATCACAGATGGTTTTGACATGGGGGTAGGCGCGCTAGTGCCTATCATCGGCAAGAATGACACCGAGCGTCGTGTGATGATCAACTCCATCGCACCTCACTGGGATGGTAACCAAGTTTGGCTGATCACCGCGGGTGGTGCGCTATTCGCGGCTTGGCCTCTAGTGTACGCAACGTCTTTCTCTGGCTTCTACTTTGCCATGATCCTGACTCTAGCGGCGCTATGGCTTCGTCCTCTTGGTCTGGATTATCGTTCAAAGATTGAAGATCCAAAGTGGCGCAGTGCTTGGGACGTATGTATCGGTATCAGTGGTTTCGTACCACCAATCATCTTCGGTGTAGCGTTTGGTAACCTGCTTCAAGGTGTACCGTTCGACCTAAACGAATTTATGATGCCAACCTACCACGGTTCATTCTTCGGTCTGCTAAATCCATTTGCTCTGCTATGTGGTCTAGTGAGCCTGTCGATGATCGTGATGCAAGGTGCAACCTGGCTACAGATGAAGACTACTGACGATATTCATGTTCGTGCTCGCGCAGTAGCGCAATGGATGGGTCTAGCGACTGTGGTTCTGTTCGTTATCGGTGGTATCTGGATTCAAAACATTGACGGCTTTGTTATCACTAGCGACCTAGACCTAGCGGCAGCATCTAACCCACTAAACAAAGAAGTGGCTACAGTTGCAGGTGCTTGGATGAACAACTTCGCTGAGTATCCAGCAATGTGGTTAGCTCCAGCACTAGGTGTGCTGATGCCTATCCTAGCTGTAATGATGTCTCGCGCTGAGCGCTGTGGTTTTGCTTTCCTGTTCTCAAGTCTAGGTAACGCAGGCATCATCTTTACAGCAGGTCTTGCGATGTTCCCATTCGTAATGCCATCGAGCCTGAACCCAGACGTTAGCTTGACTATGTGGGATTCAACCTCGAGTGAATTGACTCTGAACCTAATGACTGCTGTAGCGTTCGTAATGGTTCCAGTTATCCTAGGTTACACCACTTGGTGTTACTACAAGATGTTCGGTCGTCTGGATAACCAGTTCATCGAAGACAACAAAAATTCACTTTACTAAGGAGTACAAACCATGTGGTATTTCGCTTGGATTCTAGGTGTGCTACTAGCTTGTGCTTTTGGCATCATCAACGCTCTGTGGCTTGAGCACACAGAGATGATGGATAAAGATAAAGAAGACTAATCTCTTTAAGAATTGTCTTTAATAAATAAACGCCCCAATCAAATCTGATTGGGGCGTTTTTCGTTTGTTTAGGTATAAAAAAGGCCTATCAAGAGATAGGCCAACGGAGAAGAAAATCATTATTCGATGGAGTTACTTTCCATTTAGCTTAAGCGCTGAGAAAGTAACGCTGTTGTAGTCGCCGTTTTTCTTATCGATAGCAAAATCACCGGTACCTTCACAGCCAGGGCCCCATACTGGGTGCGACTCTTGAACACTGCATTGACCGTAGGCACCCGCTTTGAAATAGAAGGCATCTTTGGCATAGCCGTTTGGATTATCTTTGGCATCAACACCTTTAGCTAGGTCGATTTCGTAGGTTACCGTGTCGTGACGTTTAGTCTCGAAGGTCAGATACATAGTGGTGTCTTTCACTTCAATCTTGTAGCTAAACTCTTCACCAAGAGCGATACCCGCATCACCTGGCTCAGCAGTATTTTCCCAGGTATTGCCCCATACTGGATAAGCGATGTCAGCACGATCAGGATCGTTCTTTTCTAGGTTACGTTCATAGTTCCAGAACACTGAACCCATCTTGTGGCCAGGAAACTTCTTGTAGAAGATCTTAATAGGTTCGTTGCCATGACCATAACCTGTCTTAGCTTCGATCTGTGCTTTGTCTTTCTCGGCATGGATCTGACCAACAACGACTGAATAAGCAGGGTATTTTTCAGGATACTTCGCATGCAGTGATACATGGTTAACCTTGAGAGTAGCTTCAAGAGTGCCGCCGATAGCGCTGAAGGTTTTCGCATCTGGGTGGCTGGAAAGGGCCCAGTTGTTTAGATTGTCATGGGTATCGATAGAGAAGTCAGCTCCACGAGCCATTTGACGAAGCTCGGAGCGCGCATTCTTGGAGTTCTTGGTGGTAATGGCTTTGTTGTGAACCTCAAATACCATGTTTCCATCTTTATCTAGGAAGAAGAAATCTGAGTGGGAGTAGCTCATCATGGCAACGCCTTCTATTTCGTCCACGCGGCCATCTTGGTTAATGTCAGATGGAATAGTGATCTTCCAGTTACGCATATCGAATTTGTCAGCAGGAACTGGGTAGGAGACACCGTTGTTAGCAACGTCGGCCATTGCAGGGAGAGCGAGTAGGATTGAACTGGCAAGAAGGAGTTTTTGTTTCATTATGTAATTCCTTGTATGTATTATTGTCATACATAATACGATCGGAATTTATGGCGAATAGTCCAGGATTATCATTCTGCATGCCGCCTCACACTTCTGTTCCTCGGATTCTGAGCCAGTTCAAATAAATGAATATTCAACGGCTAACTTGTGTGATTTATTCACGAGAAATACTACGGTCGAAGTAATTGTTCTCAAACTCAAAACCTATGGGTAAGAGACGAGACAAATTGCCTCTTATCCGAGCCACTTTGGCCGTACTCGGCTTGTAAGGCCCAAGAGCGGTTGAAGTTATAACTCGCTCCAATCAGCCCCATCCATTTATCTAGGTTCTCTTGTTTTATCTTGTAATTGATGTGCTCCCCTTCAAGGGCGTCGGTTTTGAAGTAATGTTGTCCCTTGATGGTTAGCGTGCTGTCTAGGTAACTGGCACCTACGTATACATCCAAGCTAGTAGAGTCTTTAAGATGGAACTGTTTACCGATGCGGGGGGAGACATTGATAACCAACTCCTCAGCTTTTGCATTTTTCATATCCACATAACTCACCGATGCCGGTATTGCGAGAAAGTAGTCTTGCCAGCCCGCCGCTAATACAGTGCCGAGGGTGTAGTTCCATCCGTCCAAATCAACATCTAAAGGAACGGTTACGGATTTATCCTGCAGTCGACAAACTGGTGGTGTAAATAGACCCGAGCAATCCGCTCCAGAGTTTCCGACCAAGGTGTTACCGTCCATATCAAATTCAACATGCGCTATACCATTTACTTTACCCACAGTGGCGAATACGTTCATAAATGGAAATACCCAAGCATCGAGTTTTAATTGTGGTGACTGGCTGTGAGAGTAGTTATTGTCGAAGGTGACAAATTCAATAGGCCGAGTACCGTTTCCTCGCCAACTCATACCTGCTTCAAGATCGGTTATCGACATTCTTTGATAGGTATCCGCATAGATAATGCTAACCCCAAAAGGCAGTGGTAGGCTAAAGCCTTTATCGATAACGTCTTGTGCATAGAAAGGCAGGGGTCTATCCCAGCTTGGATTAGCAGTGTCACTGCTGCTGATATGGTTTGCGACCTTGGCTTCACCTAACCCTGTTTCTGTGAGCTCCTCATTAACAGAGACAGATAATAGACGTGCGCTACCAACGGCGGAGGCATTCGATTCAAAGATCACATAGGTTGGAAACTCGCTGTCCTCGACATAGTAAACCTGTTGATTTTCAAACCCACTGGTAGTGATGTTCCAGTCCGTGCCCCAAATAGGCTCACTAAAGCCTTGATTGAATCGCTCTAGATCTTGTTCAGATTCAAGAATAGAGATAACTCGATAGCTACTGGCACCCAAACCAGCCCCAAGGTCATATCTGTGTAAGTTTATGTAGGTAGTAGACTCCTCACCATACACTGCACCTATACCTGTACCTCCCCCCACTAATGGCACCTTGATATTGGACATTACTCCAGAAGCATAGCCTTCAGCGTCGGCGATTTGAGTCTTAATCTCCGGATATTGCTCGGCTAATTCTTCTATGATGAGTTCGGTCTCATAGTCGATAGATTCTCTTAGTTCCTCTCTCTCCTCATAAGACGCTGCAGAGCTGCATCCGGCTAAGATAAACAGAGATGAGAGCATAAGTTGATAGTTTCGATGCATACTAGTCAAGCACGTAGGCGATTAAAAAAGACGCGCTACGCTAGCATGTGAGTTCTACCTAACCTATCCAGGCTATTTATTTCATTCCTCAATCTGATTTATAGGAAGGTGTGAGATTTATTGATGTCTTTTTTACAGGTATTAATTAAGCACGAACCTATCTAGTTTGAGAGCTTTGTTTATGCTCAATAAGTATAAAAAATTGTTTGTTTACTGAGCGCTGACATATGGGTGTTGGTGCTTATTAGTATCTGCGGCTGAGAATAACAACTGAATTAAGCCCTTATGCTAAGAAGTAATCTGATTAAGAATGCCGGTGTGTTGTCAGCGCTTGTGATTTGCTCTCCAGTGATGGCTGAGGAGGAGGAGCTGAGCCCATGGGAGGGCAGCGCTAAACTAGGTTTTATTTTCTCCAAAACAACCACACGTTCTCTGTCTGTAAATACGGGCGCGACGGTGAGTTATGATGTGGATGACTGGAAGCATAGCGCCGAGTTCTCGAGTTATTACACAGACACCGAAGATAACGAAGATGGCACAAACAAATATAAGATGAGTTATGGGGTAGAGTACTCTCTGACAGACAGGCAATTTCTTTATCTAACCAATCATTATGAGCATGATAGGTTTGCAACCTATCGACATCAATTGACCATTGCGACGGGCTTTGGTGCTACTTTGATAGATAATGGCAAGACAAGCCTATCTGTGGGTGCGGGTCCCGGTTACCGCTTCTCACAACGTCAAGACTTTGACCCTGATTTCCCAAAGCAACAGCAGGATGAGGTGATAGCTAACGCCTTTATCGACCTTAGCTCGAGTTTAACCGAGAGTCTTGAATATGGCGGAAAAATCAATACCGACTACGGTGAGGCGAATACCTCGACCAATGTGAAGGCTTATATTAAAAACCAGCTTATTGAGGACGTTTCGTTACTGGTGGATGTGGAGTATATCTACAATACGGTCGTCGCATCAGACCAAACCAATGATGAAATCTACAGTACCATCAGCCTTAACTACGACTTTTAACTCTTTACTTTGCCTATCTGTGATGACCCTAGGTTAACTCTAGGGTTACCTTCCTCCTTTGCTAAACGCTAAAATCAGCCAAAAAACCACCAATTAACATTTAAAAGTCATACGTTTATCAAAAAAAACGTGTTAGATAAAAAAGAATGTGGTTTGATTCTGTATAGTAGAAATTAACTATATCCAGAGTATCAATAAAACCTATGAACGCTAGCACGGCGGACACACCTAAGGTGTTCGAATGGCCAATCCGCATTTACTACGAAGATACTGATGCTGGTGGTATCGTCTATCACTCCAACTATCTGAAATACTTTGAGCGAGCGCGTACTGAGTTATTGCGTGCGCAAGGCATCAATCAGCAAGTTTTGTTGGAACAGAACACGGGTTTTGTAGTCAGAAAAATGGATATCGACTTTTTACAAGGTGCAGTACTGGACCAAGAATTGACGGTAAAAACACAGGTTTCGCAACTAAAGCGTGCCTCTCTCGATTTTTGTCAAGAGATAGTCAATCTAGATGGGAAAGTATTGTGCAAGGCAGAGGTTAAGGTAGCATGTATCAATACAGTGAATATGAAGCCTACTGCTATTCCAAGTTTTATTATTTCGGAGCTTTCGTAACGTGACTGCGGAAATCAATTTTATTGACCTAATTTTAGAAGCCAGCTTACTTGTTCAGTTGGTGATGTTGACCCTAGTAGGCATGTCGGTGGCATCCTGGGCGATGATTATCAATCGCAGCAAGATCATCTCGGCGGCAACGGCGCATACCGCGCGCTTTGAAGATAAATTCTGGTCTGGCAAAGACCTTGGCAAGCTTTACCAAGAAGTGAAAGCACGCAAAGACAATATCTCAGGCATCGAAGAGATCTTCTACTCAGGCTTTACTGAGTTCGCTCGTCTGCGCCGCACCAATGCTGGTTCTCCTGATTTCATCATGGAAGGTACTGGCCGTGCGATGCGCGTATCGGTAGCACGTGAGGTTGATGAGCTAGAGACCAACCTACCGTTTCTAGCCACCGTTGGTTCTATCAGTCCATACATCGGTCTGTTCGGTACGGTGTGGGGTATCATGCACGCCTTCATCGCTCTTGGTGAAGTGAAGCAAGCGACCCTAGCCATGGTAGCACCGGGTATCGCAGAGGCACTGATTGCAACGGCAATGGGTCTATTTGCTGCTATTCCAGCGGTAATGTTCTACAACCGTCTAAGCAACCGAGTGGGCAAACTCGAGCACCAATTTGCAACCTTCTCTGAAGAGTTTCACGCTATCTTGCACCGTCAAGCAATGAGCGATAAGGCTTAATCCATGGCGGGTTATCAACCTAAAAAGCGCAAGCTAACCGCAGAGATAAACGTAGTGCCATACATCGACGTGATGTTGGTGCTATTGATCATCTTTATGGTTACCTCACCATTTATCACTCAAGGTGTAGACGTTGAGTTGCCAAAAACCTCTTCAGCAACACCAGCCTCTGAATTGGCTGGTGATTCTGAAGCGAGCTTTATCATCGTAGAGATCGATAAAGACGGTCAGCTTGGTCTTAGCGTTAACGACGATGAGGTTCAGCGTGGTCTGAGCCTAGATGACCTGATCGTTCGCGTTAAAGCAGAGCGTCAAGTATCGCCTGATGCACCGGTTGCGGTGGGTGGTGATGCGGCAACCCCTTATGCCGATGTGGTTTTGGTTCTGGATGAACTGAACCAGGCTGGCATTGAGAAGGTGGGCTTGTTAACGGATATCAAAGGATAGATACCGGAGCGCATGAAAAAGGATAAAAAGTTCACGAGATCATTGATGATATCAGGGGGAGCACACTTGCTTCTCCTTGTTGCTTTGATCTGGGGAACTAACTTCAATATGTCAAAGCCAGAACCTACGCCAAACATGGTGCAGGCGGTGGTGATTGATCCTAACGTTATCTCCCAGCAAGCCAAGCAGATCCGCGCCGACCGTGATGCCGCTAAGAAAGCGGAAGCTGAGCGTATTGAAAAGCTACGTAAGCAGAGCGAGCAGCTAGAGAAAAACCGCAAGGCAGAAGAAGAGCGTATTCGTCGTCTAGCCCAAGAGAAAGCAGAAGCGGCGAAGAAGGCTCGTGAAGCAGAGCAGCAACGCATTCTTAAAGAGAAAGAAGCGAAAGCCGCTGAGGTAGAGCGTCAGAAGAAACAAGAAGCGGCGCGTAAGGCCGAACAGCAGCGCGTTGCTAAAGAAAAAGCAGCCAAAGAAGCGGAGCGCAAAGCTAAGCTAGAGGCTGAAAAAGCCGCAGCAGCCGAAGCGGCCCGTATCGCTAAAGAGAAAGCGGCAGCCGAGGCAGCAGAAAAAGCACGTAAGGCCGAGCAGCAGCGCATCGCTCAAGAGAAAGCAGCAAAAGAAGCCGCAGCTAAAGCTGAGAAAGAGAAGGCACGTCTAGCGCAACTAGAACGTGAACGTAAAGAGCAAGAAGCCGCCCTTAACGACATCTTCTCTGGTCTTGAACAAGAGTCACAAAGTAACTCGGCGGCTAAGAGTCGTTTCGTTGCTGATGAGGTAAGCCGTTACGGCGCTATCTACACTCAGTTGATACAACGAAATCTTTTGGTCGAGGATTCATATCGCGGTAAACAATGCCAAGTAGATTTGCGCCTTATTGCAACGGGCTCAACTGCTATTGTTAGTGATGTGAAGACAATCGGTGGTGACCGTACCCTGTGTAGCGCGACCAAGCGTGCGATTGCTCAGGTTGGTAACTTCCCATTACCGAGTGACCCAGCTGTGGCTGAAAAACTAAAAAATATTAGATTAACCGTTGCACCTGATTAAGGAATATATGGTGATTAAACGTTTATTTGTTAGCGTAATGCTATTTATCGGCATGGCAACTTCTGCTCATGCCTCGCTAGAATTGGTGATCACCGAGGGTATCAACTCTGCGCGTCCGATCGCCGTGGTTCCATTTAAATGGGATGGTCCGGGCAAATTGCCTCACGATGTGAGTGCGGTTATCGCATCCGATCTGCAACGCAGCGGTAAGTTCAGCCCAGTGCCGACCAACCAGATGCCACAAACTCCATATACCGACAGTAATATCAATTATTCTGCTTGGTCTACCATGGGCGTGGATGCACTGCTTACTGGTACTATTACCAAAACCGAAGACGGCAAGTATCGCGTTAACTACAAGCTTATAGATATTACCCGTGGCGCACTGACTAACGGTCAGTCTAAGTCTTTGCAGGACGGTAACCTGGTTCTGTCAAAAGACCACATTCTATTTAATAAGGTAGCCACAGTACCGGGTCCGCGTCTGCGCGAGTACGCACACCGCATCTCAGACCTAGTGTATGAGCAGCTAACCGGCGAGAAGGGCGCTTTCTTGACCCGTATCGCTTATGTGGTGGTTAACGATAAAGACAGCTATCCATACCAGCTGCGCATCGCCGATTACGATGGCTATAACGAGCGACTAGTGCTTCGTTCTAAGCAACCGCTGATGTCTCCAGCATGGTCTCCAGATGGTCGTAAGCTTGCTTATGTAAGCTTCCAGAATGGCCAAGCTGAGATCTTTATGATGGACATCTACACGGGTAAGCGAGAGAAACTGACCTCGTTCCCGCGTCACAACGGTGCGCCAAGATTCTCTCCTGATGGCAAGTCGATGGCTTTGGTTCTATCCAAGTCAGGCAGTCTTCAGGTATACACGCTTGACCTTGCAACACGTAAGTTAAAGCAAATCACGCGTGGTAGATCAAATAATACCGAACCGTTTTGGCATCCAGACGGTCATTCACTTATATTCACCTCTGATAGGGGTGGTAGACCTCAGATTTATCAAGTAAATTTAGGTTCAGGGGCTACTAAGCGATTGACTTGGCAAGGAAACCAGAACTTGGGCGGTCAGATTACTCCAGATGGTCGATTCATGATTATGGTGAATCAATCACGCTCTGGATTTAATTTGGCGAAGCAAGATTTGGAGACTGGTGCGGTTCAAGTGTTGACCAAAACACTACTAGACGAGTCTCCGAGTATTGCTCCAAATGGCGGAATGGTGATATACAGCTCGATGTATAATAAAAACAACGTGTTATCGATGGTTTCTATTGATGGGCGTTTTAAAGCCAGACTTCCAGCAACCAACGGGCGTGTACGAGCTCCCGCGTGGTCACCATTTTTGTAACTTAGTTACTTTTTTATACGAGAAGGAAAACAAAACATGCAACTTAACAAGGTTTTCAAGGGTCTGCTAATTGCACTACCTGTTCTAGCTGTTACTGCTTGTAGTTCATCTGACGATGCAACTGAAGCGTCTGATGCTCAAACTACTAACCAAGAAGCTCAAGCAAACGCGAACGAAGCAACTGATACAACTGTAGTTTCTCCAATGACTGAAGAAGAGAAGCTAGCTGCTGAGCGCGAAATGAAAGAGAAAGCTCTAGCTGAAACTTCTACTCTGTACTTTGAGTTCGACAACTCAACTATCGGCGCACAGTACGAAGAGATGCTATCTGCTCACGCTCTATACCTAAGCGAAAACCCAGACGTTAAAGTTACTATCGAAGGTCACGCGGATGAGCGTGGTACTCCTGAGTACAACATCGCACTAGGCGAGCGTCGTGCTAACGCAGTTTCTAAGTACCTTCAAGCATCTGGCGTTCAAGCTGACCAAATCTCTATCGTGAGCTACGGTGAAGAGAAACCTCTTGAGCTAGGCCAATCTGAAGAAGCTTACGCAAAAAACCGTCGTGCGGTTCTAGTTTACTAATCTCAATAGGTAGTAAACATGTCTCTCAGTAACAAAGCAGTTGCGCTTACGTTACTAGCTAGTGTGGCGGGTTTTGCATCCGCCGCACCGGCTCCTGTTTCCGATTTAGACTCTCCAACAACGCAGACTACCGCGTCCACCACCGCGACTACGAGCAGTTCGGCTAGTCGAAATGAAACCGACGTACAGCGTCTAGAACGCCTGCTTAGAAACAGCAACCGAGTTCAAGCCAACCTGCAACAGCAAGTAGACGACATGTCTATTGAGCTGAGCGAAATGCGTGGTGAGCTAGAGCGAAATCAACATGAAATGCGCCAACTTGTTGAGCGCCAGCGCGAACTATTTATCGAGCTAGATAAGGTACGCACCGAGGCTGCCAAAGCGACCGTCGCTCCAGTGCCAACGGACACCAAGTCGACCTCAGGTAAGTATTCCGCCAACCAGAGTGAGCAACAAGCGTATCAAAGCTCTGTTGATCTCATCCTCAAGAATAAAGATTACGATGCAGCTACCGTGTCCTTTGAGAAATTCCTCAAGGATTACCCAGAGTCTGTATATGCGTCGAATGCCCACTACTGGCTAGGTCAGCTCTACTTCAGTAAGAAGAAAGACGTTGAATCTGCCAAATCCTTTGCGTCCGTTGTGTCTTTTAAAGATTCTAACAAGCGTGCAGATGCCTTGGTTAAACTAGGTGACATCGCCGTTCGCAACAACAACGCTAAGGCCGCTAAGAAGTATTACCAACAAGCTATTGATGAGTATCCAAATACCTCATCGGCCCAATCGGCTCAGTCGAAAATCGGCAAGCTTTAAGCAATATTTCTTGATAGAAGAGCTCAGCAGAAATGCTGAGCTTTTTGCTTTTGGCAAGGGCATGCATAAAAGTGTACAATGCCCGGAGTTATTGACGTTAATCAGGCGTAGTCATGAGCCAGATCTTAGAGACAGCAGAAACCATTTATCCATTTCCACCTAAGCCAGTACCACTTTCTATCGAGCAGAAAGCAGAGTACAAGGCGAGCATCAAAACTCTTCTAAAGGAGCGAGATGCTGTTCTAATCGCACACTATTACACAGATCCAGAAATCCAAGCCCTTGCCGAAGAAACCGGCGGCTTTGTGGGTGATTCTCTGGAGATGGCTAAGTTCGGTAACCGCCATGAGGCGAAGACGCTTATCATCGCAGGCGTTCGCTTTATGGGTGAGTCGGCTAAGATCCTGACCCCTGAAAAAACCATCTTGATGCCAACCCTAGAAGCAGAGTGCTCTCTAGATCTAGGTTGCCCAGAAGACAAATTCACCGAGTTCTGTGATGCGCACCCTGACCATACAGTTGTGGTTTACGCAAACACCTCAGCTGCAGTTAAAGCGCGTGCTGACTGGGTGGTAACCTCAAGTATCGCTCTTGAGATCGTAGAGCATTTAGACTCAGAAGATAAGCCAATCATCTGGGGCCCAGACCGTCACCTAGGTTCATACATCGCAAACCAAACCGGCGCAGACATGCTCCTGTGGCAAGGCGAGTGCGTAGTACACGACGAGTTCTCTGCAAAAGCCCTTCGCGACATGAAAGGCGTTTACCCAGATGCTGCTATCCTGGTTCACCCAGAATCACCAGCAAGCGTAGTAGAGCTAGCCGATGCAGTAGGCTCAACCAGCCAGCTGATCAAGGCTGCCAAAGAGCTTCCTCAGCAGCGTCTGATCGTTGCAACTGATAAGGGCATCTTCTTCAAGATGCAGCAACTAGTGCCAGAAAAAGAGCTAATCGAAGCACCAACAGCAGGTGCAGGCGCAACCTGCCGTAGCTGCGCACACTGCCCGTGGATGGCAATGAATGGGCTAAAAGCTATCGAAGCAGCACTAAAAGAGGGTGGTGCAGAGCACGAAATATTCGTAGATGAAGAAGTTCGTGTGAAGTCACTAATCCCACTAAACCGCATGCTAGATTTCGCAGAGCAGCTAAACCTCAAGGTAAAAGGCAACGCCTAATACCTAGCTCCAGAATACAAAAAACCTCGGTAGTTCACCGAGGTTTTTTTATTTCTGATAGCTTGCGGCTGACAGCTAAAGTTTTACTGCTCTTCCACCAAAGCCGCAGCGCGCTGAGTCAACCCACACAGCATAGCCGGCATAGCATTAAAGATCTCCGCAAACTGATCCAACCCATTCATACCTTCCTCCGAAAGCGTCGCTAGCGAAGTCTCCGGATCGTAAAGCATGCTGATAGACAGAATCACACCACCAAGTAGCGCGTTGTCTTGGCTATGCTCAGGCATCAATGTCTGCCAGTCATCTTGAGCCAACTGCCAACCTTGCAAAAGGCCTTCACAGAACATCTTAGTCTCAACAGTCACAATCTCTTCAGAGTCCAAGTCACACTCAACAGGCCATTGCCAGTTACCTTCAAAGAGAGCAGGGCGGGTCGCATTCCAAGAGTTGATAATTGCTTCTAGGTATTGCTCTAGTTGCTCACCACTAGAAAAAGGAGCAGTCTCGTCGCCACCCCAAAGGTAAGCCACCCATTCCGCCGGGTCCAATACATGTGGAGCCGCCGCCATAGCGGTCACAAAGCCTAGGGTTTGATGATAAGGTAGTAGGCGGTTTTCAAGCTCAGGTTGAGCAATAATTTCTGCTAAATCCACAATAAAGTTCCGTTTATATATTTCTCGTCATTCTAACCGCTGACGAGCGCGAGATACAGACTAGGCAAACTAAACCGCCAACAAATGAGACATATCGACGCATTAGCTGACAAAAATTCGCCGTTTAACTTAATTATTGTGCAAACGAATCAAAAGCCTCAAAAAACTTGCACCTAGTCCTTGACCATAAGCACACAAATCATTAAATTAGCGCCTCGTTGATTGAGCAAATCAACCCACAATTCGATTACGGTGAGTTGTCCGAGTGGCTGAAGGAGCACGCCTGGAAAGTGTGTATACGGCAACGTATCGAGAGTTCGAATCTCTCACTCACCGCCACATTCAAGATCAAAGACGTCCATGGGCGTCTTTTTTCGTTTCTAATCAATAGTTTACCCTTCAGTAGCGTCTATCGGTGCCTATAGTGTCTCCTATTTGATGTATAGAAATTAGTATTGTTTAATGTATATCGCCGGCAGCAATATACAAAACTGAGCAATATTATTTAGGTTTGAATCATTTTTGTTGAAGCATTTTTTGCTTATTCGAAAGCGAGAACCACATAACATTCAATGTGTTACGCTAAGTTTTGTATATAGCTAGATCTATCTCTTTTTACTGTTCAACGCTATACAGTTTCGGAGGTCGAAAATGGCAAAAGGTAAACTATCTTCAGCGCAAGTTCGCGCATTAAAACCGCTTAAAAATAAGATTAGCCAACGTTTCAGTGATGGCGGTGGTCTCTATTTTCACGCTAAACAGCGTGGTCAACACGCATGGGAATTTCGGTACAGAAGACCCACTGGTGGTGATACCTATATTGTTCTCGGGACATACCCGTCTCTTTCGCTCTCCGATGCTCGTCAAAATGCACTTGAGTATCGGGGATTATTGAAAGATGGGGTAGACCCTCAAGTAGAACGTCAAAGGATAGAGTTGGAGAAGAAAGCGGCTCGATTAAACGTTTTGAAGTTGGTGTTTGAGTCTTGGCTTGAGAGCAAGGAAGGACAATTGAAGCCTAAAACTCTGCAGGACATTAGACGTAAGCTTGAGATTCATGTGATGCCAAAGTTGGGCAACATGCCTGTTGAATCAATAACAGCGCCGATTGCAATCGGTGTGTTTAGACCTCTAGCTGAAAAACGTAAATTTGAAACTATAAAGAGGTGTATCCAACTTCTTAAGGCAGTCATGAATCATGCAGTGAACCTCGGAATTATTCCGAGTCACAACTTACATGGGATAGGTGAGGTCTTTCAAAAGCCAAGAGTGCGGCATGTAGCCTCTTTGGAACCTAGTGAGCTTCCTGAGTTACTGAGACATGTCGCGCTTTCAACGATGAGACCTTCCACAAAGCTGATGTTTGAATGGCAGTTACATACAATGGTTCGATCTGCCGAAGCTGCTACGGCCAAATGGACAGATATTGATTTGGAAACTCGTATTTGGACTATCCCGGAAGCAAGGATGAAAAACAATCGAGTTCATAAAGTACCACTTACAGACCAAGCTATCGCTATTCTTGAGCAACAACGCATTTACAGCGAAGGATGTGAGTATGTATTTCCGGCTATAAGTAATCGCAAAACACATGCGCACACTGAGTCGATAAATAAAGCTTTCAACAGATTGGGACTTCAAAATCGAACCACCGCTCATGGTTTACGCTCTTTAGCGAGTACAACCCTCCATGAGCAAGGGTTTGATACTCATGTTATAGAGGCTGCGCTATCGCACTCGGACAAAAATAGAGTTCGAGAAGCTTATAACCGCTCTAATTTCTTTAACGAAAGAGTGCGATTGATGTCGTGGTGGAGTACCCATATATCTTCCAGTTCTGTCATTGATTTATCTAAGTAATTTCAGATATTTAATGATTTTTTTGTCTATAACGTCTACAGAAAACTATTGAAGCAATGAGGCTTCAAAACTGCGCGTAGCTGAGTATATCTTGGTCTCTCCTGATTTTTGAGAGGCTACTGATGGCGACCAATAAACTTAACAAGACAAAAATTGAGAAGTTAATTTCGGATTGCAAATTTTACGGTAAGTTAAAGCGGGTCAATGACGGGGATAAACTCTATATCTGTGTAGAGGCTAACGGAAAGGCACACTGGGAGTTTCGTTACAGGAGGCCTCTCGATGGGAAAGATACCTATATGCGTATTGATTCTTACCCGCTTCTTGGCATAGCAGATGCTAGAAAGCAGAGCTGGCCTCTTCATCAAGCTTTACACGATGGTATTGACCCATCATTGGTCAAAAGTGGAGTTATAGAGTCTATCGAGCACTTAGGTAATGTTCGGTTTCACGATTTTTCTGAACATTACTTCTCCAAAAAACCTAAGAAATGGGGGACAGTCACCATAAAAGACAAGGAAGGTATAGTTAAAAAGCATTTAGTACCTACTATTGGGAATACCCCGCTAAAATCGCTTCGTTTGAATATGATTTGGGGCGCTCTTGATACCATAGAGTCAGCCAATGTTAGAAATAAGGCTTTTTTGATTATAAAGGATGTTCTGGAGTTTGCTGTTGCAAAAGGTGGCTTGGAAGATACAGTCGAACTGGATAAATTGAAGGCGTACTTTAAAAAGCCAAAGTCTAAGCACTATCCAGCCATGAAACCTGAGGAAGTAGGCCAGTTGATAAGCGATTTCGTGCACTCGAATACATCAGTGCTCGTTTTCTTGTTGTTTCTTTGGCAATTGCATTTGTTGTTGCGTCCCGGTGAGGCAGCGAGCACAGAGCTTGCAAATATTAATCTTACTGAACGAATGTTTATCATCCAGAATCTAAAAAATGATACTGAGCATGCGGTACCTTTATCGGAAAGTGCAATTCGAATCTATGAGTTTGTGACTGCTAATTTCCCAGATGAAAAGTATCTTTTCCCAGGGAGATCCAAAGCCGGTTGTATTGGAGATGGAACTGTAGGCAATGCTATTCGAAATACTTTGAAACTCAAGGGTAAAATGACAGCGCACGGCACTCGTAGCATGGGCAGCACCAAGCTGCATGAAAGTTTGGTGCCGAGCGAAATTGTAGAAGCGTGTCTTTCTCATATTGATAGCAATAACGTGCGTGCTGCATATTATCGGGACAACTTCTACGGTCCACGTATTGAGGTAATGGAGGGGTGGAGTGAGTTTATTGACCTTCAGTTGAAGAAGGTGGTTTCTAACTGTTACCGTGATAGTCCTCTAATAGAGGTTGTCAAAGCAATCTTGATTCAAACTCATATCGAATATTGATTCTTATTCGCCACATCTGTCATCTCTTGTCTAGGACCCCAATGCATTTCGGCTCAGAAGTGTGCTGGCGGTTCTAGCATTAATTCGTAAACGTCCAGAGACGTGCTGATGCTTCCTTAGTTAACACGCCTTTGCCCCTTTATGATTCAGAATAATTTTAATCCGTTAAATAGTGTCACCAACCATTCGCGCATATCCGTTTCGCTCGGCCTGAAGAAGTGATGCTCATTTTCTTCCTGAAGTTCTCACTCTTTAACATGTTTAGCCCAGAGACACTCGCGAATAATCATGCAAACTTACTTAAGTTGTAAGGATGATGGAAGTGAACATGAAATCGATTTAAATTATTTCACTAAACAGTTTTTACGCGATTGGGAGGGTTGTTTTGAAGCTTTAAGTACCGTTGTATCTTGTTCTCAAATACTCGAATCTATTAGAAGTCCATTGCATTCAAGTGTGACACTTATCTCTTCCATATTCCCTCAATAACTTAATGGATAATTCTTGCATATTAATCGAGTAGTGTGACTCCAGGAATAGTCGCCCCTTCTTCCGCCAGCGCCTTTTTGAATGCTAGGTCACTATGTAAACTTTTTGCTCCAATTGTCTTCAAGATTTTTTTTAGGTTATCCACAATATCACTGGCATCTAAAGGGATAATCATATTTCTGTTTAGAGTATCGTCAGTGTATTTAAGTGCCAGACACGCATAGAAATTAAGATTGTCGGTCATAAACACTTCCAAGATGTATCCATAAAGGGTTAAAACAGAGTCGCAATCAATCATCCTGAAATCTAGGCTACTTTCAATGAACCTGAATGAGTTGGCAGAATAGTCAGTTACAAATTTCTCAGTTCTCTTAGCTAATTTATCGTTAAGTCGACCCTCATCTTCAAATATACAATTCCCTTGAATTATGAACTCTTCACTAACTGGAATCTTTTTTATTTTCGTGTTTTCAAAGGCAAAGTTTTCAATACTTTCAAATAGGAAATGCATCATGCCCAATCTTTGGAAAAATGCCTCTATCTGCAGTCCAGGAGCCTCATTGACCGTGATGTTAAAGTAATCAAGAATAGATTGAAGCGTAGGGTAATCAGGTGCTTTAGGACTACCGCCCAATAACTCTGATATTGAACTGATATCATGACTTGGATGGTATAAATCAAACCATTCTCGGAATTCTTCTAATGACAGCAGTTCTTTCAGTATCTCTGTCAACCGTTGATATTTGTTTGCTCCTTGCTCAAGATGTGCATCTTTCAAATTCAGCATTAAGGTCATATTTTTTTGGAATTCTTCTCTTTTCCAATAACCTAACTGTTGATTAGCTAGGTATAATTCGTGACCATCTCTAAACCCATCTGTAAATTCTTCCACACTAGAATAACGTTCTGACAACTTGTATACACCAGATTGAAGGAAGCTTGGTTTCCCATATTCATCGATTAGGCTTGTTAGTTTATCTAACGAAAGAAACTTTTTCCCAGATTTACATTTTGAAAAGTAGCCAGCATCAACATCAATAGCAGCGCATATATCCGTTTGGCGCTCACCTCTCTTGATTGCTACCTCACACGCATGGTTAACGATGGCACATGATTGAACTCTACTGTAATTTTGCATAATTGCTCTCTTAATCATTTTAAACAACTTCATTTTATACAAAGTAAAGTTACTTGTAATTGACCCAAAAAGGACAATAACAGGTCAATATCAAAGTCTTCTACTGACAATAATCAAGATACACACAACTCCGACAGTTTGCGACAGAACTTATAGAGCAAAGTTCTCACTGCCAAATAATGAGGTAAAGTTGGTCAGGAATAGACTATATTTTGCATCTCCTGGACGAAATCCTGCATAGAGTGAACCTGTCAACACGCCTCTAGGGTGAGAGTTTCTCGTCCAATTTCGCACACGAGCAACATCACCTGAAGTGCTGCTGCTGAGCCTGTTTGGGCGATGGAAAAATTTCTGGTAGGTAGATTTAGTCCGAAGTTTTAAACTCATTTATGTCCAAAAACGTGTTTGAGAAGTGTATCTAGGAGCACAAATCAAGAACGGATAAGAACGTGCCACATATTCCGAGCTCTCTAAATTTTGCTCACCTCAATTGAAGAGTTCCAGTAGGTCGCTTAACGTATTGGGGGCGAAACCTGAGTGGTTGATGAAGTCCTTTTTTAACTAACCACCCGTTTACCCTCTAAAGCTAATACATGAGATCACAACCTTTGATTCAGTAGCTATAATTTTGTCTGTTCCAGCTATTTTCATGGGATTTTAATGTTTGTTTTAAAAATGACACCTTTATTTCTTGTCTTCTTTATTACCGCCTGCACTTCCTTAAAACGAAACCCATCTCCTGTTGAACAGATCCAAAACGCACATATTGTTGGCTTTCCAAAGCACATTAGAGCTTTAGGCTTGGATAAGAGTGAAGCGCTACAACAAGACTTTTCCAAAGCTATGGTTGATGGTGGTGCGCAACAGGCTTGTGACACAGACGAAGATAAAATAGTTTTCTGTGTCCTAGTAATCTCAGGTGGTGGAGGATACGGTGCTTATGGTGCCGGGTTCTTGAAAGGATGGACATTAACAGGTAACAGACCAGAGTTTAAAATTGTTACCGGTGTTAGCACCGGAGGGCTGATCGCTCCTTTCGCATTTTTAGGCTCTGACTGGGATGATGAGTTGGAAAGTGCTTACACAACGATTGAAAACCAGTCTTACATCGTGGAGCAAAGAAATTTGCTTGGGCTGTTTTGGAGTGACTCTATCACTACTGTCTCTCCGCTAAAAAAACTGCTAGATACTCATATCACTGAGGCTTTGATTGATGCTATAGCGGTTGAATACCAGTCGGGTAGACGTCTATACATTGGTACAAGTAATCTTGATAGTCAGACATTTACAGTTTGGAATATGGGGGCAATTGCTTCTGAAGGAGGTGATAAAGCGCTAGAACTGTTTAAGCAAGTACTGTTGGCTTCCGCTTCAATTCCAATCCTCATGCCTCCAACTCTATTTGAAGTTGATATTGATGGTAAAAGTTATGATGAAATGCACGCTGATGGCGGCGTGAATACACAATTCTTTATTCCTTTGAGAGTTATCAACTTAAATGAGGCAATTGAAAACGCTCAAGATAATGGCTTCCAGTTTACCCCAAGACCTAGAATGTACATCATCCGCAATGCACGCTTTGTACCTCACCCAAAAGTGGTTGATCGCAATTTAGCATCAATTACTGAAGGAACTATTACTTCGATGGTACAAGCTATGGGTAGAGCCGATCTTTATCAGATCTTTTCTATCGCGAGAGCGAGAGGAAATGACTTTAGGTATACCGAGGTGCCGGAGGATTTTGAATGGCAATCAGAGGATGAATTTAACGGCCCTGAAATGCGAAGACTGTTTAGTATAGGGGTTGAACAGGGATTACATAAGGATCCTTGGAAGAGAACACCGCCTGGGCTCTATCATTTGAATAGTGGCGATTGATACTAATAGCAATAGCTTTGAGTAGGACCAAAGATGCTCAGGAGGTCATACATTGCTTGATGCTGTGCTCTCTCAACAGTCACCTTGGTTAACATTTTTCGGAGTCATTAAGATCAGATTCTGTCCATTTTCTATCAGACATAAAAACCATCTAAAGACGGGACGGTAAAATTACCTTCTTAAAGAGTAAACATTCTTTCTATTGGCAACCTCTGAGGTCTAGTTCATCTGCCAGTTCTTCAAAGTCTTTAAATACGACGTAACCGTTGTTGTGGTTATAGACTAGGTTCACTACATCCTTGATAGTCTTTGCAACAATTCCTTGGGCTCTGGTCATAACCTTAAATGTGCCTTGTTCGCCTCTATCTGTATCTGTGATCGTAAAGGTGTTTTTGTAGGTAGTGATATCTAGTTTCATATGGTTACACTCCGCAAGTGGTCAAATGTACGTATATCTCTTCCATGTTGGCAAAGGTTCTAGAGCCGTTGTTGTGGTTGTCTACCGCATCTTCAATCTTTAGCAGTGCTCTAGTGCTATTGAACTCAAATATTTCTACTTCGTTTGTGTCTTTATTGGTTACTGTTGCTAGTCGGGTACACGGTGCAATATTTAGATATAGTTTCATATTAAAAAGCCCTTATAGACGTTAGATAGATTTTGTTGGTGTTGTACTCTTCCCTGAGGTATTCCATAAGTTCAAATTGTGCCTTGTTGGGGTTGTCGCTCTCTGAAGTAAATACTCCGTTAATGTCTCCGTTGTGTCCTAGGCAATCATTAATATAAGTTGAGTAAAAGAGTTTCATATTTAGCAACTTTAAAAGAATTTTAGTGAGTACCCCATACTTGGGGCGGTGGTTCTTCCTTTAGAGTCGATATACAAAAACTTCTGCGTCTTGCTTTAATAATCATTCTTTGTACCTCTTTTTTTCTGATGTGTGCATAGTACTGCTTATCTGCACACCCCAAGCCCTGGTTTTGCCTTGTTCTTCACGGCTTGTAATATCGATCGATATATCAATTCGCATTCCTTGGCCTGTTTCTGGTTGGTTGAAGCAGATACTGCACTTACTATTATCTACACTAGCTGAGGAGGTCATAGATAGATCGCTTGATACTGCGCTCTCTCAACTAAACACTCTGGCTAACATAGTCCATGAAGAAGTTTTGCTCGCAAAAATCGTCAATAGATAGCTTACTCTCTTGAGCATCGTTTAACTTATCCGACTTTCGTTCGGTATCAACCAAGTATTGATTATTACTTTTAATCATGGAGAGATTGCGGTCCATATTTGTATTTAGGTTTTTCATCTGGAAACTCGAGAGTTGCAAATCAATATGAAAATTCTAAATAAACGATGAGTTGATTGATGTGTTCAAAAAAGTATCTAATGTGTGTTTAGGATATTGAACGATAAACACCTATCGGCAAATAGCTAAGCCTATGGTTTGTGGATTCTTATCACCATAACGGCTAGATTTTGCGAACGCATAAAAAACCTCCCAGAGGGAGGTTCTTATCGAGAGGCTAGCGCTTATTTCGCCTTCATCTTTTCAACAATTTCTTTGGCGGTAAAGATGTCACTGGCGATCATTCGGTAGTTGGTCAGTGCTGATAGCATGCCATCGAGGCCCGGTACTTTAGCCGCCGCCGTTGCATCAGCGACAACCGCTACTTCAAATCCGCGCTCAACCAGTTCACGAAGGTGAGATTCAACACAAAGGTTGGCAGACATACCAGCTAGGATAACCTTTTCGACGCGCAGTTTTTGCAGTTGTAGGATTAAGTCGTTGTTTTCTGGGCCATAAACCTTGTGAGCGCCACAGATTACAGTGTTTTCGTCATTGATTGCCGGCTTAAATTGTTCCATCCAATCTGCGCCGCTGCCTTCAAAGCCATCTACGTCTAGCGCGCTTTTGCGGTCAAACATGTTAATAGCGTGCATCAGTTTTTCTAGAGTACCTTCAAATTTCCATTTGTGATCAGTTGGGAAGTAGTAGTGCGGGCTGATAACAAGCGGGAAGCCTTCGGCTACAGCGGTGTTCATTAGGAGTTCCATATTGGCAACGGTGTTGTTCTCAACCACGCTCTCGCCAACCGCGCCCCAAGCCACACCTTCAGGGTGCAAGAAGTCTACTTGAGGGTCCGTAATAACTACGGCGGTGCGACCCGGTTCGATATCAAAGCCAGTCACGGGTAGGCCGTGTTCTTTAGTGTCTTGAAGCCATTTTTCCACGCGGTTCAGTTTTTGTTCAGTCATGGTTCTATTCCTTATAGAGTTTTATATGCGGTGACAGAGTTGCCAATATTGTTTTGCTTTAATCGTTAATTCGTTGGTTTGATTTAAGCTCGGGATAAATATTATGATTTTTGAGTGATATTGGATGTGTGTAACTTGGAGCTAAATGTGCACAGTATTAGGAGCAAAGTGCTGCACTTAGGGACTGATTCTTAGAGTTGAACATTTGATGCATCAGCCGCTGGAGTAACAGGAATGGGCAGAGCCAGGTAGCACGGCTTTTACGTAGGAGAGGAGATGCACTGTTTAGGCTTATTGGAAAGGCTCAATGAGTGAGCTTAGGTTCGCTTTGAGTTTTGCTGTGTTGGACGGCTTTAAGCTCGAGATTTGAGCCTCTGTCTCAGTCATCAAAAAAAAAACAAAAAGACCCCACCGAAGTGAGGTCTCTTAAGAAAGAGTTAGACTTATTTTGCTTTCATCTTTTCAACAATTTCTTTGGCAGTAAAGATGTCACTGGCGATCATTCGGTAGTTGGTCAGTGCTGATAGCATGCCATCGAGGCCCGGTACTTTAGCCGCCGCCGTTGCATCAGCGACAACCGCTACTTCAAATCCACGTTCAACCAGTTCACGAAGGTGAGATTCAACACAAAGGTTGGCAGACATACCAGCAAGGATAACCTTTTCGACGCGCAGTTTTTGCAGCTGTAGGATTAAGTCGTTGTTTTCTGGGCCATAAACCTTGTGAGCACCACAGATTACAGTGTTTTCGTCATTGATAGCTGGCTTAAATTGTTCCATCCAATCGGCACCGCTGCCTTCAAAGCCATCTACGTCTAGCGCGCTTTTGCGGTCAAACATGTTAATAGCGTGCATCAGTTTTTCTAGAGTACCTTCAAATTTCCATTTGTGATCAGTTGGGAAGTAGTAGTGCGGGCTGATAACAAGCGGGAAGCCTTCGGCTACAGCGGTGTTCATTAGGAGTTCCATATTGGCAACGGTGTTGTTCTCAACCACGCTCTCGCCAACCGCGCCCCAAGCCACACCTTCAGGGTGCAAGAAGTCTACTTGAGGGTCCGTAATAACTACGGCGGTGCGACCCGGTTCGATATCAAAGCCAGTCACGGGTAGGCCGTGTTCTTTAGTGTCTTGAAGCCATTTTTCCACGCGGTTCAGTTTTTGTTCAGTCATGGTTCTATTCCTTATAGAGTTTTATATGCGGTGACAGAGTTGCCAATATTGTTTTGCTTTAATCGTTAATTCGTTGGTTTGATTTAAGCTCGGGATAAATATTATGATTTTTGAGTGATATTGGATGTGTGTAACTTGGAGCTAAATGTGCACAGTATTAGGAACAAAGTGCTGCACTTAGGGACTGATTCTTAGAATCGGACATTTGACGCATCAACCGCTGGAGCGACAGGGAAGGGCAGAGCCAGGTAGCTCGGATATTACTTAAGAGAAGAGATGCGCTGTTTAGGTTTATTCGAAAGGCTCAATGAGTGAGCTTGGGTTTGCTTTGAGTTTTGCTGCATTGGACGGCTTTGAGGTAAGGGAGTTAGCTCATGTGAATATCATGGTAAGTAATTGGTCAGCTTTGATGAGGTAGCTTTAAGCTCAAGATTTGAGCCTCTGTCTCAGTCAACAAAAAACAAAAAGACCCCACAGAAGTGAGGTCTCTTAAGAAAGAGTTAGACTTATTTCGCTTTCATCTTTTCAACGATTTCTTTAGCGGTAAAGATGTCACTGGCGATCATTCGGTAGTTGGTCAGTGCTGATAGCATGCCGTCGAGGCCCGGTACTTTAGCCGCCGCCGTTGCATCAGCGACAACCGCTACTTCAAATCCACGTTCAACCAGTTCACGAAGGTGAGATTCAACACAAAGGTTGGCGGACATACCGGCAAGGATAACCTTTTCGACGCGCAGTTTTTGTAGCTGTAGGATTAAGTCATTGTTTTCTGGGCCATAGACCTTGTGAGCACCACAGATTACTGTATTTTCGTCATTGATTGCCGGCTTAAATTGTTCCATCCAATCGGCCCCACTGCCTTCAAAGCCTTCTACGTCTAGCGCGCTTTTGCGGTCGAACATGTTAATAGCGTGCATCAGTTTTTCTAGAGTACCTTCAAATTTCCATTTGTGGTCAGTTGGGAAGTAGTAATGTGGGCTGATAACTAGGGGGAAGCCTTCCGCTACAGCGGTGTTCATTAGGAGTTCCATATTGGCAACGGTGTTGTTCTCAACCACGCTCTCGCCAACCGCGCCCCAAGCCACACCTTCAGGGTGCAAGAAGTCTACTTGAGGGTCTGTAATAACTACGGCGGTGCGACCAGGTTCGATATCAAAGCCAGTCACGGGTAGACCGTGTTCTTTAGTGTCTTGAAGCCATTGTTCCACGCGGTTCAGTTTTTGTTCAGTCATGGTTCTATTCCTTATAGAGTTTTATATGCGGTGACAGAGTTGCCAATATTGTTTTGCTTTAATCGTTAATTCGTTGGTTTGATTTAAGCTCGGGATAAATATTATGATTTTTGAGTAATATTGGATGTGTTCAACTTAGAGCTAAATGTGCACAGCATTGAGTACAAAGTGCTGCATCTAGGGAGCATCTGTGTAGGATGAAGGAATGTATTGCTTTAGTGGCGAGAACGCGTGGCTATTTAAGGGCACACTAGTATAAAAAGGCATTTATCTAGTGAAAGTTATTGAATCCACGGTTCAACGCAGGTCTAGGTTTATTTTTGTATCCACTTCTTTTCTTTTTAGAAAGGCGAACAAACACCAAGGCCGATAAGCAAGTACGTTTCGATGGAAGCCGTGAGCAAGAATCTTGTGTGAGTGCCCAAGAGAACCAGACAAACCCTGCAAAAGTGTTACACCTCAATGTTGCAGGGTTGAAATCATGGCAAAGCAAGTTAAGAGGCTGCTACTGGAGGACTTGAGACTTCAGAGTATAGGAATCAAAAAGCCCCACAGGGAGTACCTGTGGGGCTTTTGTAGTGATTATTAATATAATTGGCGTATTAGACTAGAGTCACTAGCATAAATAGACCGATAGCTAGGAAAGCAATTGAAATAGCAACTTTCATTTTATCCTCTGGTACGTATTGCTGAACCTTAGGGCCAAGTTGACCACCAATGATAACGCCTGGGATGGTAAATATAATCACGTTAAGTACTTGTTCAAGTACATCTCCACCTTCTTTAGCAAACTCGTAAAAATGACCAATCGATGCTGTCAAAACTGTAATTACAACAACAAAAATTGAGGTTGCAATTGCCACTGGAGCAGGTACACGACAACGTGCAACTAAGTGATACTCTTGTAATTCAGCTAGACCTACGGAAATCATACCAACAAATGCGCCGCCAATACCTGCAAAGGTTTTACCCATATTTGGGTTACAAACTGTGTAGTGATAGGTGTGGCCTGCGGAATCAGTAAGTGTTGATTCGAAATCTTCAGAGAACTCCTCTTTTCGCGTTTCTTCATGTTTTTCACGCTCTTCTTTTCGCCAAGCGCTGAAAAGTTGTGTGCCAATGAACACTAAGCCAACAGCGAAGATTGCCTTAAGAATGACAGGTGGTACTAGGTCAGAGTACATGGTGCCTAGCAATGCGGATGGGACAGAGAAAACAAGCAGTTTCTTGGCCAACTTGAAGTCGATCAATTTTGCTTTTAGATAAGCAAACAGACCACTACTAAATCCAGCTAGTTCGGTTGCGAGTGCCGCACCAATAGCGATCTTGGGCTCTAAGCTTAGTGCGATCATAAATAGCGGGGAGAAAAATACAGCGCCTCCAATACCACTCGACATAGCTATAGTAGCGATAACTGTGGCTACCGGTAATAAATACCAAAGTTCCAAACTTATATTCATAACTTCCTCTCTATATTAACTAGATGCTCTCAATAATTTGTTTCTATAAACAAACAACAGATTAAAAATCACTCTATGTAATATGGAGTTGCGTCCAGAGGCTTTAGCCAAGTTTTACCAGAGTGGATGATTTTCTTTGGCTAAGAATAAGGGAAGTCGTCGTGTATGAATGTGCTTATACGGGTGGCTTATGTGTCTATACGAAAGATCTACGTGACACTATTGGCTAACTGGTAGCAGGTTATAGCGACTGAATTCATCAGTCGCTATAAGTTATTTAGCATTACTTGGGTTCGGTAATCGGTGGAGGATTAGGCTTGGACTGAGTGGATGAACAAAGAAGTCGTTTACGCCCACCGCTAAACCTTTCTGATAGTGTTGCTCTTCCAAAGGTTCAGTCAACATACAAAAATGAGTACCCGGGTTTTGTGTTTTGACTTGTTTGATAAAATCAATTGCATTCCCCAGTTCATCTTCAGAGGATGAAATGCATATGGTGTTTGCGTGGCCTACCTGTTGCAAAATGGAGTGCGCGTTTTGAAAATCGGTAGCGATACTCACTTTGTATCTCTGTTTTAACTCGTTAATTAAGACTCTTAATCGCTTGAAATCATCTGAAATGATTAATATTCGATCTATTGATGGAGGCTCTGGAGTAGTTTCAGGGGTTTGTTGAACGACAGTAGCAAGTTCGGAGTGTTGTAGGAGTTTGGAACATGTTTGCTGCAGCTGGTTACTAAAATCATCGAGCTGATACGCTGACGGCCAGCGCTTTAAGCGGCACAAACTTTCAAGTGAACCTGCTGATAGAGCAACCGAAGACAGTCCTAAGTTCGCAGCAGTTCCTTTGATCGTATGAAGTGACGTATACAGATCTGCGGTTGTAAGTTGTTTGTAGTCAATTGGTGAAGTGTGTTGTTTGGCAAATTTGACCAGCAGTTCTTTGTATAACTGGATATTTCCACCACAGCAAAGAATACCTTCATGGGTATCGACGTTGCTAATCGTCAGCGTTTGATGGTCGTTGGGTGTCGAAAGTGTCTGAACACCTTGTACATTTGGAAGCCACTTTACTAGCAGTTTTGAAATCATATCCGGATCTAACGGTTTAGTAATATAGTCATCCATTCCCGCCTTTAGAAACCTTTCCCTGTCGTTGCTCATCGCGAGAGCGGTCATAGCAATAACGGGTATCTTTGAGTTGTCATACCCTGTGCCATGTATAGGCGAGAGAGCTCTTATCTCCTTGATCGCTTCCAAGCCACCCTTGTATGGCATCTCTATGTCCATAAAAGCTAAATCAAAGTGTTTCTCAGCGAGCTTATTTACCGCTTCTATACCATTTCCTACGACGGTGACCACCAACCCTTGTTTGATCAATAGTTCAGTAACTATCTGTTGGTTAACTTCGTCGTCTTCAGCCACCAGTATTCGGTATGATTTGCTAAACATGGGTGCTGTTGGCAGATAATCGGTATCGAGACTTCTCTTTTCTAAAGTGTTTTGTAGGCGTCTTGAGCTACACGGAACTGAAAGGTGGTAGCTTGTGGCCATACTGCTAAGCCAATTTAGTGGAGTGTTTGTGGCATGGATTACAGGTATGACATCGACCTTTAGTTTGAGATCTTGCAACTGACGAAGTGTTTCTATAGAGGCATTGTCTGTAAATTCTAATAGCACCTTGTCTATTTTGAGCTGTTTGTTACTCGAAGCAATCTCCTGAAGATCAGATAGGTCCTGTCCTGCGTCAATTACCTGATGAGAAAGTGACTGTACCTGCCCTGTTAACTGGGTTATAAACGGCTTAGAGCCAATGATTGCAACAGTAAACAAGTCGTGAATATTAGTGTTATCTGTTTTGCTATCAACGTTGAACCCTAGATCAAACTGTAATCTGCTGCCTACTCGCGGTGTACTTTGGATGTCGAGTTCACTGCCCCATAAACTAAGTAGGTCGGTGCAAAACTCCAACCCGAGCCCTATTGGTAGGTGACCTTTCTGCTCTTTATTCAATGTGCAGGAGATTTTTTTTGCCGAAAACCCTATACCTGAATCTTGGATAATAAAGCTCAGATTAATCTGGTTGTGAACCAATGACAAGACTCCCACTTTAAGTGAAATCGTGCCTTCTTCCGTAAATCTGATGGCGTTGGACATTAGATTTAGAATCAGTTGTTGTAGCCTTACTGGGTCACCAATGATAGGAGGGGTAGTCGGGAGCTCTACCTTTAGTTCGACCGAGTTCTCATGCATTTTGGGCGTTACTATGTCTATGACATTGTCAATAATGTCATCTAACCAAAAGGTTTCGTGTACTAAAGTGAGTTCGTTGCGCTCTAGCTTGTTGATATCAACAATATCATTCACCACGTTAAGCAAGTATCCGGCCGAGCGGTATATTTTAGAGAGGTAATCTTGGATAAGTGGGGAACTATCATGTTGCATTGCCAGAAACCCCAGACCTAATATGCTGTTAATTGGCGTTCTAACTTCTTTACTTACGCGCGTAACAAAATTGCTTTTGGCACTGTTTGCGGACTCTATTCTGGTATTTGCCTCTCTCAACAATTCAAGCGTATTTTTGAGCTCTTTTTCGGCTTGTTCCCTGCTTTTAACTTCTTCAATAAGCCGAGTGTTGCTCTCTTCCACTTTTTTCTGTTCGACCGTTTGGCTAGCAGCGATGAATCGGTAGTCGAGTTCTGGCAGATGCTTGTTCTCAGACCAAGCCTTGGCATCGGAAAGGGCTTCTCCGGATAAAAGGTACGCATCATCGTTTGTTTTGTGCCACAGTTTGAAAGCCTCAGAGTAAGGCCTTTTCTTCTCTAGTAGATCATCAATCCAATCCGAGTTAAATACTTCTCGATAAATTCTGGTTCGGACACGCAAGGTGTTTTCATGGTGGGATATGATTCCTGTGAGATATAGGTGGCGCCAGCTATCATCGCCATTGGAATCGATCTGGTAGCTGCCAGTTTTTAGTAGCTGTGAGTAGAGATCTAAGTTTAGAGTGCTATAGGCCTCATCATGTAATAGGCGGTCCATGATGGTTTTTAAATGCTCTGGGTTGTCCTTATTTTCCCAGCTGTCGATGATGTGCTCATATATTGAGGTGTCAACAAAGTCCTCAAGTGAACTACCTGTATCGCTAAAGGTTTCTATATTTTGCTTTTCTAACTGGTTGTTAATGAGTTGGCATACTTTCTGCGTTAAAAAGGGTTGGCCACCAGTCCAATAAATAATTCGGCTGAGAACAGCTAGAGCACTTTTCTCTTCGATTTTCAGCCCTGAAGCTAGTGGTGTTGCCTCAGGTAAGGTGAAGCCTTCTAACTTTATCGCGGTTCCGATATTAAAAGGCGAACGACTGGGTTCTGAAACTAAATCTGATGGGAGCGCAACGCCAAAGAATGCGAAATTAACCACATTTTGCGCCAACTGGTCGGCACGTTGATTGAAACTTGCCCTGATGACCGAAAAAAAATCATCGGCAGGGAAGGGCAGACTGAGAACGGAATCAATTTCATCAATAAATATCACCATCTCAAGGTCGGCGAGGCTTCTCGGCAACTTATCTTGGATAAAGTGGCTGAATTTTTGAGCAGCGGGTATATCTCCTTGTTCGTTCCACCATTCAAACATTGCCTGACCTTTGGGCAATGAAAATCCGCGCCAAAGCTCTGAAATGATCCCTGCATACCATTGTTCTTGAGTAGGCTGGATACTGCCGATTCGACTCATGTCCAAAAAGCAACATCTAAACCCAAGTTCCATTAAGGCGGATTTAACGCTCACCAGTAGCGATGATTTGCCAACCTGGCGAGAGTTAAAGACGTAGCACAACTCTTGGCGTTTTAGGGCTTCGAATAGCTCAACATCGGCAGCTCGTTTAATGTATATGGAGCTTTTTTCTGAAATGCTCCCACCCACTTGAAAACGATTTTTCGCTTGCTCCATATTCATCTCTGCCTAAATGTTACTCAAAAGATATTTGTAAATCATTTGATTCACTATCTGTGGCTCGCCTTCAATTATGTTGATCACACCGAGTCTTTCGAGTTGATACATTTCTACTCGGGTTAAGGGTTCTTGAGCACTTTCAAGCTTTCTAAGGGCAGACATGGCTGATTGATTATTATTCAAGTCGACAAGAATGAGTTGTAAGAAGTGGCTAAAAACTCCCCCTGGTTTGCTTGCATTGCTCAGAAGTTGTTTCAGTGACTGAGTAGGACTCTCAATAATCTCTGAAGAACTCGCCATGCTGTATAGCGCCAATTGACACAGATAAGGGTGCCCTCCTAGGCTGGATAGAAGCATGGTGATTGGGCTTGTCGCTTTACCATCATTTTTCCATCGGTAACCGTAAATGTTTGCAAGAGATTCAAGTTGGTCGCCATCGAAGCCTTTGAGTTCGATAGGAAGCCCCACATTGAAAGGGGATAGATTGATATCTAGGTTTACATACACTTCGGTAGAGTAAATTAATAGCTGCCTCAGTTTTTTCATTGCTGGTGCGTGTTTGGACTCCTCAAACCATGAGCGTAATAGAGGCAAGAAGTTTTTACTGACGTCTTCATACTCATAGACTAGGTTCAGTTCTTTGATAACGAGTAGCAATGGTCGGTCAAGGTCATCCAAGATATCGTGAAGCAGATTGCTGGTACTCAGCTTGCTACCTATAAGAGCGTTCCAATGATCATCTAGGTCTATGCTCAGTCTTAGCTGAGAAATAACCTGTGTCATTGTCCAGTAGAGCAGTTGGTCCAAATCAGAAAGTGTTTTGCTAGAAGCGTGTGTAAAGTCGATATTGACTATGCGATAGCCTTCCGACTCAACATGGTCTAATAGCCTCAGTGCGAGAGAGCTTTTACCCATTTTTCGGGGGCCTTTGATTCTGATCACCGCACCATCGCGAAGTACTTCATTGTAAACGGCTTTTTCTTGTTCTGTTCGTTCAATATAAAATGGGGATGTAAACGATATTATGCCACCCGGATACTCTAGTTCATGGGCAAGGGCTTCACTGTTGGCGGCAAGCGCTTTTTCTAGCAAAGGGCGGAAATTTCTCTTAGTAACAGAGCACTCCAATACTTCGCTAAGCGTTTTCCAAAGCCATGCGCCACCTTTCCGCACATAGTCGTGATCGTACCCTGTTTCTTCTGAAATTATGTTGTAGCCTTTCCCTTCCCAAGAGAGTCTGAATACTTCAACTCTGACCATATTGAGGCTTTCTGCGGGCAGAAGAGTGCTCAAAAGATCTTTGGCTTCTTGGTGATTCATCATAGCTGTGTGTCCTTTTAGCTATCTCCCCTTAGTAGAATCAAGGGGCAAATATACTTGTCTATTTATTGCTTAGTAGATTCTCTATGTTGGTGAGTAGATCCTCTCCAACCAATGGTTTTTGTAGGCAGTACGAGGCGCCTACAGTAGATGATTTCTTTACTGAGTCTTCATCCACAGTAGAACTGATTAAAATGACCGGTAATGATTGCGACTCTGGAGTTGACTTGATTCGTTCACAGGTTTCAAACCCACTCATACCAGGCATATTTATATCTAACAGAACCAAATCTGTGTTCTGTTTTTTAATAATTTGTAGCGCACTCTCGCCAGAGGTGGCGGCTAGAACACGGTATTGGTTCTTTAGGTAGCTGGTGATTAATCGGATGTTTGCTGGGGCATCATCGACAACTAAGATTGTGTGACCCTGTTTGCTCATTCTTTCTCGTCCTTAGTTTTGAGAACTTGATAACTTCAGATTTGGTTTACATATAAAATGAGGCTACATACTTTAGATAATCATCAGGCCTTTAAGCTTCTTGAAATAATCTAGTGCCTCTTTGAAGTCAAAGTCATAAATGTATCCCTCAAGTGTGGTTAGCTCGAGATTGTAATCTTGAAGATTGGGATCATTAACTAGCTGTACGATCACATCTTGTGCCTCGATATCACTCTCTATCAACAGCTTTTCTAGATGCATCAGAGTGGTTCGTGCACTAGAAACCGCCTCGCTATCAGAGGTTGAACTGGTGTGCGTAGCTTCAGTGTTTTCTGTTGGCGTCATGGCATTAATTTGAGTAACTGCTTTTTCAAGGTATAGCTTGAGTCCTTCTAGTATCGTAGATATCTCGGTTTTATCTGCTTTATCTGCTCTTTCAAGGCTACTCGCTAATTCACTAATCATAGTGGCTCCAATATTGGCTGATACGCCTTTTAATTCGTGTGCGAGGTGACCCAATTTTTCAGGGTCACCTTGCTCAGTAGCATCATTGAAACGCTTGATGAAGGAGGCTTGCGATTTCGCAAAGTCGTTTAGTAGATTCCAATATAGGCGTTGATTTCCCTGACAACGAGCGAGCCCTTCTTTAGTGTTTACGTTTTCCAGGGTGGAGAAATCAATCTCTATACTAGGTTCTGATACTTGATTCTTCGAAGGGCTGTTGGATAAAGGGGCTTCAATCCACTTTGCAAGCGTTTCAAAGACCGCTTCGACATCAATAGGTTTAGATATGTGATCATTCATCCCTGCGGAGATTTCTTTTTCTCTATCTCCAGCCATTGCATTTGCGGTCATCGCAATGATTGGAATCTCACTGGCTTGCGGTAATTGACGGATTTTTTGCGTTGCTTCATAACCATCCATGATAGGCATTTGACAGTCCATTAATATGGCGTCAAATGTCTTTTCATTTGCTAACTGTGTCGCTTCCAACCCATTGTTTGCGATAGTGACCCGCATGCCATTGGAACGCAGAAGCTCTTGAGTGATTTCTTGATTTATCAAGTTGTCTTCCACAACTAATATATGAGCAGAGCCGATTCGAGAGACAAACTGTTCAATGCTCTTGTCGCTAACATGAGATGTGATTGGCTCTTGGTGTTTTGAATTGACGGCTTTAAGAATCACGCTCATCAATGAAGAGGGTAGATAGGGCTTTGATAGCGAGAAAATATTTCTACTCTGCGCTTCAATCGAATCTCTATCTATGTTTTGTGGTGTTAATACGATAAGAGAGATCTTGTTATGGCTGTTTGAGATAACACTCAAGGCCTCATTTAAACTGTCACTGAACAATGAG
This sequence comes from Vibrio ishigakensis, assembly GCF_024347675.1. Classification (NCBI taxonomy): domain Bacteria; kingdom Pseudomonadati; phylum Pseudomonadota; class Gammaproteobacteria; order Vibrionales; family Vibrionaceae; genus Vibrio; species Vibrio ishigakensis. Next base: position 1,810,493 of record NZ_AP024881.1, on the reverse strand, counting down.
TAATCAATGAATATCAGATAGTGGCTTGATTGAGATTCATTATTAAGTGATAGGCTTTGCTGTATTTGGTGTAGATCACCAAAGTTTACCTTCTGAACGCCCAGTTCACAGAGGCGACGGTCTAAATGGGTGAGAACAGTCGCTTCAGACTTGATGATAATAGCTTCAACGGGTTTATCTGCGATTTCATGTTTCAACGAGTATGCAGGAGCTGTCTGGTCACTCTTAGTTAAGGGAAGAGTGAATTGAAAATCGCTACCTACTGACTCTTCACTATCAACCCAAATGGTTCCGTCCATCAGCTCAACTAAATTCTTGCAAATCACCAATCCTAGCCCAGTACCTCCGAAGTCCCGTGTAGATGAGCTATCAAGTTGACTAAAGGGTAAAAACAGCTGCTGAGCTTGGTCTTTTGGTATACCTATGCCGGTATCTGAAACGGTAAAATGTAGTTCACACTGGTTGTCTGTCATCGTCTTGGCAGAGACGGAAACTGAGATGGAGCCGCTGGGCGTAAACTTAACAGCATTGTTGACTAGATTTATCAGTACTTGGCTGATTCTTAAAGAATCTCCAATCAGAGGACTCGGGATAGTTGTAGGGAGGTTGAACGCCAGTTCTAGCCCTTTTTCTTCGGCTTGGAAGCTTATCAAGTTGCTGATATTTTCGAACAGATCATCGATATAGAATTCCTTATGTTGAATGGTGAGCTTTCCATTTTCTATTTTCGAAAAATCTAAAATGTCATTGATAATAGCGAGCATGGACTTCGCCGAGCTATGCACTTTTTTAACGTAGTTGTACTGTCGCTGATTCAGGTCACTTTCCAATGCTAGATGCGATAGGCCAATGATGGCATTCATCGGAGTACGGATTTCGTGACTCATATTTGCTAAGAACTGACTTTTAGCGATGTTGGCAAGTTCTGCCTCTTCTTTTGCAATCGCAAGCGCTTGCTCTTGAGCTTTACGTTCACTGATATCTAGTAAGGTGCAATGTACTCGAACCGCTCTGCCTGATTCATCGTATTCTGCTTGGCCCTTTTCATAGACCCAGACTGTTTTGCCAGCCTTGTGAACAATTCTGTATTCGAGCTCAAAGCTCTGTTTTGACTCAACCGACAGCACTATGTGGTCTTTTACTCGTTGAAAGTCATCTGGGTGTATGTATTCCATCAAGGTTCGAGTTTGTTTTCCCACAAACATTGATGGGCTGAGGCCAGTGAGATGTTCGACATCATCACTGATGAATTCAACCGTCCAATCTTTGTCTATCAAATGTGTGCACGTCGTTCCGGGGATGGTATGAACAAGCGTCTCTAAATGGCTTTCCTTGGCTGCGAGTTCTCCTAAGAGTGCCAGTTGCTCTTTATCCCTTCTCATGGTTTGGCGGATAAAAAATGCAAGACTGAACGCAATAATCAAGATAGTGAGTGGAGGTAGAGCAATGGCAAATGAAAAAGAAGGATATAAATCCGTGTTTGCAGCTGAAGCGGTTAAAAGCCAATCGCGATTGGCAAATTTCAACGTGATATTTTTGGTTAGTTGTTCACTTGGTTGCGTCTTGGTCGCGATGCGTGATGTGTGTGAATAGAGAGGCGCAACTAGACTGTTATCTATAACATCGGAAAAGGTAAGATTAAGTCCCGTGGGTTCTAGATATTTATCTAAAATACCATCGATCATTGGTCCCACCTCAATAACCAGAACAACGAAGCCCTGTAATGCATCATTACGATCCGCTGAGCTAGCTAAACCTTGGTCGAGCTTAAAAACGGGTAGGGCAGCCAGCACACCAAATGAGTTTTCAGGCGTCTGTATTAAATCGATGCGTTTTGTCGCAATCACCTCATTGAGTTGCACTGAAGATTGCAGAATACGTTCAATCTCTTGATTGTAATTTAGGTCAATACCGAGTGCGGCAGCGTTCGGAGTGAAAGGCTCTAAATAAGTGACCGGATAGTAAAACTGTCTAGGCTCGGCTTTAGTAAGTGTCCGGTTTTCTTCTATTTGTTTTATTTCATATGGTCGCTTTAAGCTAGCGCTAATTTTGGCCTCAAAGTCATTGCGCTCTTCGTTATCAACCTTGGGAATCCATTGCAGAGAACGAATTCCAGGCAAGCGCTTAAGATCGTGTTGCACTATTTGTTGAAATTCATAGGGCTCCACATGTTGCGAGGCTTGGAACAGAGACCTCAGATCATAGAGAACTTCTGAATAGGCACCCATGGCAAAACCCATCGATTTGCCAAGATCCTCTGATGCCTTGTTAAACTGAGATGTCACCTTAGCTTGAAAATTATTGTGCAGTAGTTGCAACACAGCACCTGAAAGAAGAAAGCCAAGCACTATGGTGATGACAGGAGCAGACTTGCGATTCAGTGACGGCTCGACTCTTGGGACCGTGTAATATGTGCTTCGCACGGCCCAAGCCACGACTATGGTTAACAAAATACCAAACACCAACAAGCTTTCTGTAGCTAACCCTTGACTAATGTAGTGGGGTTTTAAGTTGCTTAGATTGTATTGATTGAGTGCTTCCCATATGGTGATTGTGATAGTAATGCCCCAGATTCCTATGGGCCAATGTAACCATGATGGAAGGCTGTTGTTTGAGTCTTTCTCTTGTTCTTTACCAATGGCGTAAGACAGGAAAATCACACCAACAACGGTAAAAGCTGTTGCAGTATGTACTGCCATGTAAGTGACGGAGCCCCATCCGTAAGCGGTGTTGATGTCCGTTAGATAGCCGCCCAGAGCTACAAAACCGAGAGCGAAAATAAAAGAAGCAAGGCTACCTATAACCGCATTGGAGTTACTAACCTTACTAGCACCACAAACTAGGGCTAAACCCGTCGCGATAAATCCTAAAGCTGTATTTGGAGCCATTCGGCCCGGATGAGATGTGTAAAGGTCACTCGATGCTGCAATGAAAAACTGATCAAATCCTGCATTAAATCCAAAAATATACTGGGATAGCGTGATGCTACAGGTCGCTACAGTCACTAAGCCAAATAGAGCTGTGAGCTTTAGACGTTCACTTAAAAGAGACAACAAACCAAAGCCAGACAATACAAAGTATAACGCTGTGTTGAACTGCATTGACACAAAGTTTGGGTTCATTTTGGTTAGAGTGTCATTACTGGTGAACCAGCCAAATATGACTATGAAGCCCATCATAATGACAGCGAGGGTTGGTATCACAAACAGCAGATGACGGTTGTTATTGAGGCTCATATTTCTCTCTTTTCAAAGCAAGAGTAATGGCACTTAAGCGTTAGTATCATCGCCGTCCATCTCACAATCTAATGCCGAAAGTAGTTTTTGGCATGAGGCCATTGCTTGATTGAAATCGTAGTTGTCTGCTGCATTTCTTAGCTCATTCAATAGCTTCTCAATCTCATCACCATGATGAGTGATTGAGATGTCTTCTATCTGCTCAATAGCCTCTGTATCCGATGACTCCAGTAGTATCAAAATAGAATGAAGTAGCTCACAGAGATCTTTATCAGTGAGCAGATTCGGTTTCTCAATGGCTAGGTCCTCAATCGCAACTTTAATGTTTGAAAGTAAATCCTCTAGAAGCCTAAAAACAGGCTTCGCGCGCTCATGAATCTGCTCATAATTACCTTGCTTACACGCTTCTTCCAACTCAAAAGCAGCTTGATATACCTTTTCAGCAGCAAGGTTGCCGGAAACGCCTTTAAGAGTGTGCGCACATAGTGTGGCGCTTTTGATATTGCGGTCGGCAAGGTGATGCTGGAATCGAGCTTTAAAGTCACTCTCTTGTTCCACTAGATTTTTAAGAAGTGAAAGATAAAGAGAGGGGCTATCATTGCAAATCGCTAGACCTGCATTAAGGTTTATTCCCTTAATTTCAGGAATGGATACTGGGTCTTCTGTTTTTTCTTTCGGCGCTTTCTTTAATAACGGTTGCGCTGGTTTTATCCATTTGGCCATTGTTAAGAAGAGCCTACGGCGATTTATTGGCTTTGTGATGTGGTCATTCATTCCAGCCTCAAGGACTTTCTCTTTATCGCCTGCCATGGCGTTTGCGGTCATAGCAAGGATAGGCAGCTGCTTAAAGCTTTCGTTGTTGCGAATGTTTCGGGTTGCCTCGTAACCATCCATTATTGGCATTTGGCAATCCATCAGTACACCATCGAATACTTGTTGTTCCAGTTGTCGTATTGCCTCAACTCCATTTTTGGCTGTGATAACATCGATATCTTGTCGATTAAGGACGTCGACAGCCAACTCCAAGTTAATAGCATTATCTTCAACAAGCAGAATTTTAGCGCCGCGCAGTCCGTCTATAGCCTTTTCAACTTCTTCTTCTCGCACTGCTGCTCGGTTTTGGTGAAGTATCTCTTTTCCTTTTTCAACCAAAATAGAGTCTAGTAGTGTTGAAGGGGTGACTGGTTTCGTTAGAAACGACTTGATCGGAGTTCCGCTGGCGGCCTCTTGAGCCTTTTGTTTACCATGCGCGGTCACCATTACAACAGCTGGTGGTGCCGATACAATGTCTAGTGTTTGTATGCGTTTAACTACCTCGATACCATCGATCTCTGGCATCTGCCAATCAATGATTATCAGCTCATAGGGTGCTCTATTTGAGTCCGCAGTTTTGATTTTTTCTAGTGCTAAGCTTCCGTTCTCAGCTTGATCGCAAGACATACCGAACGAAGTCAATATGTTGTTTAATATGTCTCTTGAGCTCTGATTGTCATCGACGATTAGAACTTTATAACTTGGATAATTTGTTGTGGGGCTACTCTCTTGCACCTCATCTTGCTGAAACTTGGCGGTAAATGAAAAGGTAGACCCTTTGGATAGCTCGCTTTCGCAAGTTAATTCGCCATCCATAATTTCTGCGATCTTTCGACTAATGGTAAGGCCCAGGCCTGTCCCTCCAAACTCTCTGGTTGTAGAGGTGTCAGCTTGTGTAAAAGAGTTGAATAGGGAATCTATCTTTTGTTTATCAATACCTATACCACTATCTTTGACGCTAAATTTGAGACGACACCATCCCTTAGCTTGTTCGATTAGACGTACGGAAATGATGACTTCACCGACTTCGGTAAACTTGATGGCGTTATCTCCAAGGTTAATTAAAACTTGATTTAACCTAAGCGGATCACCAATTAGACCTTCAGGTAATGCTGGAGGGATGTCGAAGAGAAGTTCAACCGACTTTTTTTCAGCTTTAAAACTGAGCATGGCAGCCAATTCATCGAGTACATCCTCTATACGGAAAGGAATACTTTCCATATAAAGCTTACCCGCCTCAATCTTTGAGAAATCTAGAATGTCATTGATGATGCCAAGTAATGAGTTGGCAGAGCGGTTGATGTTGTAAACGTAGTTATGTTGTTTTGAATCGAGTTTTGTCTCCAATGCCAAGTCAGACATACCAATAATTGCATTCATTGGTGTGCGTATTTCATGACTCATATTCGCCAAGAACTCACTTTTTATACTATTTGCTTTTACTGCTGACTCTCGAGCCGCTTTGAGTTCGTCTTCTCCTTGTTTTCGAGCACTAATGTCTCTAGATATTGTACTAAAGACATAATCATTACCTTGTAGAATAGGAGAGAAGGTGAGCTCTATGGGAAAAGCTTGGCCATGTTTACTGTGAGCCATAACCTCTAGCCTCTTGTTTTTTAGAGGGTTAACTCCCGTCGTTAGCAGAGTTTCAAGTTCAGAAGTGTAGTTATACGTGTCGTTATCCAGCTCGAAGATATCGGTAATAGGCTTGCCCAACACTTCTTGCTCTGTCCACCCATAGGTTAGATTTGCATGTTTATTCCAAGTAATAATGCGAGCGTTTTTATCAATTAGAATGATTGCATCCAATGCCGTTTCAATAATTGATTTTGTCATTGCTTCGCTTTTTTCTAGCTCTAGTGTCCTGCCTCTAACCATTGTTTCTAGGTTGTTCTTTTCGGCTAATAAAGCCTGTTCTAATCTTTGCTTCGATTGATAGGTTTTGATGTAGTCGAGTAGGAGGCCGATGAAGGGTACAGCGTAAGCAACAATCTTTAGGAAATGAGCAATGTTGAAATGACTGTCGTAGAGACCAGTGGAACCGAAAGCCATATGTAGCTCAGTCATAATCTGAGGAATAAGACTTATCCATAGAGCTTGAGTGAAAAGGGAAGGCTGGCGCTTGTAAAACTTAGGATACAGCCAAAGTCCACACACAAAGTACAATACTAATGGCCCTATATCCCAAGGTCTTGAAATGAATGCATTGGGATAGATCGTTTGTGGGAGAGAGGGTTGGGTTGCACAGAAGGCCATAATTGCATAGGCCACTAACCCAAAGATCACTGTGACCGAAAAGACGAAGCTTAGCTTCGCCTTTTTATTACCATAAATCAGCAATAGACATACACCTGCCATGGTTATGCTAGCGTTGAAAAGTCTTGCTATTGCCCAAGTAAAAGGGACGAAATATTCGTTCGGTGCAGCAGCTGAGATTAGTCTATCTGCGGCTAAGGCATGAAAAGCATCCATTAAACCAGCAGTAAATAAAGCGACCCCAATAATAGGGGTAACCGCATCCCTCTTAATTTTAAAGTGAGCAAAGGCAACGAATACGGTTAACACCGCGATACTTATTGATGCCCACTCTAAAATGGTGTGAGTAAACGAACCAGCGAAGCTTGGATATATAGCTTCTTTGATTTCAGTGAGAGAAGCGTTCAGCAGGGGTTCAATATCAATCAGTTGGCTTGATGTATCGAAGCTAATCCCAAGTAACAAAAGTGCTGCGGGGAAAAAGGATATAAATGCAGTGCCCCACACAAATGTAGATGGAACTTTTAACAACTGAGACATGATTTTGAACTAACTCCCTGTTAAATATCATGATATCTGAGTATATGTGACTTTTATTAAGGGTGCTATCCAACTGCAATTATTTCGATAGACGTCATTAGTTAATGACTTTGTACACTTTTTCGGTCTTCTAAGACACATCCAAATTCGTCATTCCTCGATAAGTTACTAATCAAATTAAGACACTGGAAAAATGGAGTGACCGACATGTTTAACATTAATAACCTAACTCGAGGTTTCGTTGCTGGTTTTATTGCAACGGCTGTACTTACGTTGTTCATGATGATTAAAAGCGTGCTAGGAGTTATGCCTGCTTTTAATCCCATTCATATTCTTAGCAACCTTATCACTGAATATATTGGCTTGAGTCTTGGCATGGGTGTCGGTTGGGTCATGCACTTTTTGCTAGGCAGTCTTGTATGGGGCGGTGCTTTGGTAGTGCTCAATAAAATTCTCCCAGGCACAAATCAACTGACTAAAGCCGTAGCACTCGCGATTTCTGCTTGGTTGGCAATGATGGTTGTACTAATGCCTCTGGCTAATCTCGGGCTGTTTGGCTTGGCATTGGACATCAAGGTGCCAGTAATGACATTTGTCCTTCACTTGGTGTTTGGCGTTGCTCTAGGTGTTTCGTACTCGAAGCTTAACAAAGGCTAATGACTCACTAGATGGCAATAAAGGCACTATTTGTGAATAGGTAAGGTGTCTAACAGGATGAGATTCACATCTTCAAAGCTGTAATGGGATAGCACCTTACTGTTCACTTTGTAAACCAATCTATATGCAACTAGCGTTAATGCTGGATTTAACTTGGTGGAAGAGAGCTTTAAATGACCCACTAAATAGACACGTAGATTGAAATCAATGAGTTAGAAAAAGAAGGTTCCAATGAAAGCATCAGACTTATTTGTAAGGGCACTCGAAAACGAAGGTGTGGAGTTTATTTTTGGCGTCCCGGGTGAAGAGAATCTCGATATGGTCGAGTCTTTGAGAAACTCTAACATCAAACTGGTGTTAACGCGTCATGAGCAAGGAGCAGCCTTCATGGCGGCAACCTATGGTCGTTTAACGGGCAAAGCCGGTGTTTGCATGGCGACGCTAGGGCCAGGAGCAACAAACTTCGCAACGCCAGCAGCTTATGCACACTTAGGCGCGTTCCCTTTGGTCATGCTGACAGGTCAAAAGCCGATAAAGAAATCTAAGCAGGGTCAATTTCAAATCATTGATGTCGTAGGTTTGTTTGACCCGGTTTGCAAAATGTCTAAGCAAATCGTTCATGGTAATACTATCCCATCCATCGTTAGAGAAGCCTTCCGCCTTGCCGAGGAAGAGAGACCAGGTGCAGTACTACTCGAGTTACCCGAGGATATTGCTAGAGAGGATTGTGATGCAAGCGTGATCACACCGCATCCTCGTTGGTATGCAAGGCCAGAGGATAATGTTATCCAGCAGGCTGCAGACCTCATCCGTTCGGCAAAATTTCCTCTTGTGCTAGTAGGTGCCGGTGCCAATCGTAAAGCAACTTGTAAAACCCTGCAAAGTTTTGTCGAGCATCTTCAGATTCCTTTTTTCAATACACAAATGGGCAAAGGGGTTGTCGATGAACGACTTGATATGTGCTTAGGTACAGCCGCGCTCTCCACAGGAGATTATCTGCACGAAGCAATCGCTAATGCCGATTTGATTATCAATATTGGTCACGACGTGGTTGAGAAACCACCTTTCTTTATGCATGAAGGCGATGACAGAAAGGTTATTCACATCAACTATAAATCCGCTCAAGTCGATCAGGTCTATTTCCCACAGTTAGAAATTGTCGGTGATATCTCTGCCTCTATCGAGCTCCTGAAGAACCACTTTGAACAGCCAATTGAATTTGACCGTTCCATCTTTAACCTGGTTAAAACCGAGGTAGAAAAGCATCTGCTTGAGGGAGTGGATGACCCGAGATTCCCAATCGTGCCTCAAAGGCTGGTGGCGGATGTCCGTCGAGTGATGGCCGCTGGAGATGTCATTGCCCTCGATAATGGTATTTACAAAATTTGGTTTGCTAGAAACTACAAGGCATACCAGTCAAATACTGTACTGCTCGATAACGCATTGGCCACTATGGGGGCGGGTTTACCGTCTGCAATGATGGTTGCGAAAATGCACCCTAACAAGCGAGTAATGGCAATTTGCGGCGATGGCGGTTTTATGATGAACAGCCAAGAAATGGAAACCGCAGTGCGCTTGGGGCTCAACTTGGTTGTTGCTGTCCTTAATGACAACTCCTACGGCATGATTCGTTGGAAGCAAGCCGCCGCTGGTTTTCAGGATTGGGGATTGGAGTTTAACAACCCAGATTTCGTTAAATACGCTGAATCTTATGGTGCAAAAGCAAGTCGTGTTCCGAGTGCAGAACAGTTAGTGCCCATTTTAAATGATGCTTTTGAGCAAGGCGGTGTTCACCTTATTGAAATCCCAGTGGACTATTCGGAAAACCAAAAGGTTCTGATTGATGAACTATCCAAGAGAGCGTGTGTCGTATGCAAAAAATAGCCAAAATTCATAACCCTTTTGACCTCTCTGAAATAGGGGAAGTGCCTTTCACTGATTGGGACACGGTCGAAGAATTTCTAGCCGAAGCTTACCATCTGTATCGTCATCGAGCACATTGGCAACCGAAACATAAACGCATTACGATTCTTGGCAACATTGCCAGAATTATGCAGGAAGAGTTTGAGCAGCTCGCTATGTTGATCGCTTCAGAGGGTGGAAAACCGCTTATCGATGCGAGAATCGAAGTAGACCGCGCAATTGCAGGCGTTCAGCTATGTATTTCGGAGTTGCAGAGTGAACGTGGTGTGGAGATTCCGATGGATCTTACTGCAGCAGGTGCTGGCAGAACGGCTTTCACCTCACGAGAGCCAATAGGGGTTGTGGTCGCTGTCTCTGCATTTAATCACCCTTTGAATTTGATTGTTCACCAAGTTGCTCCTGCTATTGCTGTCGGTTGTCCCGTGATTGTTAAGCCGGCTATGGACACACCTTTAAGTTGTCAGCGTTTTGTTGAAATAGCCTATGAAGCGGGATTGGACGATAGTTGGTGCCGAATGGTTTACCTTGAAAATGAGGTAGCATCGAAATTGATTACCGACCAAAGAGTCGCTTTCCTGACGTTTATTGGCTCAGCAAGAGTTGGTTGGATGCTCCGTTCACAATTAGCTCCTGGTACACGTTGTGCGCTGGAACATGGGGGCGCTGCCCCAGTTATCATGGCTGAAGATGCAGATCTCAACAGTGCCTTGCCGGCCTTGATGAAAGGTGGGTTCTATCACTCTGGACAAGTGTGTGTTTCAGTGCAACGTGTGTTTGCTCCTAAAAAGTACGCAAGAGAGCTAGCGCAGTTAATGGCATATGAGGCCAATAAGCTCGTTGTGGGTGACGCGAGAGAAGAGGCAACACAATGCGGTCCTCTGATTCGACCCGCAGAAGTGACCAGAGTTGCGCAGTGGGTCGATGAGGCGGTTCAAGAGGGAGCTGAAGTACTCTCTGGAGGGAAAGCTCTATCAGATACCACCTATGCACCCACCATACTGTTTGAGCCTTCGCAGCAAAGCAAAGTTTCCCAAAAAGAGATTTTTGGGCCGGTGGTGTGTGTGTACACCTACGATGACATTGATCAGGCTATTGAGTTAGCAAACTCTTTGGATGTGGCGTTTCAAGCTTCTGTCTTTACCGAAAACCAGGCCATTGCACAGCACTGTATAAAGCACCTGGATGCTACCGCAGTTATGGTAAACGACCATACAGCGTTTCGTGTTGACTGGATGCCATTTGCTGGCCGACATACCTCGGGATATGGAACTGGTGGTATTGGCTACACAATGCATGACATGACCCAAGACAAAATGGCGGTGTTTAAACATGGCTAATTACCAATTTGATGTAACAAAACTGACCGTTTTTTTAGTGATTTCATAAGGAGTTAAAATGGGTGATTTCATGTTTTCTGCCACCTCTTTTTTAGCGAGTATGCTGATAGTCGTAATAGGTATTGTAATTCTGGCCGTCATATACATGTATATTGTGGATAAGAATCAGTACGAGCACGCGATTCGTAGGAACTATCCTTTTATAGGGCGTTTCCGATACCTATTTGAAAAACAGGGTGAATTCTTTCGCCAATACTTTTTCGCTCTAGATAGAGAAGAGATGCCATTTAACAGAGCAGAGCGTTCATGGGTGTATAAGGCCGCAAAAAACGAAGACCGCACCATTGCGTTTGGCTCGACACGTAGTTTAGACCCATCCGGTACGATCTTATTTTTGAATCATGCTTTTCCGGTGATGACTGAGGACGCCGTTGAACCTGCAGCTGTCACCATTGGTGAGTACAGCCGAATACCCTATACAACTAAATCTGTTTTCAACATATCGGGAATGAGCTTTGGCGCTTTGTCTGCACCTGCTGTGCGAGCACTTTCTAGTGGTGCGAAAATTGCGGGGTGTTGGATGAATACCGGAGAAGGGGGCCTGAGCTCATATCACCTTGAGGGTGGAGGCGATTTGGTTTTTCAGATAGGTACAGCCAAGTATGGAGTTCGAGATGAAAACGGTAAGTTGAGTGATGAGAAGCTAAAAGAGGTAGCAGCTCACGAACAAGTACGAATGTTTGAAATCAAGATGAGTCAAGGAGCTAAACCTGGTAAAGGAGGGATACTGCCGGGTCGTAAAGTGACTGCCGAGATAGCACAGATTCGTGGCATCGAGGCGGGTAAAGATTCTATCAGCCCCAATGGACACCCAGAGATTAAGTCTGCTGCGGATCTGCTCGATATGATAGCTCACGTTCGAGAGGTGACAGGTAAGCCGGTTGGGTTCAAGTTCGTAATGGGTAATTCAGCTTGGTTAGAAGAGTTATTCGACGAAATAGAATCGCGTGGTATTGAGTCTGCCCCGGACTTTATTACGCTAGACAGTGCCGACGGGGGGACAGGGGCTGCTCCACAACCCTTGATGGATTATATGGGTTTACCTTTGAAAGACAGCCTACCTTTGATGGCAAAATTGTTGCGGGAAAGAGGCCTTATGCCCCGAACTAAGTTGATTGCATCTGGCAAATTGATCACTCCGAGTAAAGTTGCTTGGGCGCTCGCTTTAGGGGCTGACTTTGTTGTATCAGCCCGTGGCCATATGTTTGCACTGGGTTGTATTCAAGCACTTAAGTGCAATAAAGATACTTGTCCGACTGGCATTACGACACAGAATAAATCGCTGCAAAAAGGATTGAATGTCGAAGACAAAAAGCAACGTGTAGCAAACTACAACAAGTATATCCATTACGGCGTCGGGCTTATTGCGCACTCGTGCGGAGTGACCAACGCAAGAGACATTAAAATGGATCACGTTAGGGTTGTCACTGAGAATGGTTTGTCCATTGCACTTGATAAGCTCTATCAGCATCATGAGTAGTATGAGTGCTTTTATAGGGAAGAATCGCTCAATGGTTTCTTCCCTTCCTTGTTTTCGTAACGGCACCCCGTCACTCACTCGCATGTTTAACACTCACCAACCTAGTACACTTTTTCAAGCTTCTTAGACACATCCAAATGAGTCACTCCCGGATAGACTGTAAACCAAATCAAGACACCGGATAATAATGGAGTGGCCGACATGTTTAACATTAATAGTCTAATTCGTGGTTTCTATGCAGGTTTTATTGCAACACTTGCACTTACCTCAGTAATGATGATCAAAAGTGCTCTAGGGGTTATGCCCGAGCTTAATCCAATTCATATTCTTGCCAACCTAGCTACTGAACAAATTGGTTTGAGCATGAGCATCGGGGTTGGGTGGGCGATACACTTTTTACTAGGTAGCGCTATATGGGGTGGGGCGCTAGTAATTTTAAATAATACTCTTCCTGGAAGTAAGCAATTAACTAAAGCCTTGGTGCTTTCGACAGCGGCATGGCTTGCAATGATGGTCGTATTGATGCCTCTGGCAAACCTAGGACTATTTGGGCTAACCCTAGGAATTAAAGTACCTGTTATGACATTAATTCTTCACCTAGTGTTTGGTCTAGCCTTAGGCGTATCGTACTCGAAAATTAACAAAGACTAAGACTGATTTTTAGTTAAACAAAATCCAAGAAAATATTTATTAATTAAAGACGTAAGCAACTTGAGGAAACAATTATGAGCAACCTAAAGAACTTGAACCTAGCATTATACTACTTCGATGGATGTCCTTTTTGCACAGTAGTTAGAAGAGCAATCGATCAGCTCGGACTCGATGTGGAGTTGAGAAATACTATGACAGAACCAAAATATCGTGAAGAACTCCTAGAGGCAAGAAAGAGAGGTACTGTTCCTGTGCTCAAGATTACCAATGAACAGGGAAGTGAAACCTGGATGCCTGAATCAATGGATATTGTGGAATATCTGAGAAGCCTGAAATAACTTCTGTTGTAAGAGTAAATAACTGTAACGATAACGCCTTAATGTGTAGAGAGTTTAATAATGAACAAGCAATTTGATCTAATTTGGATAGGAACTGGTCAAGCAACGATGAGTATTTTACCTCGCATTCTTAAGGCGGGAAAAACGGTAGCGATTATTGAAGAAGATAAATTTGGAGGAACCTGTGTCAATAGTGGCTGTACACCAACAAAGGCTTTGGTTGCAGCCGCCAAGGCAATACATCAAGCCAAGCGTGGTTCTGATTTCGGTTTTGACATAGGCGAGCTCAAAGTTGATTTTGAGAAAGTAATGGAGCCGCAGAAAAAGACTCGCTCTAAGTCTACTCAAGGTATCGAGTCATGGCTTCAAAACGCAAAAAACTGTACGGTTTTTAAAGGCTCGGGGGAGTTTACTGGCAGTCACACTGTAAAGGTTGGTTCCGAGGAGCTTTATGGTAAAAATATTGTCATCAATGTCGGTTCAAGACCAAGGCAAGTAGCGACTCCAGGGGCAGAAACAGTCAATTGTCTAACCAATAAAAGCTTATTGGATCTGAATACCTTACCAGAGCATCTTGCGATTGTTGGCGGAAGCTATATTGGACTCGAATTTGCTCAAATCTTTCGCCGATTAGGCAGTAAAGTAACTGTCTTTGAGCGAGGTGAGCAGTTGGTCTTTCGGGAAGACCCTGATGTAGCCGAAATTGTAAAAGATGTCTTGTCCTCAGAAGGCATCGATATTGTCTATAACAGCGCTGTGGAGCAGGTTGAGCCTAAAGATTCTGGAGACTCTGTACTGGTAGCGTATTCTGAGTCAGGGATAAAAAAGACCTTGAAGGCATCACACATATTATTTGCCGTTGGACGAGAGCCAAATAGCGATAAGTTAGGGTTAGGTAAGGCAGGTGTAGAGGTTGATAGAAGGGGGTTTATTGAGGTCAACCAAACCGTTCAAACAAGCCAGAGTCACATTTATGCCGTTGGTGATGTAAATGGAGAAGGAGCCTTTACTCATACTTCTGTAAATGATGGTGAGATTTTTTGGGATCATTACAGTCGCTTGATGGATATGAACCCTGAGCCTCAGGAGCTCGATAGAACCTTATCCATGCGAACTACTATCTATTCCATGTTTATTGATCCGCCACTTGCTAGAGTTGGAATGAGTGAGACTGAAGCGAGAAAATCGAAACGAAATATACTCATGGCAACGCTACCCATGGAGCGCATTGCGCGCGCTCGCGAGAAACAAGAAACTTACGGGATCGTTAAAATCTTTGTTGATAAAGACAGCGAGCAAATTGTTGGTGCAACAGTATTTGGTACTGGGGGAGACGAAGTAATTGGAATCTTTGCGGCCTTTATGCAGACAAAATTATCATACAGAGTACTGCGAAGGACTGTTTTCCCTCATCCTACAGTTGGCGAGCTAATGCCCTGGATTATGGATGACTTAAAACCTTTTAAATAACTAGCAATATTTTCAATTTAAAAAATGACATCCTAGTTTATTTTAAAAGAAAGGCTCGTTGTAACTGCGATGAGTCTTTCTTTTTGTATTTTAATGGGGTTGAAAAATTAAATAAATCATGGCTAGGTAGGGTTAGAAATAATGTGAGTTCAGTTGAGAATAACTTTGCACACAATTCGCTAAATTTCTCACACATAAATAATGGGCAGTCCAATTCATAATTAATCTCATAGCTGACAAGAATACCTCAGTTAAAGCAATAGATATTGAAAAGGTAGGTAAATTATGACTATGAGAGCACACCCAGACGCAGAGTTGATGTCCACTGAAGTTGAAACCATTTCAAATTCTTTAATGAGTTTGAGAGAAGAAATTGACGCCCAAAATTCAGTCCATTTAGCCAATGTAATGAAAAAGTATGATTGCTCTTTAACTGACTTTGCAGATGCAGCAAGTCAATCAGAGCAAAGCTACAAGTCTCTTATTTTATTAAATAATAATAAAGAAAAGCTGCGCTTAGTTGAGCGGGCGATAGCTAAATTAAAAAAGGGAACATACGGAATAAGTGAATTAACTGGAATGCCAATCCCTTTTGAAAGATTAAAGCTGGTTCCATGGGCAACAACTTGTATTAATGATTAGGTGAGGAATACTCTAATGTTAATTTTTATTCTATGCTCTTGTATATTAAATAAATTCTAATATTGTGATTTATTCAGTATTGATTATTGAAGTATGTTCTTAATATGAGAATAGACAACCTGAATAATTCACCTATCTTGCGAAATGAAACGTTTAAGCTAACCTTAATCTAGTTCGGATTCAACAACCTTTGGCCACCACAACGTGCACAGGCTGCTTACGTTAGTCGAGTAGCGTATTAACTGTTTAGCAACTGAGCTCACCTCTAACCGACACTAGGACGTTATAATCATGAAGCGAGAAAATAAAACATTGGGAAAAGTTGATTCCGAAACCGAAGTTCAACCGGAAGCAGTAGATGATTCTCGTCGCTCTTTGCTCAAAGCCAGTGCAGCAGTAGCAACGGTGGCTACTGCTGCAGGCATCTCGGGTGTGGCAAATGCCGCAACTCCTGAAGCTGAAAAAAAGTATGCTGACCCCGAGAAAGGCGTATTACCACCAACAAAAATGAAGATTGATACCAATCGAACAGCTTTGGTGGTCGTAGATCCGCAGATCGATTTTTTGTCTCCAAAAGGAACAGCATGGCCGGTCGTTGGCAAAAGTGTCGAAGAAAACCAAACCGTTCCTAATATTGAGAGCATGTTCAAAGTGGCCAAAGAAGTGGGCATGCCCGTGTTTATCTCACCTCACTACTATTATCCTTGGGATAATGAACATCACTTTGGCGGACCGCTTGAAAAAGTCATGCACAACTTACCGATGTTTGTCCGCAAGGACCCATTAAGTTTGGATGGCTTTGACGGCTCTGGTGCTGACTGGATGCCTGAGTTTAAGAAGTATATAAATGACGGAAAGACAATTGTGTGTAGCCCACACAAAGTTTATTCATTGCAACAAAATGACTTAAACCTACAAATGAGAAAAATAGGTATAGATAAAGTGATTTTGTGTGGGATGTCAGCAAACTTGTGCGTACAGGCTCATTTGTATGAAATGCTAGAGTTAGGCTATGAAGTAGCAGTTGTGCGTGATGCAACTGCGGCTGCTCAAATACCAGAGGGTGACGGTTATTTAGCAGCACTTATTAATTACCGAATGGTTGCTAATGATTTGTGGTGGACTAAAGATGCTGTGGAAGTTGTTAGAGCAGCCTACAAAGCCAATCCGCCAACAATGAAGGACGACCACGGACACTAGGGACTTTGAAGCATAGCTCAAACTAGTTTTGCAGTCTGATTTTGACTGGCAAACCGACCTCAAGGCGCTCGATTAACATCGAGCGTTTTTTATTTCAACCGATATCAATGCAAAGGTGATGGTGATTGTTTTTCAGCCTGTATCATCCCCTCGAACCATAGAGCTATCTTTTGGCTATATCGGAACTGTTAAAGGATTCTCTACTTACGCCACTGAACTAAATAGACTCCCCATCACTGCTCGTTGGAATACACAGCTTGGTTGCTAACAGGCTATAGATTACTTTGAAGAAATAGTAGAACACCGAGGGATTAAGGGGACGACTTTTTGGTTCACTTACTTTTCATATACGGAGGACAGCCGGCTCTTATAGGTGTCTATACGATACTATTGATTAACACTAGGAGAGGCCACGAGTAGCTTAGTCGAAGGCCTAGATAGTAGCTCGGTAGAAGAAGTCGGTGTGGTAGGTATTGGATTATCTTCGCGATAGAGTGTTGTTATAGGTTGAAGGTGGGGTTTTTATTGGTGCTGTATTGATCTCTTCTTAACAGTTATTTTGTTATGTAATTTAGCGTTCTACCTATGTTTTAAATAACTATATATGACACCATATAAAAAGAAAGCCCCATATTTTCATATAGGGCTTTTGGGTGCGATATTGTTGTTGATGGTATGCTTCTCCTTATTGCAAGTATTAGCGATGGCGATTTTTATCTTCTGATGGTTGTAGCGAGTACCCACCTCCTGTTTTGTTTGATGGGTCTTCAAAAATTCCACCGCCACTCTTATTAGATGGGTCTTGCCAAGTATATTGTGAAAGACTATCAGTTGAGTTACCAGATTTGCTTTCTGCATATGCAACACCAGCGGTAGAGGCGATTGTAAGTAGAATTAGGTTTAGTGTATTGAATTTCATGATGCTGTCCTTAAATAGATGTTTGTTGTGTTTTTCTGTTTACGGGTTCTATTATTGTCGAATTTAAGGTTTGAGTATGTGCTCTTATTTAGAGAGGATGTGACTATATCAATTAGCTTTGGGTGCATGGATTGCTATTCATACTTGAGATGAGTTAGATAAATTTTGACGGATGTGTATGGGGCTCGTTCTCTGGGGAAATGTCGCACAACGTCGGTGTAGAGAGCGAGAATCGATATAGAACAAGATGTCACTGATAGATAGCCTGGCCTATATATTCGACTAATCAATTTTGTCTAGTCGAAGTATAGGCTGCACAGTGTTTTTGGAGTGCAGATAGGCTTATTTGAGATAGATGGCCACTGGCTTAATTTTTACAGAATGAGATTGGGTTAATGCCATAAAATAAAAAAGACCCTATGTCAGTATAGGGTCTTTAGAAATTACTTTTAAGCGAGAGCTTGGAATAAATAGCTATCTGTGTATTTTTTAAATGGGTCTTCCCATCGCAATTTAGTAGAGGTTAAACTCTCTGAAGTGTTTCTTTGTCCATGTTTTATGTACATATTAAAGGTGTGATAGAACGTAGAAAACGCAAAGCTAAAAAAATCCTTGTTCATAATGTTCTGCTCCTAAAAATATTTAATTTTTTATATGGCTCTGTATTAAGTTGCCGATTATAATCCCATGCCCAATTATAATCGGCAGCCTAGATTAACGATGACGATTTTTTGATTGATTGTTTTTGCTAGGGTCTTCTAACCAATAGCCACCGCCAGTTTTATTTGATGGGTCTGTCCAGTAACCGCCACCGGTTTTGTTCGATGGGTCTGCCCAATAACCGCCACCGCTTTTATTTGAAGGGTCTTCCCAAGTGTATTGAGATAGATTGCTATTAATTGATGCTGTTACAGAGTTGATTGCTGGAGCTGCTGCCTGTGCAAGACTTGCACTAGAAGCAAGAGTAACTAGAGCTAGAGTTAGTGATTTGATTTTCATAATGTGTTCCTCAGTTTTTAGATGTTTGGTGTGTTTTGTTTACGAGGCTCATTATTGTTGATAGCGGGGCAGGGGTATGTGTTCTTATTTATTGCTGTTGTGCCTATTCTGGAACACTATGGGTGCTACAAAGAACTAGCTACCTAGGTTCGCCGAAGCACGGGGTGCTGAGCCCAAAAGAAGCTAAAATTGTTTTATCAATTAGGTAGGAACCGGACGTTACCATGATCAGTTGCAGCCAATACGACTACATTGAGCTTATTTGTTTGTATCGTTATCCAGTTAAACTAGAACTCAAGTCCGGTTCTGTCGTCACCGGGAGTGCGCTAGAAAGTCGATTTTTAAGAAAAATAGAAAAAGTTTTTAGGCCGATAGCTCAGGTAGGATAAGGCTTTGTTGTCGAAAAGTCACAGTTAAAACAAAAAGAAAGCTGAAGATCAAAATCAACACTGATTGGTTGGACTACATCAAGTGCAAGGCAGAGGGAACTTCCCCGGGAACCACTGTTAAGTGGAATGACCGACGATTTCCGGGGAAGGGATAAATGTCCTCGTGTCCACCCTCTGTCTTGCATTTATTGAGATGTGTATTCCCTTAGCACCAGTGCCGGACTGAAAAGTCGGCACCATATACCAAATGGCTGAGAGGTCGGTTAGGGCAATCTTCGAGAGAAAGGTAATGAGAAACTATGGAAATAAAGTCACTGACATACTGCTAGTCGGTGACTTTGTTCCTCCCATTTAAGACGCAAGCAGGTCATGCCTTCTAGTTGAATTTAACCTTATTCTTTACTATCTGAAAAGCGTACTCAATGCATGCTCAAAAAACGCAAGGAGCCAGTGCAGTCCGCCTGTCTTATGGGGTTGAGGAACTGGCTCCTTTAGCTTGGGTTTGTTTTCTGTACCGGAATTTTCAGTAGTATCAATCGACTTCTGAGGCAGAGCAATTGATATGAGTGAAATAGATTTGCTTAGGCTTTCTGAGGTTTGGGTTTCAGGGACAATAGATGTGTCATTGGCCGCTTCGCATAATAAATATGTCTGGTAACGCTGTGATAGAATGCGAGCACTAGCCTCTTGTAACACAAGAGAGATATCTGCAGGTTTAGCGTTTTTCCTGAGGTTTTTAATCATTTTTCCAAGGTCGTTCTTCAGAACACCGGCTATGTATGCTTCACGTGTCAGGCAGCGAATTTGTCGAATGTAGTTATTGATAGTTGAGGGTGCCAAGTGTTTAAGATAGCGGTTAATGAACTCAACAATATCCTCTAGTGTGAGTTTAGTGAAATTCAAGTTATTGCGAATGTAATTACAGAATTTACGAAGGCACGGAATGTACACTAGCAGTGTTGAAGGTTTGTAGCGAAGCTTGTGGTTCTTTTCAATCATTGCTTGTAGTTCGTCTAATTTATCTATTGCTTTATTTACTTTCTGACTCATTGTCTGACCCTCTATGCAACACACACTGTGCGGTTGCTTCTGAGCGACGTAAGTCAGTTAAATTGGTAAAAAATCAGTGTTGCCACAGAAGTGGAACTTAACTCTTTCAGACCCAGCTTGGCTTGCTTTGAAGGCTGGTTTGGAGGGGCTTATGCGCTCGGCAGTTATGTGCTTTTCACCTATCTTTTTTGAGTGTTTCTACAAGGGCTTTCGGGCTCTATTCGACCTGATATGGTGGTTATGAAATTAACCCAATCACTAAGGTGGAAATCATGTTGAGACTTTATGGTGCAATGTTCATTGCAATTATGCTAACGCTGATAAGTTCAGTAGGGGTATACAAAGCTCAAGGCCATTCGCTGAGCATATACGAGTGCGCTAATCTTCACTGCCCGTATACCAGTGAAGTAGCGGAAGACAAATACTATGTTGGGCTCGAATGGAATGGATGGGTAGACCTGTTCGCCTCAAAGGCTGATGCTGTGCCCGCAGAAGAGCTTGAGCTCCAATTCATGGGTATCAACCCTTTGATAGGCGGAGTAAGTTGGTTTCATTGGTTATTGGCGCTTTGGCTGGCCTATATCGCGGTGACGAGTGCTAAATATCGAATGCGCTATGATATTCTGGATGAACGGTTCAAAGTGACTCAGGACGAACTTTCGGACAAGTTGTTGGAGCTTGCCAAGTACAAGGGAACGCACGATTTATAGTATGAGTAGTTATCATGAGGAAGCACTCCATAAGGGAGTGCTTTCTTTTTGATTCTAGACAATATGGTCGTATAGAAAGGAAAGTCATCATCAGGCACAAACTTAGGTCCTGAGTCCTCAGCGTTTGTTACTTTTTCCTTTTCAGATTCTTCCTGCAACAGGCTCTCAATGAAGGCTGTATGCAGTTCCCGAAGGTCATTTTTTAACCATGACGTCTGGTGTTCCAACATCCCGATTTTTTCCTCAACTTTCTTAATAAGCTCGTTAAAATCTTGATATTTCATGGGGTACTCCCTAGATAAATTAACATCGTTGATGTAGACCGAAATTGGTCTGCACATGAGTTAGGCGAAGAAAAAGAAATAAAATTTTGAGTCACGCTTTTTTTCTGTTCGTGGTTGAGGGTTATTGCTATCTCAAATAGACAAGCGTGATATCAGGTCTGAGATGCCCTAGCTCTTGTGAGACGGCCTTAAGCGCCTCTTCGTAACAGCAATGGTGCAGTAGCTCTTCCATTCGTCTTTGGGCATAGGTGTGTCGTAATCCATGTGCACCATTGCTCCAACCAAGTACGCGATTTGAGGCTTTGGAAAAAGAGTCTGACCATTGTTTGCCAAAGCCGATGTCGTAATGCGTTTTGTAGGGGATGTCTCGGTCAGTTTTCCAGATAGGTTTGTCGAGCCTGTGCTCCTCTAACTCATCCGCAAGTTCTCTGGGAAGCATCGCTATTCGGCACAAGCCCCCTTTACCAACGACGGTGTAGGCGACCCAACCTTCTTGTCCAGCAAAGCGGTAAGGAGAGTGCTCTATACGAAAATCGGGTTCCCTTTCTTCAAGGGGTAAAATCGTCCCAGGTTCATGGGCTCTTAAACCTGCTGCCACGGCTATTCGAGTCGTAAGGGAGTGCTTAGTGCTTTGAGCTTGTTGGACTGAATCAACTTGCTCATCTCTATAAGATCGAGAGTGGATGACTTCTTCTAGCTCTGTTTTGATGACCTCGAGAGTTTGCTTAGACTCCAACTCACCATTGTGTTGCAGTAGAGATTGTATGGCTTGTCTGTCCATATCGAGCTGCTTTTGTCCAACAACGACTGAGCGATCTGCCAGAAATTGCATGGCTTGAGTCTTGGTAGCGTTTCGAAGGCTGGTGTTCTTCTCTAGATTTAAATGTTGAGCAAACTTGATCAGGGAACGAGCGTAGTTGCGTTTGGTCCCCAAGCTACGAATACTCAGTTTCTTCATTACGTTTTTTGTTTGCTTCTTTGCGACCAGAAGCGGGTCTTTAATCTTTGGCATGTTTCTTAATCCATCTATAAACAGTGGTCCTAGCCACTTTGATTCTTGTGTTTGCGATTAGCCATGCGTGAATTTCAGAGGGGTTAGCCCCATTGCAGTGAAGTGCTAATATCTCGTAACCATACCTATCTAACTTTGAGGCGAGGTAAGGCTTGCTTTTGCGTTGTATGTTTCGTTTTTCTCGCAGATTTCTTAGCTCTTCTTCAGCATTAAACTTTTCCATGGTTCATCCAGCTCTGTTGTTCGAGACCTCGTAAGAGATACCCCTATGGGTACCGGCTCAGCCTTCGACTTAATGCTTGCCAGCGTGCGAGTGACTTCAGCGTGTTTGACCACTTTTAACCCTTGGTTCGAGCGGTTTCTTCTCGTCTTGTGTGGGACAAGCCCCCCTGTTTTATCTGTTCAGCTCAGAATACTCATGCTTTTCAGCGCCCTATCTCGGTAGGGTTCCGGCCCTATTCTGTGGCTAGACTCGATTTCATCTGTTCGAGGTCAGTCGGTCTCATCTACTTCGGGCGTTTCGGCCTTTACGTGATGAGTCATATCGCTTCACGCTCTTTTATGAGCCCCAATACCTGCCAATGCAGGCGCCGGTTCGGGTTTCCGGACTTTGCAGTGATGCTCACTGTTACTTTGGATATGCCCAAAAGCAGGGGAGGAAAGTAGGGTTGCGCTCCAAAAGCGGAGCTTTTGGTGTGCGCGGCGTTGTCACTGTGGATGTGTGCGCGTCAGCGCTGTGATGCCTTGTGTGGATAGAGGCCTCGCTGTGTCGAAGGTGGTCGACACAGCGAGGCCGATAGGCCGAGAAAAATTTTTGAGCCCATGCACACTTCAGTGTGTATGGGCGAGGAGATTTTAAGACGCGGTTTTACGTTTTAAATTTCGTGAATGACGAAATGTAGGTATGAAGTTCAGCATGATCTGGCACGTTCGATAGAGTAAAAATGCACTTCAACTAGCTCTTGATGTTTGTAATTTGTAATTACTTACAACTCATTTTTAAGAGGTTTTTTCCGCTCTCATATTTGATTTTTCTTAGTAAAGTCAACGGTTTAAATTGTTACATTTCTATCTTTGCGAGTTGAGACGAAGGATAAAAAGTAGCTGCACCGCGCAAGTATGAGTTGGGGTATGTTTTTTGCGAGAGAACAGAGCTCTTTTGTAAAGAGTGAGTTCATTTTTTATCCGAATAAGGAGCATGATTTATGACCCAGAAAGTTAAAATTTTGGACATCGACCGCTTAGTTGTCGCAATCGCAATTTCTCGCAATACTATCAATACCTTGATTGAGAATAAGGCCTTCCCCGCGCCTATTCAGATCCTAGGCAAGGCTAAGCGTTGGGACGTGAAAGAAATTGAGTCCTGGATGCGTGCGAAGATTTTGGAACGCAACCATAGCCCAAAGGAATACTATGATTATCATCGCCCCGAGAACGAAAACAAACTTCTAAGGTTTCACAGCTATGCGACTTTAAAGGCGGAGTTTGGAGTAGCGCGTTCGAGTTTGTACGTCTTAATGCGTGATGGTGGTTTTCCGCATCCTGTTAAACTATCAGCGCGTCGTGTTGGTTGGGTGGAAAGCGAAGTCATTGATTGGTTTGAGGCTCAAAAACTGAAGCGTCAGATGCTATAATATCTGGACAATACTCACGACTAAAAAAGCCGGTTTGCGCCGGTTTTTTTGACCACAGTAGACGCTTGTTTGTGATGCTGATCACATTTGTTAAAAGGATAGGAAATTGGATAGAAAAATCGAATTTCTAAAAAATAACTCATTAAAATCAGAGAGTTAAAAGCGTGCTTGAAAGTTCTCACTCACCGCCACATTCTAAAGGTCTGATTTATCAGGCCTTTTTTTGTTTTTCTTCTCAATAACTCTTCTGATAGAGACAATGTAAGCGACAATACCCGAATGTCCATATTCTTGCTTCATCAGTCATACATCAACTCTTTCGCTTTCTTACCATCAAACTCTTTCAAGAATTTACGAGCCTGATATCGCATTGGCACTATCTTAAGCACCTGCTCGAAGACCGTAATGGCGTAGACCCAGAAGATTGACGCCTTTAGAACGAGTACAGCGAAGGCAAATAATGGCAGGGCTATGATCCAGCGGGTGACAAAGTTGATGTTAAATACTGCAGTGGTTTTGCCTAAGGCTCTAAGAACTTGTCCGTGCACGGTTATATAGCCTTGGATTAATGGCATTAGGATATAGAGCGGGGCTATGGTGGCCAGTGCCTCGTAGGTTTGTTGGGAGTGACCTGGATAGATTTTATCTATGATAAGGCTGAGTCCCAGAGAGGCACAAGAGATGAGCGCCGATACCGCTATGGTAACCTTTATGCTGAGGTTTACATCCGCATCTAGGGTTTCTAGGTTGTTGGAGCCTATGGCCTGAGAGATGGTAATTGCTGAGGATACGGCCCAAGCAACAACGAACTGAGCTAGGGCGGAGAGCCAAGGAGTGACCATGACTACAGCAGCATACACTTCGGTCGGAAGCTGTGTATACAAGAGGTTATACACCGCGAGGCCCATGGCTAGAGCCATCATATTGGCGGCGATGGGGAAGATCTCTTTGAAGTGCAGAGTGACGTTTCGTTTTATCCCATCAAATGCTTTGGAGAAAGAGAGTTGAGAGGTTTTCTGAAATCGTAAGCAAGCGAGCAAGAAGGTCATTCTTAGACCTAGCGCGATTACTGAGCCCAAGGCTGCACCGGAGATGCCTATACCATTGAAGCTGCCAATGCCGTTTATCAGATAGTAAGAAACCACGGCGTTTACTGGCATGGTCAACAGATAACTCAGAAGCGGGATATGTGTCTTACCCATAGCATTGAATAGCGCGATAGAAACCTGAGATATACCCGTTAGTATCAAGGTGTATTTTATCACCGACAGATAGGCATCGATGTCTTGGTATAGGTGTGTATCTTGGCTGAGGAGTTTTATCAGTGGCCACTTTAGTACTGAGATCATTAGGAAGAATAAGATCGCAGCCGACAAGTTGATGATCATTCCAGACAGAAATGATTTTGAAATAAGGTCAGCTTTGCCGGAACCAAAAGCGCGGGATAGAACGTTTTGTGAGCCGTTTGCTAGCGCATTTTGCACCCCAAGTAGTAGCGCGACTATCGTGCTGGCGATACCCATAGCCGCTAGTGAGCCTTCACCAAGGGGAGAGATCAGCAGGGTATCTATCATCAACATGCCTTGCATTAGCAAAGCATTGAGTGCGATAGGCCAGGCCATTTTTATGTTCTTTTTGATGTAGTGACTGTTCTTAAACACGAATATCCTTTTTCATCTGTAAATCAACGAACCTCCATCCCTAGCATCTGATTTTATTGAATAAAATTTCTTCATTCTATAGCCCTTATTCAAAGGCTTGATTGCATTTCTGAAACATATGGCGGCTTAGGTGAAGTTCAAGCTTTGATTGGTCGGGCTTGTATCTTATTGAATTACATGGCTATACTCTGGCTTCATCTTGTCGGAGTGCCTTTTGGCTGAGACCGTTAATTCGGGATCCGTTGAACCTGTCAGGTTAGAACCTGCGAAGGAAACAAGCGAAATTCAGAGAAGTTCAATCTGAATTTCAACCGTTACGTATTTATCGCCCTGGGGCGAGGGGTGCGTTCAACTTTCACATTCTCATTTCTCCAGACAAGCAATTTCATTTCGTTATAAAAGTGAGTTTGCTAATGTCCAATCGTCGCGAAACCCGAGCTAAGGCTCAACAATTTATCGATACCCTAAAACCTCTTCAGCACCCTAATTCAGAGAAGATCTATCTTGAAGGAAGTCGAGTTGATATCAGGGTAGGTATGCGCCAAATCCATCAAACCGATACCTTGGTTGGTGGCACTAAAGATGCTCCAATCTTTGAGTCCAATGCGCCTTTGAAAGTGTATGACTGCGCGGGTGCGTATTCCGATCCTAGTGCGGATATTGATGTTCGAAAGGGGCTAGAAAAGCTTCGCTCCAACTGGATTTTGGAGCGAGAAGATACCGAGCAACTGGTACAGGCGAGCTCTGGATTTACCCAGCAGAGGCTTGCTGATGATGGCTTGGATCATCTTAGATTTGAGGCACTTGAGCCCCCACGCAGGGCAAAAGAGGGTATGCGTGTTACTCAGATGCATTATGCCCGCCAAGGCATTATTACCCCGGAAATGGAATACATTGCTCTTCGAGAAAACATGGCTCGCGCTGAGGTCACTGATCCTGTGCTTACCCAAAAAGCACCCGGTGAGAGCTTTGGCGCCGTAATAGGTGAGCCGATCACACCAGAATTTGTGCGCGAGGAAGTAGCTCGAGGGCGCGCAATTATTCCGCTAAATATCAATCACCCCGAGGCGGAGCCAATGATCATCGGCCGAAACTTCTTGGTGAAGGTGAATGCCAATATAGGTAACTCTGCGGTGACCTCTTCTATCGAAGAAGAAGTGGAGAAATTGGTGTGGTCTACCCGCTGGGGTGCAGATACGGTCATGGACCTCTCCACCGGTCGCTACATCCACGAAACTCGTGAGTGGATCATTCGTAATTCTCCGGTGCCTATCGGTACGGTTCCTATCTATCAGGCGTTAGAGAAGGTAAACGGCATAGCCGAAGATCTGAGCTGGGAGATCTTCCGTGACACCTTGATTGAGCAAGCCGAGCAGGGGGTGGACTACTTTACTATCCATGCCGGCGTGTTGCTTCGTTTCGTACCTATGACGGCTAAACGCCTGACAGGCATAGTCTCTCGTGGTGGCTCTATCATGGCGAAATGGTGTTTGTCTCATCATAAAGAGAACTTCCTGTATGAGCACTTTGAGGAGATCTGTGAGATCTGCGCTGCCTATGATGTATCACTTTCGCTGGGTGATGGTATGAGGCCAGGCTCTATTGCGGATGCCAACGATGAAGCGCAATTTGCGGAGCTCGAGACTCTCGGAGCGCTTGTAAAGATCGCATGGCAATACGATGTGCAGACCATCATCGAAGGTCCGGGGCATATTCCAATGAATCTTATCAAAGAGAATATGGATAAGCAGCTTGAGCATTGTGATGAGGCGCCTTTCTATACCCTAGGCCCGCAAACCACAGATATTGCCCCAGGCTATGATCACTTCACCTCAGGAATAGGGGCCGCCATGATTGCTTGGTATGGATGCGCCATGCTTTGCTATGTAACCCCGAAAGAGCACTTGGGGTTACCCAATAAAGAAGATGTAAAGCAAGGTCTTATTGCATATAAGATTGCCGCTCACGCCGGTGACGTGGCAAAAGGCCATCCAAGTGCGCAGATGCGTGACAATGCCTTATCAAAGGCACGTTTCGAGTTTCGCTGGGAGGACCAGTACAACCTTGGATTAGACCCAGATACAGCAAGAACCTATCACGACGAGTCCTTGCCTCAAGAGTCAGCTAAGGTCGCACATTTCTGCTCTATGTGTGGTCCTAAATTTTGCTCAATGAAGATCACTCAAGAGGTGCGCGAGTTTGCGGCCAAAAACGAGGCGCAGACTATCGAGCTCGAATCAGCTGAACAAGGTATGGCTAAGATGTCTGCTGAGTTTAAGGCGAAGGGTGCTGCTATCTATCATGAGACCTCTGACTAGGGTTCAAAATAGAGCCTAGTTAGCACTGGGTAATGGTCGGAGCCTTGGATTTCTCTGAGGCTTCTTCTTTCACAGATAGCGCTGTCTGTATCCCCTTGATACCAGAGGTGGTCGATGGCGCTAGCCATTAGAGGTACATCCAAGCCCAGTATGTCGAACGCCGCCCAACTGAGTACTGGTTCGTTCTCATATTGAGGGAACAGGGCTTCATAGCGAGGCGTGGTGGATGAGAGATTAAAGTCCCCCATGATGAGGTTGTGCTTAGTGGCTGAGAGAGCGGCAAACTCTTGAATAGTGGCTATCATGCTATTTCTTTGGTACCACAAAATTTCCGTGCGTGGTGAGGGTGGGTGAGCAAAGTAGGTAGCTATGTCTAGTCCTATTCTTGGCTGCCAAACTCCTCGAATGAGTTTGCCACCGTAGGGCGCTTCATACAGGTTAAGTCCGTAAAGCAACTCTTGGCTTAGGATCAATTGGTTCGATGGATAGCCAACCTTAGGTTGTCCGCCAAAGCGATATGGATACAAGTTAGAGAGCTTATCAAATTGCTCGCCATGCTCAGGGGAGACTTCCTGCATTACCACTAAGTCTGGTTGTTCTTTTTCCAGATAGTCGATGAACTGCGTGAGGTTTTGATTCTCAAATGCGAGGTTGTACTGGACTATGGTAAGGGCGTCACCACACTCTTGGGCAATAAGGGCTTTTTCTGGCGGGGCAAAGGCGTAAAAGAGCCCACCTGTGACTAGCGCGATTATGCCAAGCAGGTGTAGCCTGATGATAAAAGAGAGTGCGGCAATGACGAGGTAGAGATAGAAAAACAGCCCCGGTAGAGAGAGCAGGTTCTCAGTCCACCAGTTATTGTTGTACACCCAGCATCCAGCCCACACTAAGGTGAGCAGCACGAATCCTGTGGCTAGCAACTTCTCAACCATTCCTTTGGCTTTGATAGGGTGCTTCCTTTCCTCTTATCGTTTGATAACAGTATAAGCCACACTTGGGAAACTGCCTTACATTCAATGGCTTGCTCCCCATTTATGTTCGCTTTAAACTCTCACTCAAATTACTAGCAGAGAACAAACGTGGCTAAACGCACTCCCATCGTCGAAATGACCTCCTATGGTATCTACTCCCACTGGGATGCCGACTCCAAAGACCTTCCAAGAATCAAAGAATTCACTACCACTGTAGTGGCGGACGAAGAGGTTGAATTTGGCTTTATTGTGAACATCAAAAAGGCCAAGGGCGTACTGCTTAATTACTGCATCTATCACCCTGGCATTATTAACAAGAAAGGTAAGGTGCTAGCCCCGTTTGATGGAGACATCTATGTGCGCAGCAATGACTGGAACTTCTATCTTGGGGATACTATTCAGTTGATGCATCCAATCGATGGCCTGGAGAGTAACCTTGGGGAATGGCGCATGGTGCTGGAGATGAACGGCAAGGTTGTCGCTGAGAAAACCTTTAAGGTCGTTGGGCGAGATGAGGCGCAGTTTTGGAAGAATCGTGGCTACTAGGGTCTGTTGACCTATTTCACCCGAAGCAGTCGATAGGTAATGTCTTTAAGCTCAAAGTCCATGGTTTGCGAGCGATTCATCTTTTCTACTCGAGCTAGCATAGATTCATCGAAACCTTTGCGTTTCATCCACGACAGGGGCTCGCTGAAGCTGTCTTCATTTACAATATAAGACTCGCCTTTGCCCTTGCCTGCTTGTACGCTCACCACCCAGACGCGAGAACCAAAATCCATGACTTCGGTGAAAAAGGATTTGAGTTGCTTGAGTTTTGACATGTTGAACCTATAGAAAAAATGCGAGCTGATGCTCTTATATTTTCTGACCAGGGTCAACTGTAAAACGCCCCAGTGTGGGGCGTTATCTTGGCTTACTTACCTTGTTCGTTTCGGATATACATGATGGCTATCATGCTAAAGGCGATGAATTGCCATAGGTATTTACCATCGCTTGCGCCTGCGAGTGTTTGAGTGAACACCATGCAACCGGCCACAAAAATTGAAGCAAACGCGCCGCGAAGTAGCCAAGGGCGCTCTTTCTCTGCCATAAACTCGCCCGCTAGCACAGAGCGAATAATCAGAATGAAAGGCAGGCATTGCAGCAGGATCAAAATAGGGAACATAAAGTCGAAGGTAGGACTTAGTACTGCATGCGCAACCTGACTCTTGTCCCAAGTGCCTACGATATAGCCTTTCCAGCCCGCCCAGGTATCACCTTGATATGCCGTTTCCGGGGTAATAATGCCTAGGGTTACACCCATTACCTTGTCGATAAAGCCGTTCTTAAACCAGAAGATAAAAAAGAAAATTTGGATTGGGATGATCTGAAAGGCGAGCTTTTTAATCATGTTTTGTGCCTCTAAAAGGGTTAATTGAAACTGGGCACAGTGTGCAATCTTCAATGTGTAACTCTTTTGAGGCAAGGCAAAGGTTTACCCATGCAAACCTTTTTCAAACCCTTTTAGCTTTTTTTATTTCAATGCTGAAAGCACAAACAGCCCGTCCAATGGTTTGTTTGCCATAGATTGAAAGCGTTTGTGATAATAATCCGCACCCTTGTCGTTTTGGGTCTTTTGGTCAACCTTGTACAGCAGGTAAAAACCTAAGGCGCTAGGTGCGGTTTCTACCGCATAACTCAGGTAGGGGTAGGCTTGGTCATATTGCTGGTTGATGATAAGCGCCAAGCCTAATGAGAGATTGCTGATATCGCATCTTGGATCTTGCTCGAATGCCTCTTTTGCAAACATGAGTGCCTCGGCTTTAGTGCTTTCATCTTGACGCTTGAGGTATTCCACAGAGCTTGAATAAGAGAGCAGGGCGTCCACC
Source organism: Vibrio ishigakensis (assembly GCF_024347675.1). Classification (NCBI taxonomy): domain Bacteria; kingdom Pseudomonadati; phylum Pseudomonadota; class Gammaproteobacteria; order Vibrionales; family Vibrionaceae; genus Vibrio; species Vibrio ishigakensis. The sequence continues at coordinate 1,780,075 of NZ_AP024881.1, read as the reverse complement.
AAATAATTATCTCTGCCTTGTTGGTGGATCTCATCGAGCTCAGCCGTGATCGAATCAAGCTCATCACTGCCACTGTAGAGGCTTTCAATCCCTTCAGAGATCACCTGCCAATCATCGAAATTGTTCACCGAGGTCACTTGATGATTACTTGGCTGATATTGCCAGTCATCATGATTTATCTCGGTTTTAAGTTCGGTGGCGAGATCGCCTATTGCGGTGAAGTAGTCATCTAGGGTAAAGGTCTTTTCTAGCTTGATGGCTTGTCCTTCACCCTCATCCAGAAACAGAGTGAGCTTGTAGCTGTTTCCTTGCTCGGTAAGGCTTCCTCTAAGCTGATCTGCATCGCTATTGAGCCTATGCCTATAAACATCTATGCCCTTGGAATTAAGCCCGTAGAAAAGGTAATTCTCAATGCTGTCTGATAGGTCGCTGTCTTGTTCACTCTCCAGCGTGAACGGGTGAATAACCAGCTTGGTCACTTCATTGATGCGCTGGCTTGGTGCTGAGTGAGAGAAAAAATGAATTCCGCTTAAAGTGGCGCATCCAATCAAGGCAACACCTGCGCCCCACTTCCAATACTGCTTGATCTTAGCTCCGAGAGTGGGCTGGCCAATCTTGCTTTGCGTGACCTCAATATCTAGCAAATAACCCTGCTTGGGAATGGTTTTGATGATGTGATAGGGCCTAGCGTTATCGTCCAGATGCCCTCTTAATGCGCTGATGACCTGACGAACCAGATTGTCGGATACGTGCGAGCGCTGCCAAACCTTTTGCACGATATCCTCAAGGCTGACTACCTGTGCTCGATGTTCTATCAAATGGACTAGAAGCCGAGATTGTAGTGGCTCGAGGTGTATCGCAACATCGTGAATCAAGAGCTGATTCATGTCTGGCTCGAAATGAATATCTGTTTGGGCGTGCAGTGTGTAGCGCAAGACGGTAGTAATTGAAATTATTGGATATTTGCAGTCTACAGCAGCTATGTTGCATAAGGATTGCTGTCATCTTTGTTTTCGCTTTTCACTATAAGCCACTAGTAAATCTTCATCGGTTCACTAGTAAATCTACCAGTAACGAAAGCCTGTGCCCTCTGCCATGTTTTGGTTAGGTATTTCTTTTTAAAATTAGACTCTAGGGTGAAGATTCAATTTTACGGTGACAGAAAGCTATTTGAGGCGTTAGAGGCCAGCCTAAAGTCTGAGCTATCTCAGGTTAATTTTGTGTATTCAAGCGAGGGTAAAGAGCCAGCATTGGAAGAAGGGGATGTGCTGGTTCTTGATTGTGCTTATTACAAAAGAGTGTTGGATTCGGGACTGCATCATGCCAGTAAGGTATTCGTGATTGGCCCTTACCTTGATCACTACGACATGAGTGCATTTAGTAATGAAGGCAGATGGCTGTATCTACCTCTTTCTCAGCTTGAATCTCGATTACTGCCTGCACTAAAACGATTCTTTGATCAGCACTGAGCCTGAAAACCCAGTCCAGAGCAGGCCGATAGTCTATTCGCTTATTAAAGCACCTGCTTTTTCTCAATCTTATTTCACATCGTCATCGCAAAATCGTATTCTGCTATCTTTCGATTTTTGAGCGCGATTGCTGAATTTGAGTGGGACGGTAATGGATAGAAAACTAAGAGATAAACTGTACGTGGGTATTGCACTGATTGTGTTTGGCCTGTTCGTTACCATGAGCGGACAAGGTAAGGCAAATCACTCTTACTCCGTCGATACTGCATCCATTAACGCTGGTGATGTCCCAATTACTCTGCTTTTTAAACACTTTGCTAACTGTGAGGCGTCTTCTTCTCTAGAAGTAGCCTGTGCTCGAGGTGTCAGTGACTATCAGCTAAATGCTCCGGATTCGGTGTCACTGATTGCCCTATCACTCGATAACGAAAATGATCGACTGGTCTTTAGAAAAGACCAAAACGACAACTGGAGAATGGTTACGGTAATTGATGAATTTTCCACTTCATTACAGCGGCACATGCTAGCGAGTGGTGTAGGAGATAAAGTGTTGGGCTCTCTTCTAACGGTGAATGCAGAAAATTATGCCATTACCTATCTCAATGGTGAGGGCAACCTGGTTAACGCTATAGGTGCTAGTAACTTAGAGTCAGTGAAATCTACTTTGTCGAAGGCCGGATCTCAGGCTAAAACATACAGGATTGTCATGTATGTAGGTATCACAATGATGCTGATAGGTGGACTGGCAATTATCTGGGTGATGCGTAAGAAAGCTCAGAAGATCAAGAAAGGCTAGTGCATTGGTCAAGCAGCGAATTGATGACTTAAAAGGGTAAGGTGGGCCTGTTGTTGTGCTTCGCCTTACGCGAAACTGAACAGGTCGCCTTCAATAACATTTCTGAGCATCTTGCGCGAGACAACGTTTTCTTTTTCGTCAACCAAGTCCACTCGATAGATTAAATCTCCATGGTCTACATACTCTGTGCTCATCTGTGAGAACAGGTTAGAGCACTTGGCGTAAGTACCTTTAATGCTCTCGCACGTCGTGAAATGACCACTAGGTTTTTGAACTGAAAGTACAATCGAGGCTGAGTTCATATTTCTGCCGCTCCACTTCTTACCATGTAGATAATTTACGCTGGCAGAGCGACTAAGATAACTCGGGAAATTACTAGTGGCTTTTAGAAAACTTGCTAGTCCAAATAAAGAAGTCGCACTCCTAGGTGCGACTTAAAAGGGTTAGGCGGTTGCTATGGCTTTCATTCTTCGGTTGTTATGTAACAAGAACATTAGGCCGATAACGGGAATGATGATGGCAAAGTAGGGCAATGACTGAGTGCTAAACGCTCGGGCGTCGATAACGCTACTGCCTATCATGCCGCCGATGGCGTTGGCTAGGTTGAAAGCTGAGATATTCGCGGTTGCTGCCAGCTCCTGTCCTTCTCCACCATGGGTCATAACCCTTAGTTGCATTGCAGGTACTTTGGCAAAAGAGACCACACCGAAGATAAAGGCGAGCACGATAAAGGCAGTGGTATTGCTGGCAAAGCTGCCTAGAGCAATCAGCACAACGATTGTTGCAACAAGCCAAAGGGTGAGTGATTTACTGAGATTCATATCCGCGCTTTTCCCGCCTAGGTGGTTACCAATTACCAGACCTGCACCAACTAGAATAAGTAGCCAGGTGACATTGTCACGTTGCATATGAGCCACGTTTTCAGCGATAGGTGAAATGTAGCCGTAGAAAGCCATGAAGCCGGACCATCCCAATACTGTGATAACAAGACCAGAGAGTAGGGCAGGGTTTTTAAATGCGCCCACTTGCTTACTAAGAGGAGTCGCCTCCGCTTGCGGCTTGATCTTGATAACAAAGGCAATCAATACCGTTGCCAGTACTCCAAGTACGGCAACCGCCCAGAAGGTTGTGTTCCAGCCAAACTCATTGCCAATCCAAGTGCCAGCAGGTACGCCAAGCACGTTCGCTAGAGTAAGGCCTGCAAACATCTGACCTACCGCGCGACCTGCCATTTTTTCTGATACCAGCTGGGTTGCCACTACCGCGCCGATGCCATAGAAAGGACCTTGTGTAAGACCAGACAACACGCGACTTAGCAGCAATAGATGGTAAGAGTGGGTGGTCGCAGAGATAAGATTGCCCAGAATAAATAGCCCAAGTAGAGAAAGTAGCGCTTTACGCTTGTCTACCTTAGATAGCGCCAGCATCAAAATCGGACCGCCGACAACGATGGCCAACGCATAGGCGGTAATAAGGTTGCCCGCCTGTCCTTCGGTGATGTGCAGAGATTCTGATACCTGGGTCAAAATACCAGCGATAACAAATTCAGCGGTGCCAATAGCGAACGCCGAAAGGGTAAGTAGCCAAACTGAAAGTGGCATTTTTTCATTGTGTGCATTTTTCATCATATGCTCCTTACAGCAGTGCGCCGCCATTGATATCGATAACTGAACCTGTGATTACAGGATTCTCTATTGCCAGCAGATAGCCGCCTACCAGATCATCTGCAGTGGCGACTTTGCCTAAAGGCAGAGACTTAGATGCGTTTTCGAACATGGCTTGGCGAGAATCTTCACTCATGCCTGAATAGGCTTCTGTTTGAGTAAGGCCGGGGCTGACTACGTTAACTCGGATTGGAGCTAACTCTTTTGCCAGTACCTTTGCACTTGCTTCGAGGGCAGCATTGGCGGCGGTTTTTACTAAGGTATTTGCCACCGGTTTTCGAGACAGCATGCCAGAGGTAAGGGTAATTGAGCCTTTTAGGTAAGGGATAGCTTGCTGAACTAGGCGCATGCTTCCCCAGAATTTGGTATCGAAGGCATCTGCTGCCTCGACAAGGTCTAGCTCTTTAACCCCACCGCTCGGGGCATAAGAGCCAGCGGTGATAATGAGGTGGTCGAACTCTCCCGCGTTTTTGAAGAAGTTCTGAATAGATTGATTGTCTTGAATATTTAGACCAGCTCGACGACTGCCGACGATGACTTCATGACCTTGTTTTTCGAGGGTATCTGCTAGTGCTTTGCCGATGCCGGATGTGCCGCCGACGACAATAAATTTGTTCATGTTCCGCTCCAACTGTTTGGTATGGAGCAGATAATACTGCTTGTTATTATTTTAATAATTAGCAAAAATTTGAATTAACTATTCAATAATTTTTAATAATGGTATGAGTATGGATAAGCTTCAGGATATGCGAATGTTTGTCGCTATTGTGGACAACTTAAGCTTGGTAGGAGCCGCGAATCAATTGGGCTTGTCGGCAGCAACAGTGACCACACGACTGAAGGCTATCGAGCAGCGCTACGGGGTAAAACTATTGCAACGTACCACGCGCCATATCTCATTGACCGACTCTGGTGCTGAGTATTATCGTCAGTGTCAGCAGATACTAGAGCAGGTAGCTGAGCTTGAGAATGTGCTCACTCATCAGTCGGATGATGTGCGAGGTACGATTAAGATCAGCGCGCCCAAGGATGTGGCCAAACAGATATTATTGCCACTTTTATCCGAGTTCTGCACTCTCTATCCAAATGTAACCCCACAGCTCAACTTCCATGACCACCTGTTTAATGTCACCGAGGCGGGTATGGATCTGATTATCCGCTATGGGGATCTGCCGGACAGTTCTCTTATTAGTCGCAAGTTAGCAAAGAGTCATCGCTTACTGGTGGCATCTCCTGATTATCTGAAAAATTATGCACCCTTACGCTCGCCGAGTGAGCTTAAAGACCACCGCTGTTTGGTAATGATGCGAAACAACGAAGCACTGAGAAACTGGCACTTTAAAGATAAGCAGGATCAATATTCCATTACGGTAGAACCAGCCATGCTCTCCGATGATGGTGAGGTGATTCGCTACTGGGCAAGCCAGGGGCAGGGTATAGCGCTTAAGTCTAATCTGGATGTAAAGCAAGACTTGGCCAATGGGATATTAGTGCCAGTTTTACAAGGGTTTAAGGTGAACTTTAATCATCTAAACCTAGACAGTGCGGATTTGAACCTTATCTATGCCAGCCGTTTGCATCAGCCAAAGCGCATCAGCTTATTGATTGATTTCTTGGTTCAGGCGTTTGAGAAGCGATATGGCTGACCAATATTATAAAGTTCATAAATGAGCTATTGTTCACACTTGTATTTCAAATAGTTACATTTTGCTCACATTTATAGTTTGCAAAAATGGACGCCTTTAAACACATCAGTATTCTCGTATCTTGAATAACTAGCTACGCATGCAGGCTCGATTGCATACGTATTTATATCAAGGAGAAGATAGTGTTAAAACGTAAATTTCTTGGGGCAGTGTTGGCTATGCTGCCGTTTGTTGCGAGCGCAGCAAACTACTCAATCGGTACTGGCGGTCAAAGCGGTATCTACTATCCATTTGGTGGTGCTCTGGCAAAGGTATGGAGTGAGCATGTGCCGGATGTAAACGCAAAAGCTGAGGTAACAGCAGCTTCTGTTGAAAATACCATCAAAGTGGTTCGCGGTGACATGATTGCTGGTATTGCAATGGGCAACGTAGTGCTGGATGCTTATAAAGGTGAAGGCAAATTCCCTAAAAAGATGCCAGTGAAAACCCTTTTCGCACTGTATCCAAACCTAGTGCATACATTGACTTTAGATAACTCAGGCATCAACTCTCTAGCAGACCTTAAAGGTAAGCGCGTTTCTCTTGGCGCACCAGGAAGCGGTACTGCGGTAACTTCAGCAGCACTGCTTGAGTCTATCGGTATCGATGTGAAGAACGACATCAAAGCGGTTTACCTAAACTACTCTGAAACCACAAATGCGCTAGCGAACGGGCAGGTTGATGCTGGTTTTATCGTTGGTGGTCAAGGTGTTGGCGCAGTAACTCAGGTTGCCCTGACTCATAAGATCAAGGTGCTTTCTATCTCAGATGCTGAGAGCAAGGCATTCATTGAGCAGAACCCAGCGTACAGCTCTTATGACATCCCAGCGAACGTTTACAACAACGTAGGTGAAGTATCGACTTTGAGCGTATGGAACGTACTTGTGGTTAACGCGAACATGGATGAAGAGATGGCGTTTAACCTAACCAAGGCGGCATACGAGAACATGGAAGAGGTTCGCAAGGTCGTTAAGATGGCTGAGATGACTACTCCAGCAAACGCTGAGCGTCTGCAAGGTGTGCCTCTACACGAAGGTGCGAAGAAATATCTAGACTCTGTTGCACAATAATTTAGCTCTACTAAAGCAAGGCTCTAACTAGAGTCTTGCTTTTTCTGTATTAAAACCCAACCAGCCAGAGTGAACTATATGGAAGTTGTCACTGATAAAGAATCAAATTTGCCGTACCACAAGCTGACGCAGATGCTTGGGTATTTGGTGCTGACCGTTGCGGTCGCGCTCTCGGTGTTCCAAATTTGGCAGGGTATTACCTCAACCATTTCTGCAACCTATTTTCGTCCAATACATCTGTGTTGGGTGCTAGTGCTGATCTTTTTGCACTACCCACTGATTAAAAACCCTCATAGCAAGCTCTACCTGCCGGGTAGGGTGTTTGATGTCGCGCTAAGTGCCTTGGTGGTATTTGCTGCCTATCGCATGACGGTGTTCGACTATAACGATATCGACTATCTCTTTTATGGCCTTTCTGACCTAGATATGGCCGCAGGCATCGCCTTGATTGCACTGCTGATGGAAGGGTGTCGCCGCACTGTCGGTTTGGTTATGGTGCTTATTGCCATGCTATTTCTTAGCTATTCCATGTTTGGGGATATGCTACCAAGCGCCTTTGCAACCAAGACCTACAGCCTTCAAGAGCTGATCCAGTTCCAGATCTTCTCTGCCAACGGTATTTTTGGTTCAGCCCTAGGTATCGCTGCGACCACAGTATTTATCTTTGTACTCTTTGGCGCTTTCCTTGAGGTAACCGGCGCCGGTAAGTTCTTTATTGATCTGGCATTTTCCATCGCCGGTAAATACCGTGGCGGACCAGCGAAAGCGGCAGTGCTCGCCTCGGCAGGTCTGGGTTCTATTTCAGGCTCAGCTATCGCCAATACAGTAACCACCGGGTCTATCACCATCCCTATGATGAAGAAGCTAGGTTACAAGCCTGAGCAAGCAGCCGGTATTGAAGCCGCTGCCTCGACAGGTGGTCAGATCATGCCACCTATCATGGGGGCGGGCGCGTTTGTAATGGCGCAGTTTACTGGTGTGCCATACAGCGACATCATGTTTGCCTCTATTGCTCCGGCTATCTTGTACTTCTTCTGTACCCTGTTTTATGTGCATTTGATGGCGTGCAAGCTGGATCTTAAAGCAGCTAGTCGCACTGAAGCCGTGATTGAGGTGATGAAGCACGGTGCGCACCACCTGGTCCCGCTTGTACTGATCACTGTGCTACTCATGATGGCTTACTCGCCTCTACTGGTAGGTGTCGCAGGTTGTGCCGCTATTCTAGTAGTGGCTTCGATGCGTAAGCACAGCCGAATCAACTTCTCACAGTTTTTGCTGGGTATGAAAAACGGTGCGCTACTGGCCCTGCCAATCTCGGCAGCATGTGGCGCAGCGGGCATTATCGTAGGTGTAGTTGGACAGACGGGTATCGGCCTGCAGTTCACTCAGTTTGTGATGGACTTCTCCGGTGGTCAGATGCTAGTGGCTTTGGGTCTTATCAGTATCGTTGCGCTGATTCTAGGTATGGGACTTCCAGTTACCGCCGCTTATATCGTACTAGCGGTAATGGCGGTGCCTATGCTGACCGACTTTGGTTTGCCGCTCCTAACCGCGCACCTTATCGTATTCTGGCTATCTCAAACCTCGAACGTAACACCGCCGATTGCGCTAGCTGCATTTGCTGGTGCGGGTGTAGCAAACGCCAACCCAATGCGCTCGTCAGTTGAGGCGTTTAAGCTTGCTGGCGGTCTATTCATCATTCCAATCATGATGGCCTATACGGACATAGTGAATACTCAGGATGGCGTCGTGGCTGTGCTTCTATCAGTGGCACAAACTCTAGCCATCATTATTGCGGTAGCGATTAGTATCGAAGGGTATCTATTGAAGAGCCTGAAGCTAGTAGAGAGAGTGGTGGCCTTTATTGCGATTCCGCTATTGCTACTGAACCCTTATAACCTCGGTATTCTTGGTGCGGCACTCGTGCTAGGTATATTCCTGCTGCAACTGAAATCACAGCGGGCTGAAAGCGTGGGTGTTTAGGTAAAATACTTTATGAATTAAGCACATGCTGCCTAAGGTGGTGTGTGCTTTTTATTTGGTTCATCGCAGATTAGCGGGAACAACTATGACTTCAGGTTGGCGTACCCACTCTGCTAGTGATGCATGGCAAGCCGCCGTAAATACCTCCCTGTAGGCTTGGTTTCGGCATCCATGCCTCAAACACTTGCCCTGCAACAACGCCTGTCGCTCACAACTCCTGGAGAGTGATTGATGGAGCAAGGTGTCGCTCGCAGGGAGGCGAGCGTCAAGCGCCCAAGGATGGGTTCACCGCGGCCTTGTGAATCAATCGCTCGGAGGGAGTGACTGGCTCAGAAGGAATTTTAACGATCCTCTCTAATCTGCGATGTACCTTTTATGTCCAAGGGAATTTCTGCTTTTGATGCAGAACACGCATCACTCGGATGTTGGTATCATCTTTCCAGTAAGAGACGATCATGGATATCTCTGGGATGATTAACAGCCGACCGCGGATACTATCACGTTGTACACCCATTTCTGGGTGTGACTTTAACTGTTCTACATTCTGCTCAATGAGTTCGTCGGTTCGTTCTGCTGCTATTGGATTAAAGTCGTAAAGAAACTCGAAGATCTTTTCTCTATCATCAAGCGACTTTTCTTCCCAGAAAATCATTACTTGTCTCGGTTTCGAATCTTAGCCTTGCGTTGTTCAATAAGGCTTTTAGCTGAGTCGTGGTTATGGAATACGGCCTTACCTTCGTCATATTTGGCAAAGGCTTCATTCACCTGCTCGGTCAACCAAGTTTCTTGTGACATCGCTTGGCGCTGTTCTTCTGCCAATGATTCAGTGAGTTCTCGACATGCATCGCTTAAGGTTCGACCTTGGCTTTCCGCTCTTTGCTGAGCCAGACGTTTGGTCTCTTCATCGACTCTGAATTGAATTCTGGTATCCATAGCTATCTATCTTCGATGTGTGTGTACAAATGTTAGCACTGCGGTCCATGACTAACAATATACAAGACTTTAGATAGCAGCCATTTGGCTAAGGGTATAAATACCATAGGAGCAAGATGCGATAAGGATAGCGCCAGATAGCACCTTTTTAACCGTCACTTCCATATCAGAAACGGCCATATGATTGGCAAAGGGTTGGGAGAATCGTTTACGATTATAGAGAATGCCGAGCACCGCAAGCACCAGCATAACCACACCAAGAACCTCAAAAATCCGTTGCTCTAGGTGCTCACCTGACTTAATCAGGATAAGGCTCATACCGAACATCAAAAGTACGGTTCGAAACCAAGACATCCAGGTGCGTTCGGGTTGCAGGCCGGGGTCTCTATCACTCATAGAGAGATGACCAAAACAAGGGCGAGGGTAAAACAGACCACCACTCCGCTAATGACCTTAAGAAAGCTGGTGTACTTGAGCTCTTCTTTTTTCCTCATCGAGGCTTCATTCGCTGCCCATCTTCGGTAGGCAAAGATGGCGAGCAGCCCTGAACAGGCACAAAGAAAGGCAGAGAGAATGCCACGCACAACGGGGTTGGCAAGATCAGGAGTCAGCTGGTCCACGGCAATGGCGCCGGCTAATAGAGCGAGGGCTGTGCGTATCCAAGCAAGATAGGTACGTTCATTGGCAAGGGAGAATCGATAGTCTGGAGCTTCTCCCGTTTGTCGCCATTTAATCTTCTTTCTTCTGAGTTTCTCGTGCATCCGATCTGATTTGCTCCTGTCAAAATAGTCTTTAAAGCCTAATCGCTTAAGATGAAGCTAATCAGACTCTTAGTATGACATTGTAGCGAATCAACAACAGGAATAGGGGATTTTGAGTCTTTTAGTAGCAGCGGAAACTCGGTACAACCTAGTATAACCGCTTGAGCCCCTTGTTCGGCAAGATTATTTATTACCTTCAGGAAAATCTCTCGGGTTTCATCGTCATATACCCCAATGGATAGTTTGCTATAGAGTAGTTGTTGGATTTGCTCTTGCTCTGCCTTCGAAGGAACCAAAGTCGTTATTTCATACTCTGCACTTAACCTGCCCTTGATGAAATCCTCAGACATAGTAAAGCGAGTGCCCAGCAAGCCTACCTTCTGGAACTCGTTCGCGTTTAGATGCTCACCAATGGCATCAGCGATATGGATGATTGGACAGCTTACACTCTGTTGAAGCTGGTCGAATACCTTATGTGGTGTGTTTGCACATAGCGCAATGGCATCCACAGAAACGCTTTCTAGCTCTATTGCTGCTTCACCAAAGATATTGGCGATAGCGTCCCAATCGTTTTCACGTTGTAGATCATGAAGTTGTTTCTGATTAAGGTTGATCAATCGAAGTGGTGGATTGGTATTGCTCTTATAATGCTCATTAACCCCTTGGTTTATATCGGAATAATATTCCAAAGTAGAGTGCCAAGAAGTACCACCAATGAGTCCTAGTTTTTTCATTTACTAACTCCTATCCATCTGAGAAATATAAACTTTATTGTTATCATAGGCAGTCTGGTGGATGAAGTACTAGGGTTCGGAAACTTTGATTTCGTCTATAGCGTTAATAGAGAAGCTCTAGGCTGTTTAGGATGATCAAACCGATAGTGGTGGTAATCACCGAGGCAATAGTAGTCAAGGCAATGATGTTTGCCGCTAAGGTAGAATTACCTCCCATAGCGCGCGCCATGACATAGCTGGCTGCTGCAGTTGGAGAGCAGGTCATAAAGAATATGATACCAAGCGCCTGGCCGCTAAAGCCTAGTAAATAGGCGGCTACAACACACAGTAGTGGCATAGCGATAAGCTTAAGTGACGATGCTAACCAAGTAGGTGCGGTGTCGTGTTTGAGCGACTTAAGATCAAGAGAGCCACCGGTGCACAAAAGTGCCAGAGGCAGTGTCATACTGGCAAAATAGTGGCCTGCATCTGAGGCAATCTTAGGGATAGGTAAACCTAGTGTTGAATACGTAAAGCCTGCAATTATCGAGATGATAAGTGGGTTGCTTGTAATACTTTTACCAATGGTTTTTAGCGGGCTTGGCGTCTTACCATTGCTGGAATTTCCATCTTTTGGAGTTAGGCAAATCACCGCGAGCACATTGTAGAGCAAGGTAGTCGCCGCCACATAGATAGCTGCCGTTGCAAGTCCATCATTACCGTAGAGGTTCGCCACATAGGCAAGGGCGATGATTCCGGTATTGGCGCGAAACCCGCCTTGAATTACCACCCCTTTATCTGCGTGCTGCTTTAGAATCAGTCCAACAACAATCGCACAGAATAGATAAAACAGTATGTTACTGCCGACACTGAAACTCACCAGCGATAGGCTACTGGCAAAGTCGTGATCAGATTCCACTAAGCTTAAGAACAGCATAGTGGGTAGGGTGACCTTGAAGACTAAGGTTGACGCTCCTTGAATAAACTCATCATTGATTACCTCAGTGCGCTTTAGCACTACACCCATAACGAGAATCAGACAGATAGGTCCTGTGACTGAGATAGAGAACAGCAGTTGGTCGAGTAGTCCCATAGTGATTCCGTTAAATTGTAATACAAAAGAGCGAGTTTGATTTTGCCATGGTTACGTATGCTTAGCAAAACCAATCATAACAATGACAAATAAAAAGCTCCGCGACTGCGGAGCTAATCACAAACCTTTTATGCGTTTTACATTATCCACTTCCACCAAACGAACAGTGCTAGGAAGCCAAACAGATAGACCAGGCCGACAATAGACAATGCCTTTAACTTCGGACCTACCGCTAGCTCAGCAGGTAGTGGTGTGCGGGTTACCAAGATGTAGTTCAATAGTGCAAAGAATGGTGTGGTGATAAAGGCCAATACCATAGCGAAGTCCAACATAGGCAGAAGCGCCTTGGCTAGGAATACCACTATGCATAGCGCAACCACTGAGATGGCAAACATCCAAACTTGGTTAGTCACAGGTGCGATTGTTTCTTTCTTAGTAAGCAAACGCTGAGATTCAGTGATAACGCGAGCGTAGCCATCGATTACTGTAATGGTACTGCCAAAGATACAGAAGAAAGCGATAACCGCGATCAGGTATCGAGACCACTCACCGATAGTGCTAGCGTACAGGCCAACCAACTGATGCGAGAAGCCAACGCCTGATTTTTGTAATTCAATGCCGGTGCCGTGCATCAACAGCGCACCTAGCGACAGGAATACGATAGCTAGTACAGCGGTGCCGATATAGCCAACGTTGAAGTCAAACAGTGCTGACTTAGCTGTTACCTCTTGGCCTTTACACTGACTTTTCAGCCACATAGAGGTAAGGCTAGAAATCTCAATAGGTGCGGGCATCCAGCCCATGGTTACTACAATAAAGCCAACCGCCGCTAGCGTCCAAGGAGATGGAGCAACGAAGTCAGCAGCTTGCACTGGAGCTGGCTTGCCAATAGCGATAAAGACCGCTGCAAGGGTTGCTACCGTTAGCACAGCCATGATGCCCTTAGACAGCACATCCAATGCCTTATAGTGACCGACAAATAAAATGGTTAGACAGGTTAGAAGCACGATTATGCACAGTACCGGCATAGAGAGGTCAAACGGAATAAAGTACTTCAGTAGGCTGGCACTGAACATCAGAAGCGCGGCTGTATTTACCACGGCAGATATCACGCTAAGAAGAGCGAAAACTACTAGGTAAGGGCGACCAAGCTTTGCATAGCCCTCTACTAGACTGTTTTTGGTGCCAACCGTGTACTGAACGCCTGCTTTAAAGAATGGGTATTTGAAAAGGTTTACCAGCAGGATCAGCGCCGCCAATTGCCAACCATAGATGGCACCGGCTTTGGTGGAGGCAACTAGGTGAGAACCGCCAACAGCTGCAGCTGCGGCCATGATGCCTGGTCCTAGTGAACGTAAAAAATTATTTACGCGTGATGGTTTTTGTTGGGTGTCTAGCGTGCTTTCCATGTCCCTTATATCCAATAGTTCTTGTCAATAAGCTATAGAAATAACACATTGAAATCGATCGTCAATTTAAATTTACACATTTACAGTTTTCGTAAATGCAAGTGTGCAGAAGATCGGCTTTCGGGGTAAAAAAGGTTCATCTCAGATTAGCGGGAGCAACTACAACTTCAGATTCGTGTGCTCACTCTGCCAGTGACGCATGGCAAGTCGCCGTAAATACCTCCATGTAGGCTTGGTTTCGGCATCCTTGCCTCAAACACTTGCCCTGCATCACAGCCTGCCACTCACTACTCTGGGATATTTGAGCCTTGCTAAGATGGGGTTCCCACCGATGCTGACGCTGGAGAGCGATTGATGGAGCAATGTGTCGCTCGCAAGGAGGCGAGCGCCAAGCGCCCACGGAGGGGTTCACCGCGGCCTTGTGAATCAATCGCTCGGAGGGGGACTGGCTTAGAAGGAGATTTACGCCCCCCTCTAATCCGAGAAGAACAAAAAAACGCCGATGCATGGCATCGGCGATAGTAGAGGTTAAGACAGTTTTTTAGTGTTAGTAGCTGGCGTAAACAAAGCTACCCTCATCGGTAAAGGCGATGACATCGAAGTCACGGTAGGCCTCTCCCTCGCGAGCCATACCTGGCGAATGCATAGGCATACCCGGAGCGGCAAGCCCTTTAACCCCTTCCGGGCGCTCTTTGAGTAATCGAGCTATCTCACGCTCAGGCACGTGGCCTTCGATAAGGTATCCATCAATGATGGCAGTGTGGCATGAGGTCATCTTGGCTGGCATTCCAAATTTCTGCTTCACATCATTCCATTGATTTTGCTCGTGAATCTCCACTTGGTAGCCTTTTGCTTCTAGGATTTCAGCCCACTCGGTGCAACAACCGCACTGAGGTGATTTGTACATTTCGACATCAAATTTTGCAGCATAACTGAGGCTAGTAAAAAGTAGGGATACAGATAGAACAATCTTGTTTACAGATTTCATAATAATTCTCCGAATGGGTGAGTGTTATACGGACTCGCCCTAATAAAAATGTTAGTTAAGTAGTGTGGATTTTGGGGTTTAGATTGGAGAATTAAGCGATCGGGGGGCGCAGCAATTGCTGAGTAAACTCAGGTAATTGTTCGCTTTTGCTTGGCACTAGTCTAAAGGGTTTAGGCTCGGTAAATGTGAAGCTATAAACTGTGCTTGGTAAGGAGAGTAGCGTTCCGCATACCTGGCCACCGCAGTTATGGGTGCTTCCAAAGCAGTGTTCCATGCTTTGCGCTGAAACCTTGTCACAACAATCATGGCTGAGGCTAGATTGAATATCTGAGCTTTGATGATGAACAACTGATGTGTTGGCGATACTCATGGTGCTGGCAAAAAGCAGACATAAGGTCAGCAAGATACTGATTATGCTCTGATTATTAATTTTGTTTGCCATGAAATACACCTATATGAAACTTCTTTTGTTATATCTCACCTTTTTCAATTAGGTCAATTAAGTTTTTCCAAAATTTGCTGTTGACCTGAGACCTACACACAGCTTTTAAACTGCACCCATATTCTCTAAATCAACCAAGGGGAAAGTCATGGGATGTTGTAATCAAGCACCTAATGGGGGCACCAAGCAACTAGGCTTGCTGTTTAAACTTATCGCCGCGATTTTTATCGTGATCATGGTGATTGGATACTTTTCAAATTAAGCTTGACCTAGGAGCTACACCTAGGTTTTAAACTGACCCTATCAACAACAGAATCAACAGCGGATAATCGTATGATCACTTCAGTTCTAGCAAAGCGAGCCAACGTCAGTTCAGATACCGTGCGTTACTACACAAAGCGCGGACTACTCACTCCGACGCGTAACCCTGACAATGGATACAAGGAATACGATATCCATGCATTGCAACGACTGAAGTTTATTCATCAAGCGCGAGAGATTGGTTTTAGTCTCAAAGAAGTAGAAGAGATCTTAGCCTCGGCAGAAGACGGTACCTCTCCTTGTCCTCGAGTGCGCGAAATGATGATAGAGAAGATCGAAGAGACACAAGCGCAGATTGTACGCCTACAAAATCATGTGCAGATGTTGCAATCCACCTTTGCTGATTGGGGTGAACTACCTGATAGCGAACCAACCGGTGAGTCTATCTGTTGTTTAATAGAGTCTTGGACTGAGGAACAAAAGTGATGAATGAGTATTCCATCCACTTGTCTGGCGTGTCCTGTGGCGGTTGTGTCAACAAGATTCGACGCTCGGCGCTAGAGCAAGATGCCAATTTTTCTATTGAGGTGAGCGAAGACAAAAGCCTAGCGAATATCTCAAGCTCATTGCCTGTGACCAGTATGATTCAAATCGTTGAATCCCTTGGCTACAAGGCCTCTGAAGTAGCCAGCAATACCTATGTTGGCAGTGTGCAGAAGGTCAAATGTGGTGGCTGCGTCAATAAGATACGTAAAGCTTTGGTTGAACTAGACCCAGAAGCAGAACTAGAAGCTGATATTGAGGCGCAGCAGATCACGGTGCAGAGCAAATTATCTGATGCACAGATTGAGTCGGAGCTCGACAAGCTGGGTTATCTGCCTGCGGTTGAATCAGAGCAGGCTCCGGCTCAAGAGAAACAAATTTCAGAGGAAGTAGCCACAAGCGCGGATAGCCCTCTGGTTCGCTTGAACCTGCAAGGGGTGACCTGTGCCAGCTGCGTTAACACCATAGAAAAAGCCTTGAATGGGGTTAAAGGTGTGGACTCAGTGATGATCAACTTTGCCAACCGCACCGCTCAGGTGCATGCAAGTGTTGGAGCTGCGAGCCTAATCACCGCCATCGAAAACTCAGGCTATGGTGCTACAGAAATCTTAGATGAGGAAAAGGCGGAGGCGGAGCGAGAACAAGCTGAGCAAGCCGAGTACAAACACAAGATGCGCCAAACTTATCTGGGCTTGGGCTTAGGTGTGCCTCTTATGCTGTACGGCATGCTTGGCGGCTCTATGACGGTAGATACAGGGACTGAGCAGTTTGCATGGGGCATCATAGGTTTGCTTACCCTAGCGGTGTTAGCAACCTGCGGTAAGCACTACTTTAAGGGTGCAAGTAAGGCGTTCATCAATCGTAACGCGAACATGGATACCCTAGTTGCTCTGGGTACAGGTAGTGCGTGGCTCTATTCCATGGTTATCGTGGTCATGCCGAGTATCTTTCCTGAGTCTGCAAGACATCTCTATTTTGAAGCGAGTGCAATGATCATTGGCCTTATTAACCTAGGTCAGGCGCTAGAGCTTAAGGCTCGAGGACGCACATCCCAGGCGATTAGACGTCTGCTTGATCTTCGCGCTAAGACCGCCTTGGTCATTCGTGACGGCGAGACTGTTAAGCTTCCAATCGAGCAAGTAATTGCGGGCGATAAGGTGGTGATTCGCGCCGGTGAAAAGGTGCCGGTGGATGGTGAGATTATTGAAGGCAGTGCCCTGATAGATGAGTCTATGTTGACTGGCGAGCCGATTCCGGTTGCCAAAGAGTTAGGTGATAGCGTTTCAGCAGGTACAGTAAATGGTAACTCGAGCCTGACTATAGTTGCGACCAAGGTTGGTAGCGATACCGTATTGGCTCAGATCATCAACATGGTGACCGAGGCGCAGAATTCTAAACCTGCTATTGCTCACCTTGCGGATAAGGTTTCTAGCATCTTTGTACCGAGCGTAATGATCATTGCAGTATTGACTGCGCTAGGCTGGTATAACTTTGGCGCCGACCTAGTAAGGATTCATATGTTGGTAACAGCGACCTCGGTACTTATTATTGCTTGTCCTTGTGCGCTGGGATTGGCTACTCCAATTTCAACCATGATAGGTGTGGGTAAAGCTGCCGAATTTGGTGGACTTATTCGAAATGGCGATGCCTTACAGCGCGCATCAGATATCGATGTTGTGGTGCTAGATAAAACCGGTACCATCACCCAGGGTAAGCCATCGGTAGTAGAGGCCGAGCTGTTTGATGACCAAGCTGTAACTGTGCTGAAAGCATTGGAGCAGGGCTCGACTCACCCATTAGCTGAGGCCATTGTGGGCTACTGTGAATCATTGAATTTAGGGTCATCGGTCGCTGTGGAGAACTTTGAGTCTTTAACTGGACTTGGCGTTAAGGGTGACTACAACAATGAAACCTATTTCTTGGGCAACGCTCGTTTGATGGTCTCAGAAGGTGTCTCGCTAGATAAAGTGACAGCAACCGCAAACCGTTGGGAGTCTGATGCAAATACCGTGGTGTATTTTGCTAAGCAAAATAAGCTTCTGGGCATATTGGCTATCCAGGACCCAATTAAGAAAGAATCGGTTGGTGCAATCAAGGCCATGCATGACTTGGGCATCAAGGTTGTGATGCTTACCGGTGATAATGCAGCGACGGCCAGAGCGGTAGCCGAGGTAACCAATATCGATGAATTCCACGCAGAGCTTTTGCCTCAGGATAAACTTGCTTGGGTTGAGCGCATGCAGAACCAAGGTAAGGTCGTGGCTATGGTGGGTGATGGCATCAATGATGCGCCAGCGCTAGCTCGCTCAGATGTGGGCTTCGCCATTGGGCAGGGCACGGATGTGGCTATCGAGAGTGCGGATATAACCCTGATGCGTGGCTCGCTGTACGGTGTATCTCAGGTAATCGAAACCAGTAAAGCTACCATGAAGAACATCAAGCAAAACCTGTGGGGCGCCTTTATCTACAACTCGCTGGGTATCCCAATTGCGGCAGGCGTGTTGTTCCCATTGACTGGTTGGCTGCTTAGCCCAATCGTTGCTGGTGTAGCTATGTCACTGTCGTCGATTACCGTAGTGAGCAACGCTAATCGGTTAAGATTGTTTAAACCAAAATCATCGGAGGTGTAAGATGTTGGTTAACGTATTAGGTATTCTAGCCATCATCGGAATCGTCTGGTGGTTTTGGTTGAAATAACAAAAGGTTAAGGTCGCGTTAAATGCGGCCTTTTTATTTGTATTCGCTAGATCGATTGTTTACCTTTAACGGGTGAATGGTACAATTCCGATGTAATAAAAGTGTCATATTAAAAGTAAGGAAAATAGCTCGCACCATGTTGGATCTAAAGATCACCGCTAAGAAGAAGATTGAAATCCAGCAGACCCTGTCCGCAGACTCGCAGTCTGAAACTAAGGTAGAATTTGTCATCCCGAGCAGTATTGATCTAGGGGATAGCTTTTCTGCAGGCGAGTTCTTCGATAAGTCTTTCTTACAGACCCGACGTTTCCACAAAGGCAAGAGCATCAGCTTGATGCTTTTGTATATCAAGATCCTTGAAAAAGAGCATCTGCCGTACGACTCCTATAAGACCTCTATCAGTCTGTTCTCTTATCTGTTTATCAACGATATTCGTTCGTTTAAGACCAATCTTGAGAAGGGTGAGCAAGCGGTTGAAGAGATCGTTGATAAGGCTAAAGGCCATTCCAATATCTTGGCTTCATTCCGCCGTTTTAACCTTGAAGACGACCAGAAGTTTGAGCGTTTCCGCAAGGTTGATGCCATCCTATCTTATGAGTTTGAGCAATATCTTCTGCGTCAAACCGCTTACTTGCAGAGTATTAAGGGCGCACAATCGGCTCGTGATTATTTAGCGCAACTTTCGATGGCTGAGGATGAGTATCGTATTACCCAGATGTACGAAAACATCTACTCGGTAAAGAGCATTGAAGCGGATGATGAAGAAAAGCTGACTCGTGTTTTCAACCAAACTGATCTGCAGAAAAAGCTCCTTGAGCTACCCCTGAAGGTAACCAGTAAAAGCACCCGTGTTGGGGAGAAGGAGAAGTATCTTTCTCTTGCTATTGCTACCGGCCTTATCATGCTCGGTTTTAGTGTAGTGATCTTCCAGTTCCGTTTGATGGGACTGGATACCGATCTGCAATTTGTACTGGCCTTCGCCGCACTCTATGTGGTGCGAGATGTGTTTAAGGAAAGCATCAAGTCGTGGGTGTTTGAGAAGATCATCCGCAACAAGCCTCGTGTGATTTCCCAATACACTATGCCGGACAAAAAAACCAACATAGGTAGTGGTGAGACCTGGTTTAATTCTCAGCCAAACTCGAAAACGGCTATCGCTAACAAAGAGAGTGTCTCTTTGTTCTTCCGTGAGTTGGTGAGTCTTAAGAACTTTGAATACAACGGCTTTAAGAAGATTAAGACTAACACCTCTATTAACCTTACGCCGCTGATGAACTGCTTCCCGAGTGAGAACCGCGATATGTATGTGTACTCCTCGACCAACAAGCCGCGCAAGGTAAGTATTTCTCGTCGTGGTCGTATCGAGGTGAAGATCCACGAGAAAAAGACTGAGCCAAGTGGCGTCAAGGAGCGTACCCAGCGCTATCGTGTCACCTTTGATAGAAGCAAAATAATCAAACTAGAGTTGATCTAACTTGCTTCTAATTGCGAATAAAACCTCTCATACTTTTTTACTTTG
This sequence comes from Vibrio ishigakensis, assembly GCF_024347675.1. NCBI lineage: Bacteria > Pseudomonadati > Pseudomonadota > Gammaproteobacteria > Vibrionales > Vibrionaceae > Vibrio > Vibrio ishigakensis. The sequence continues at coordinate 1,760,049 of NZ_AP024881.1, read as the reverse complement.
ACTAAACTTTAAACAGGGTTTAGTACGGGTGAAACCGAGCCCCTCAATGCAAGGACTGCAGGAGGATGGCATGCAACAATACACAATTCATTCCAAACAACGTGGCTTAGTGATCATCTTTGCCACCTTAGCCATGCTTGTTTTTCTTATCATAGCGGGTCTAGTCATAGACACTGGCTATGCCTACTACAAGTACCGACAAGCTCAGACAGCTGCCGATGCGGCCGCTCTAACCGGCGCCTACGAGATCAAAAACGGGCGCGATACCTATAGCAACGTTTCTACTAAAGCACTTGCTGCCGCCGCCGAGCTTGGATTTGCATCAGGCACGGACGACACCCTTGTGACTATCGAGAGTTCCACCGTTGGGGGCAATCAAGTGGTATCGCCTACAACGGGTGCCTACGTGGGTGATACCAGCGCGGTAAGAGCGATTGTCTCGGATGCCTTTCCAAGTTTCTTCCTCAGCGTCATCGGAATCGATCAAATTGACTACAGCGTTTCGGCCACTGCCCGTGGGGGGGTAGGTGTGAGTAACAACTGCATCTATGTGCTAGGTGAAGAGAATAAGGAGAAGATGCTGTATGTGACTAGTGATTCAGAGCTGATTGCTAACTGCGGTATCGTCGCTAACTCTACTAGTAGCGATGGATTATATGTTTCCAGTGGCTCTAAGATCGAAGCGACGACAGTAGAGACGGTAGGCGGTACACATAAGAGTGGCAGTACCATTACATGCTCAGTAGAGGGTGCTGATTGCCCAACGGACAAAAACAGCGATAACCCACCGACCAAGGTTGCTGATCCACTCGCTAATATTGCGGCACCAGCAGTCTCGTATACAAATGGGGAATGCCAGCATGGTACCTCTCCTGGCGACGGTCAGAAAGAGGTCGAAGACACTACTATTAATCCCGGTGTTTATTGTGGCGGGTTACTGCTCAAGGGAAACATCAAAATGCGTGATGGCTTGTATGTCATGCGTGGTGGTGGTTTTACGGTAGATGGGTCTGATACTTCAGTTGAAAATGCGGGATCAGGTGGCGTAACCATCTATAACACCTGCAAGGATGCTTGCACTGGTAATGAGGAAGATAAAGAAGATTACTGGCAGATAGAGTTGAAGTCTGGGCCTTCTATCGATTTAGAAGCGACAAAGTGCAACGGCAGTTGTGAAGGCTATGAAGGTATTTTGTTTTTCGCAGATCGTGATGCACCAGAATCACCGGAGCCAGAAACAGAACCAAGAAACTATTTTGATAGTAGTGCTTCCTCTAGCTTCAGTGGAATCATCTATCTACCCAATCAGAGTTTTGAGGTCACCAGTGGCTCCACAGGATTTGGTGCCCAGACCATCATCATCTCTAAATACCTGTACCTATCGAGTAGTTCGGTACTTAATATTTCGAGCCTGAGTTCAGGTGAGAACCCAATTACTTCAGAAGTAACACTAGTGGAGTAAGGTTATGGACAACTTTAATAAACAATATGGATTTGCGGCAGTAGAAACTGTCGTGGTAACCCCAATCTTAATACTTCTTTTCGTGATTATTGTCGATGTAGGCCGCGTCATGTATCACAGCCTATCCACTGCCGCCGCCGCGAGGGCTGCGGCTGCCTATGGCGCACAGAGTACCAGTTTTATCTCTGATGCAGCTGGAATGGCGAGTATTGCCAAGCAAGATGGTGTGAGCTTAGGTAAAACGGCAGAGAACCCGGATATTTTTATCGTGAACAGTTCGCAATACTGCGTATGTGTAAATGGTTCTACCAAGTTTACTGGTTGTGTTCAGAGCGACTTAGATACCTGCAGTTCAGGCCATGAACGTTATGTATCTGTCACCGTAGGACGCACCTTTGAAACCCTGATGAACTACCAGCTAGTACCATCGACCATCGCATTATCAGAGACAGCAGTATTGAGAGTTGAGTAAGCCTATGAAGTATCGAATCAAAATGCCTCATTTATCCTTCAAGCAGCGCGGTATCACTATTACCGAGTTCACCATAGTGCTGCCCATCTTCTTGATTCTGATGTTTTCCATCATCCAAGGGGGCGTGGTGATATTTATGTACAATCAGGTATCTCACGCGGCCAAAGAAGGCGTTCGTTATGCGGTAGTAAGAGGAACAGAGGCAGGAGCTGATCCTGCTAGAGTAGGGGATGCTCCGGCCACATCGCAAACGGTCAGCACCTATGTAAAGAGCAAAGCCAGCCTAGATAATCTAACAGTTACAACTAATTGGCCAGTTTCTAAAGAGCCAGGGCAAGCGGTAACCGTGCAGGTGTCATATCCTTTGGCATCGGACTTTATCTTCTTCCCAACTTTTAATATAACTGCATCATCGACGGGCATTATTCACTACTAAATTGCAGACATCTACTTGGGCACTGATTGCTGACATCTATACACCGCTACTCCTCGCTTTAGCGGTGTATTTACTAATGGGGCGAGCCAAATCGCAGCAGCGTGGCTTCTGGCTTTGCGCTAAACCGCTTATCTACTCCACCATCTATCTCTATGTGATGCGATTTGTCGATATCGCGTTGGATATCTGGCCATCGTTTGGCTCTGATTACAGCACCCATACCGCGGTCGCTTTAGTGCTGGTAGTACAGATATGGATGCTTAACCTCAAGCTAGGGGTGTTATCCGCGTTTTCTCTGCTTGCGTATATGCAGCTAATGAACTTTCTCGATTACCATACCTATCTAGATATGGTATCAACTAGCCTGTTTTTGCTGCCAGTGTTTGTGCTTATTTGGCGTAATCAGAAAGGCTGATTGATCATAAACCACATATAGCTACCTTCCTCGGATACCGCATAGTCGGCGCGAACCACTAGGCCAGCGGTAAGGGCGCGCAGTGATACGCCGCCATCGAACTTCATATCACTAGTTAGGTCTTTGAGGTTGTAATCACTGGCTACCTGACCGGCTTCTACAAAGCCAACCAGTTGGAACCAGTCGAGGTTCAAGAAGCGTAGCCACTCTACATCTCTCACTGGGTTGTATTTTAATGTGTAGCGATATTCGGCGCTGGCGTAGATGCTGGCCTTATCGTGAAAGCGATTGGAGTCGTAGCCGCGCATGCGCTTGTAGCCGCCTAAGGTCGCACCTTCGTTATAGGGAGGGGCGTCTTCCACGATTCGGGAGTCATTGCCGACTTGTTTTACTTTCCAAGACGGGGAGTAGGCAGTCCAAAAATTGAAGGCGAAGATCCGCTGAGAAGCCCATTCACTTTCACCTATATTGGTGTATTTGCTGAGATCTAATTGCAACGCATCCCAGTTATCTTCTGGGGTTAACCATGCCCCTTCAAAGGTATAGCTAAGGTACTGTCGGCTACCCATACTCGGGTTGGGTGCAAAGTCGGTGTTGTCGTATTGGATGCCGAGTTCTACCGCATTTACGTCACCGCTCTGCTTGCCGTTGCCGTCGTCATAGGATTGATAGCGGTTAAACTGACGCAGGATCAGTATGGTGGTCCCGCTATCCAGTGGATTCCAGTTCGTGCTCGTTGGGGCATCGGTTAGCAAACCGCCACGCAGGTTGTATTGGATAATAGGGTCGGATTTACGCGAGCCTATTGGAAGCACGTATTCCATTTTCAGATCGAGCCAGTTGGAAAAGCCGTCACCCTCGATAAACTGATCTTGGCTCGAACCACTACTGCCCGGTAGGGGCTGATCATTTGGGGTAGGCGTTGATTTGTTGCCAGTATAGGCGCGCTGCTCAGGAAAGTAGGCGTACATGCCAGCAATAGAGAAAAAGGTACGATTGGAAAAGCTCGGTCTGTAGTTCCAGATCCCTCCGGAGAAACCATAGCTTTCAGCGCCACCCCAACCGGTTGCACCCATAGCCATTTGATCTTGACCTATACCCTGCACTACGCCACCTATACCCAGGTTAAAACCCATGGTATCTGAGGAAAAGAAGTAGGGAAGCACCATGGTATTGTTCTTCTTGGTGTTCTCGGCACGATTGACCGTGTATTTAATACTAACGGGTGTGGTTGCCAAGCAGGCACTCGATACTGCAGTAAGTGCTAGCGTCGCTAGGCTTGCTTTGGAGATTTTACGGATAGACATCGAACTGCTATGTGCTTCCTTGCTTAGAGTCGCTGAAGCAATAGTAACAGCATAAACAGTATGTTTGTCCAACTTGCATTAAAAAAGGAGCCATAAGGCTCCTTTTTGTACATTTGGGGTCAAAAGACCACCGAACTCAATCAGTTATTCTTCATATGGTCTAGCATCTGTGTTTTATACACATCACTGTTGCCGCCGAAGATAGCTTGAACACCAGTACCTACACGCACTACACCTGCAGCACCCAGTGCTTTTAGTTTGTCCTCGTCTACTTTTTCTTGGTCTTCAACCTGAATACGTAGGCGAGTAATACAAGCGTCGGTAGATTTGATGTTTTGCTTACCACCGAAGGCTGCTACGAGTTCGCGAGTGAAGTCGTCACCCGTAAGCGCTGGACCCTTCTCTTCTTTCGCGTCTTCACGACCTGGAGTCTTAAGGTCAAACTTGCGGATGAACCAAGAGAACACCACGTAGTAGATAGCGGCATAGGCAAGACCCAGTGGGATGATCATCCAGCCTTTGGTAGAGATACCGAAGAAGGTGACATAGTCGATAAGACCTGCACTGAAGCTATAGCCGTGTTTCACACCTAGGATGATACATAGCGGGTAAGCAAGACCTGCGATGATAGAGTGAATCACATATAGCGCAGGTGAGATGAACAAGAATGCAAACTCAACTGGCTCAGTGATACCGGTTAGAAATGAGGTTAGGGCTGCTGATGCCATGATACCCATTACTTTTACGCGGTTCTCTGGCTTAGCGGCACGACCCATGGCGATAGCGGCTGCCGGCAGACCGAACATCTTGAATAGATAGCCACCTGCTAGGTTACCTGCGTTAGGGTCACCTGCGAAGAAGCGTGGGATCTCGCCAGTGAACACCTGACCTGCGGCGTTGGTGAACTCACCCGCTTGGAGCTGGATGATAACGTTGATCACGTGGTGCAGACCGAATGGGATCAATGCACGCTCAGCTGTGCCGTATGCCCAGAATGCTAGCACTGGGTTTTGCTCTGTTGCCCAGTGACCGAATGCATCGATGCCTGCGCCAATTGGCTGCCAGATAAACGCAAGGATGATACCTAGGAACAGCATCGCAAAAGAGGTCACGATAGGAACGAATCGCTTACCGGCAAAGAAGCCCAAATACGCTGGCATCTTAATGGTGTAGAAGCGGTTGAACATATACGCACCAACAGCACCAGAGATGATACCGCCTAGCACGCCCATATCAATGTGGTCTACGCCCAGAACGCCTGCCATAACCTTTAGCGTTGCAACTAGAACGTAGTAACCGATACCGGCAGCTACTGCGCCCACACCATCGTTTTCAGTAAACGAGATAGCAACGCCTAAAGCGAAGATAAGAGGAAGGTTGCCGAATACCGCACCGCCGGCTTCTGCCATCAGTTGCGATACGATTGGAGGAATGATATCGAAATTGGCTGAACCAATACCTAATAAAATACCTGCTGCAGGCATGGATGCTATTGGCAGCATCAACGCCTTACCAACCTTAGAAAGGCTGGCGAAGAATTGACTAAACATGTGATTACCCCGTGTTATATATAGTTTTTTTAGTAGCCGAAAGAAGCTACTCCCTTCATTGCAATTACTCAAAATCTAAAATTGGATCTTAATTACTTGTTTTTATATGCAACCTGCTTGGTGGCCTTGTCGGGTCTAGTTTTCCCGCTCCCTAAATAGGGAAAGGACCAATTGTCTTCGAATCCATGAAGAGCAAATTGGTCCTTTATTTGTCCTAGCTATGCTAGGTTGAGATTTGAGTGCCCTTGTTTCTGTGCACCTCTAAAAGGGTGCGATAGCTTATCCATCTACTGTTTCTATAGGGGGGGGGATGGAGCAAAACCATAGATAAGCAAGCTATCGCTAAATCGTCGGCTAATTCGCCTTGAACTGGCAGGTCATCACTAGTGACGCTAGAGCTGCGCTCTGCAGTGAGCCTTTCTTGCCACGACTTACCTTTACTTGGTAGAAGTCAGACATTGGCTTTTTCGCTTTAGCAGTTGTCTTTTTCATTGCGTCACCTCGTTTGTGTTGTTCGCCTCAGTTGTTGAATGTAATTATTCATCCAAAGCATGAATTAAAAAACAGATAGGTTTTATCTATTTTGTTCCTTATTTATTGATTTTTTGCGATATCTGGCACATGTTTAGATTTAATAAGGAAAGGATTAGGCTATTAAGGTATGAAGCCACATAAGTTGGTTAGATATTTTGCGCGACTAGATGAATATCAGGTGGGTGTGGAGCACGCTGTTCTATTAGAAGAGATCGCTAATCATCTATATACAACAACACGTTATGCTCGAACCCTGTTGGGTGACATGAAGTCTCAAGGCTGGATCGACTGGACACCTAAAATAGGCCGAAACCAACGTTCTTTACTTTTCAAACGCGCTTCGGAGCAGGATATTAGGCAAGGAATTGCCTTAGAATTTATTGGCAAGCAAGAGTTTGAATCGGCGCTTGAGGTGCTTAATCAGGATCAGAATGTCTTTGGACAACTGCTAGCACGAGCCTCAGGCGCAGGGCTGGTGGATGGCAAACTTCATGTTCAGCTCACCTACAATCGCTTATTCAGCACATTATTGCCTCATGTATCCCTTCGAAATAGTGAGCGCTTCTTTGTGCGTCAGCTATATGCTTGTCTGGTGCAGAGTGATAGACAAGGCAGGGTGTCACCAAATATTGCCCACCATTGGGACTCGGCTAAAGAAGGTCGAGTATGGAGCTTTCATCTAAGACCTAAGGTCAAATTCCATAATGGTGAGCCGATAGACAGTACCGCAATAGCTGAGCTCTTCAACAAGCTAAAGTCCCATCCAAGGTATCTGAGTGAACTGGAACACCTAGTCGATATAGAAGCCGAGCACCCAAGGATCGTTCGTTTTCACCTAAGCGAGCCAGACCTAGGCTTTGCCGCAAAGCTGGCTGACCTTAAGTACGGTATTCAGCCTGCAGAGCAGGTCTCGATTAAACAGAGCAGTCAGGTGATCGGCAGTGGCTGTTTTAGAATGCTAGAGCAGAGCGATAAATGGCTGAGGCTAGAGGCATTTGATGGCTTCCATGGTTATCGCTCTCTGACCGATGAGCTGACGGTTTGGCTGGTTGAAAAAGAGCGGACCTCTAAAACCTATGGCAAGAAAGCACTCTCCGAAGCCGAGCATGAGCAAGAAGACTCCACTAAGCGCAATTTCGACATAGAAGATGGCTGTCTGCTTGCTATGATAAACGCTAATGCGAAGAAAGCCCTTAATATGGAAGAGCGTCAAGGCGTGCTGTCACGCATCAGTGGCGCCGCGTTGTGGCAGGCTTTAATAGAGCTCGACTCTACCTTTGGTTTGCACCTAGCGCAGAATCTATTCCCATTTTGGAAACCGACCTACCTTCCGCACGGCGAGGGTAAGCTTCCTAAGAAACTCTCTATTGCTGTGTACGACCATTTTGGTCTTAAGGCGTGCGCAAGTGCTATTACCCATGTGCTCTCACAACTTAGGGTGGAGGTGGATACTAAGGTTTATAGCGTTGCTGAGTTTGCCTCCCTTGCTGAGAACAAAGCCTTTCCACAGCAGCTAGTCCTGTCCAACCTGTTCTTGGATGATAATGTTTCAAGCTCGGCGTTTATTAAGTTCCGCAGTTATCTGCCGCTTAGGGCGTGTCTCGAGGATTCTGTCGCAAGCTGGCTCGACCAAAACCTTGATCATATTCAGCGAGAGGTCGAGGCCACTGACTACCTAGAATATCTTGAACCTATTGGTGGCTATTTGATGCACAGCCTTTCTGCTATGCCTATGTTCCACCATAGACAATCACTGAGTTTTCAAGGCATATTGCAAGGCGTTGCCATGACCCCTTGGGGCTGGCCAGATGTAAAACAGGTTTGGCTCGAAGAGTAATCAATGAACACAGAATATTTAAAAGATGTAATCGACGGATATCCGGTGATATCTAAACTCAATGTGAACGACTTAGAGGCCGGTGACCATACCTTCTGGTTTCGAGTGGGCACCAATGCACTTGGACAATGGCAGCACCTGCCGGTGATGGTGTTTAAGGGTAAAGAGGCAGGTAAGCGCTTTGTAATCACCGCGGGTGTTCACGGCGATGAATACAACGGCATTCTTACCTCGCACCAGATAGGTGAAGCACTCAAAGGTAAGGTGACCCGCGGCAGTGTGGTGATCGTTCCTACTATCAATCTCTCTGGCACCTTGAATCATAACCGCGACTACATTTCTAACGATCCAGACCATTCCACTGCTAATCTCAACCGCTTCTTTCCTGGAAACAAAGAGGGGAACGAAGCTCAGCGCTATGTGTTTAACATCTGGGAGTATCTACTAAAGCCAAATGCAGACCTTGCCATAGATCTTCATACCCAAACCAGCGGTACGGTCTATCCATTGTATGCCTTTGCCGATTATCGAATGCCAGACTGCGTCAAGATGGCAAAGCTTATTGGCCCTGATGTGATTTTGGATGATCCAGGCGACCCAGGTATTCTGGAAACCGTATGGAACAGAAGTGGTATTCCTTCCACCACCCTTGAAGTAGGGATGGGGCGCTATAGCGACTATCCCTTGATTGAGCGTTCAGTGAAAGGGGTTCTGAACTGCCTTTGTGCCTATGAACTGATAGATGAGGGCAGTTGCGAGGTAGAAAGGCTGGTTTTTGAAGGAAAAGAGGTAAGCTCGATTCGCGCCATCACCGGTGGTTTTTATCGGCCTCAGGTAGAGCTTTTACAGTTGGTGAAAGAGGGAGATTTACTCTCTATTCAAACCGATGCATTTGGTCGTGAGGTTAGGCGATATCTAGCACCGCGCGATGGTCTAGTTTTGAGCCTTAACGTTGAGCCGATGCGCGCCACAGGGGCGCTGATCGTTCGTCTTATCCATTAAACGCTCAGTTTACGTACAGGGTCGAATAATTTACTTTCAATTTACGTTTAGCGTAAAACTGTGAACTCTATCATAATATTTCTGACAGCTTAAAACGGCGCCGAACAGCCGTTTGGCTTCCAACCATTGAGAGGGGACAAAATGATGAAAGGTTTAATTATTGCTCTAGCACTTACGATGACCGCGCCATTGGTATTCGCCAGTAATGGTAGCCACAGCTCTCGCTCAGAGCGTTATGAGCTTTGCTATGTAGACGGCTCTGCCCGTATGCTTCAACCAAACATGTGCTACGCACTCGGTGGCAAGCGCGCTCTATAATCGCTTATCTAGTCGGATAGAAAGAGACCACGCAATTGCGTGGTCTTTGTGTTTCTGGGGCTCAACTTTGGTTCTTCGCGGGTTAGAGGGAGTGTAAATATTTCTTCTGAGCGAGCGACCCCTTGCTCCATCAATCACTCTCCTGTGACAGCATGAGAGGGAACCCCAGCTTAGCAAAGCACAAAGTCATCGCTGACATCCCTGCATCACTGGCAGAGTGAGTACACCAACCAGAAGTAGTAGTTGTTCCCGCTAATCAGAAAAGAACCTTAACTTTGAGTACCAAAGTAGCCTGCTAGCTCGTTAAGCTCGTCGGTTTCGGTCAGTGCCAGCATCAGCATGATGCGCGCTTTTTGCGGATTCAGATCACCAGAGCCAATAGCGTGCTCCTTGGCGGTCACAAAGCCTGAACCGGTGCGAGAAGAAAGCACAACTGGGTAGCCCGACTCATTTAGCTCACTGATCTTGTCACGTACCGCTTTCGGTACAGAACCATTACCACTGCCTGCAACAACAATGCCTTTCGAGCCTGACTCAATCAGCGCATCGATCATCTCTGGCCCCATATCTTGATAGCTGTAGATGATGTCTACCTTTGGCAGGGTTTCTAGTTTAGAGACATCAAAGCTAGGTTTGCCAGTAACCTTAGCCGGCTCGAAGTAGAACTTAGGTGCACCACCGGCGAAGGTGCCAAGAAATCCTTGATCATACGCTTTGAAGGTATCCATAGAGATAGAGCTGGTCTTAGAGATGTAATACGCCGCGCCTATCTTATCATTAAGGATAACCATGGTGCCGCGGCCGTTGGCCTCATCGCTTGCAGCAAGCGTTACCGCGTTCAATAGGTTCATAGGTCCATCTGCACTGATAGCGGTGGCTGGGCGCATGGCACCGACTACAACGATAGGTTTATCACTCTGGTTTACTAGATCCATGAAGAATGCGGTCTCTTCGGTGGTATCCGTACCATGGGTAATCACTATGCCATCGGTATCTTTGGCAAGGAGCTCATTGGCGGTTTTTGCCATACCAAGCAATATCTCGCTGTTGATATTAGAGCTACTGGTGTTAGCAACCTGAATGCCATCAACGTTTGCTACATCAACGATCTGTGGCACCGCTTCTATGAGTGTAGTTACCGCGATCTCACCTGCTTTATAACCGGTAACGTCGGTAGATTTAGCGGCAGAACCAGCAATAGTGCCACCTGTGCCTAATATAGTGACGTTGGGCAAGGTATCCGCTAATGCATTAAATGAAAGTAAAGATGAAATAATAATGGCGCTGGTTAATTTCTTCATGGTTTCCTCACGGTATTTTTATTAACAGTGGGGTATTGCACGAAGGGTGCCAAAAATGTGATTTAGAATACTTGGTGGATAATTATTTGCATATTTATCTCTCTATATTATCTGTAAATATAAAGTTCGTAACTTATTGAATTTAAATTGTAATTATTTGTAAGTTATAAGTGATCCATATTAGTGCGGCAGCACCATTTTATTACATCAGTATTATATTCTGTTAAATCTGAGAGCTGTATCAATTCATTCATGTAATAAATATTTTCGCAATAAAGTCTCAACCTAATTGAAATAAAACTGAATTAACTTGCTTCTCGATTTATATCTCAATTAGGAAATAACAAATGAAGCTAGTTAAAACTGCAGTTGCTGCTGCGCTTATGTTTTCTGCAGCCTCTTCTGCAATGGACGCTCGTTATCAAGACCGTAGTGGCAACCTAGTCGCTGATCTGCCACAAAATGAGGCGGAGTGGGTGAATCCAGGTACCCTTATCTTTGCTTACACGCCGGTAGAAGACCCAGCAGTTTATGCAGACGTTTGGAGTGAATTCCTTACGCACATGGAAAAGACCACAGGTAAAAATGTGCGTTTCTTCCCTGTACAGAATAACGCAGCACAGATTGAAGCGATGCGCTCTGGTCGTCTACATATCGCTGGCTTCAACACAGGCTCGACCCCTCTTGCGGTTAATTGTGCGGGCTTTGCTCCGTTTACGATGATGGCGGCAGAAGATGGTTCATTTGGTTATGAGATGGAGATCATCACCTATCCAAACTCTAGCATTGAGAAGGTAGAAGACCTAAAGGGTAAGAACCTAGCCTTTACCGCTCAGACTTCAAACTCTGGCTTCAAAGCGCCTTCTGCTATCTTGGCTGCTGAATACAATATGACGCCGGATAATGACTTTAAGCCGGCCTTCTCTGGTGCGCACGATAACTCTATCTTAGGTGTTGCTCATAGAGACTATGATGCGGCTGCGGTAGCAAATTCCGTATTGAACCGTATGCTTTCTCGCGATGTGGTAAAAGAAGAGCAGATCAAGAGCATCTACAAGTCTCAAACCTTCCCAACTACAGCCTATGGACTAGCGCACAACCTGCACCCAGAGCTTCAAGAGAAGATCAAACAAGCCTTCTTTAGCTTTGACTGGGATGGAACCAAACTAAAACAAGAGTTCGAGCGCAATGGTGAAGCACAGTTCATCCCGATCACCTATCAAGAGCATTGGGAAGTGATCCGCACAATTGATACTGCAAACAACGTTTCTTATACCTGTAGCTAAGGAACGTTATGTCAGCACTCACTCTTAAAGGCCTTACTAAGCATTACTCAGCTCATGATAAAGCACTGACTGATGTAAATATGAAGGTGGAAGCTGGCGAAGTAGTTGGACTTATCGGCCCCTCTGGGGCCGGTAAATCGACACTAATTCGTTGTATTAACCGTTTGACTGAACCTACTTCTGGTGAGGTTCTCTTTTCTAATCAGAACCTAGTTAATCTGTCCAAGTCTGGGCTGCGTTCGGCACGTCGAGAGATAGGCATGATTTTCCAGGAGTATGCCTTGATTGAGCGTTTAACCGTCATGGAGAACGTTCTGTCTGGCCGTCTCGGCTATGTAGGATTTTGGCGCAGTTTCACTCGTCGCTACAGCTCAGAAGATATCCAAACCGCGTATGCCTTATTGGATCGCGTCGGATTACTAGAGCACGCCAATAAGCGAGCCGATGCGCTTTCTGGTGGCCAGCGTCAGCGCGTGGGTATTGCAAGGGCTCTAGCGCAGAACCCTAAGCTTCTGCTTATCGATGAGCCAACCGCCGCGCTTGATCCCAGAACCGCTCGTCAGATCATGCGTCTTATCCGTGAAATCTGTGAAGAGAAGGGATTGCCGGCCATCATTAATATCCATGATGTTCAACTGGCCAAGCAATTTGTGGATCGCATCGTCGGACTGAACTCAGGTGAGGTTGTGTTTGATGGCACGCCAATTGCTCTTGATGAGTCTGTGCTGACCAAGATCTACGGTGAAGAGGATTGGAACCTCACGGTTCAAGAGGAATCTAGTGAGCTAGAGTTGGTTGAGGCTGTGGCATGAGCAAGCAGTACTCGACCACTTGGAAAAAGCCGCCACTGATAGCGAGTGCCTATTTAAGATATGGCTTGGTATTGGCCTCCATTATTTATCTAATCCTGGCCAGCCAGTCAGTTCACATCAACTGGCTTCGAATCTATGAAGGGGCAGAGCGTGGTTGGGCGTTTGTACTAGCCTTTATGTCGCCTGATTTTACCGGACGCTGGAATAACATCTCACAAGGCTTGGTTGAGAGTCTCACCATGACCTTAACCTCCACAGTAGCCGGTGTACTGCTCTCGATCCCTTTTGGTTTAGGTGCGGCGAAGAACATAGCGCCAAAGCCTGTGTATCTGTTCTGCCGCGGATTCATTGCGGTCGCGCGAAGCTTTCAAGAGATCATTATTGCCATCTTGTGTGTGGCCTTGTTTGGCTTTGGCACCTTTGCCGGCTTCGTGACCTTAACCTTCGCCACGATTGGTTTTCTCGCCAAGCTGTTTGCTGATGAGATTGAGGCGATAGACCCAGCGCCATTGACCGCTATGCGATCAACGGGTGCTAGCTGGCTTCAGCAGATCAACTATGCGGTGCAGGCGCAGGTAATACCGCGTTTTATTGGGCTGTCTATGTACCGATTGGACATCAACTTTCGAGAGTCGGCTGTTATTGGCATAGTGGGTGCGGGCGGTATAGGTGCAACCCTGAATACCGCAATGGACAGATACGAATACAGCGCTGCAGCGGCCATATTGCTTATTATCATCGCGATTGTGATGGTGTGTGAGTATGTATCGACCTTGATTCGTCAGCGCGTGCAGTAGGGGGAGCAATGACAGATACGACAACATGGCAGAAATACAGCCAAAAAGAGAGTCTTGCTCGCTGGTTAGCCTGGTTTAGTTTTATTTGCCTAGTGGTGTTTTGCTGGCAGGTGATGAACCGCGAAACCATCTGGTTTTTTGTGACCGATGCGCCGAATCAGTTTTCTGATATCTCATCACGCATGTGGCCTCCTCGCTGGAGTTACCTCGACCAATTATGGCAGCCATTATGGGACACCATTAATATTGCCACCCTAGGTACACTGTTGGGTATTGTATTAGCTTTTCCAGTGGCGTTTCTGGCAGCGAACAATACCACCCCGAGTACTGTGTTTGTGAGACCGATAGCTCTGTTCATCATCGCCGCAAGCCGTTCGATCAACTCATTGATTTGGGCGCTGTTGCTGGTGGCAATTCTAGGCCCTGGCTTGCTAGCGGGCATCATAGCCATTGCGCTTCGCTCAATCGGCTTTGTCGCCAAGCTAATGTATGAAGCAATCGAGGAAGTAAATGCGACACAGGTATCGGCTATCAGAGCAACCGGTGCTTCACCACTTCAGGTATTGGATTACGGCATTATGCCGCAGGTGATGCCAAGTTTTATCGGGACTAGCTTGTTCCGATGGGACATTAATATCCGTGAATCGACCGTATTGGGGCTAGTGGGCGCAGGCGGTATTGGCTTGAAGTTGCAAGAGTCGATGGCGGTATTGGCATGGCCTCAAGTTACTGTGATCTTCTGTGCGATCTTGGTGACTGTGGTCATCTCGGAGTGGGTATCCGCGAAGGCACGACACGCACTTATCTAGCTTTTCGTAAACTATTCGATATTTTGAACAGGGTCTGATTTTCAGGCCCTGTTTTTTTAGTGATATGAATAGTTTAGGTTTCTGAATCTCTATGTAAGGTTTCTGTGAAATTTCATACATCGGCTTGTAATACAGGTCTTTGGCCCCTTAGTGTAAACGCGCCTTTCGCTAGACACTCAATTCACGTTGTAGAGCTTAAATTGAGAGGTATAGATATAAGCATTAAAGGGTGTTTAGCCATGTTTGCAATGCTCATGGCAATAGGTGGAGCTGTTTGTGCGGCTTTGGGATTACTGGTTCTATTGGTGTTGTGCTTTGTGTAGGACACATTTAGATACCATTTGGAAACGCCAAAATAGGGAGAAATGGACAATAACAGTTGCACTGATTTGTTAATACTTCACACTAATTGTTAATTCGTTCACCAGTTCGCAAACATGTTATTCGCATCCCATAGGCAACATTCGTTTAAGTGGTCTTTGATCCTAGTTTTCTGGGTGATCACTGTGTGTCTGGCGAAAAATAGTGGTGTGTTTAACGCGTGCTCGACGAGTTATGTGGGGGAGGAACAAGCATCTTCTTCTACCTACATCGATAGTGGTGAATGTGATCTATCTGAACAATTGCTGAGTGCTCATCAGCATCAGGTTGATTCACAGGTGTTAACTCTGTTTGTGTTGGCCTTGGTTATAATTACTTGGCTGTTGGTGACACAAAATCAATTTGACCCATTCACTGAGCCCATAGTCAATAAGACTAGGGTGCATCTGCTCCTGTGTGTATTTAGAGAATAAACGAATCAAGGATTGGCTATCGCCAGAACATCTCGATTTCTTTATTTTATAGGTACATTTATGAATTATTCTAGGGCAATAAAACGTACATCCTTATTAGGGCTGTTCGTAATTCTGATTGCCACTTTTTCTTTAGCCGTCAATGCCGACAGCTCAGAACAGAGTTACGCTTCAGACGCCCACATGCAAGGCGTATCTGAGTTTGCTTCAGAACAGGCAGTTTCAAACTCTACCAAGCTAGAAAGCCAACCCGTATCTGAGAGTGAGCCTCTCACTGCACCAAGTTCCAACAGCACACCGCCAAGCGAGGATTCCATGCTACAAATGTTTCTATTCGCTTTAATTGGCGGCCTTATCTTAAACATCATGCCCTGTGTTTTACCTGTACTGGGAATGAAACTTGGAAGCGTAATCTCAGCGAAAGGGCTAGAGAAAAAACAGATCCGCTTGCAGTTTATCTCGTCGGCTTTGGGCATATTGAGTTCGTTCTGGCTGATTGCCGGTTTTCTTTCACTGCTTAAATTCTCCGGTAGCGCAGTCGGGTGGGGAATTCAGTTTCAAAGTGGATGGTTTATCGCCCTAATGGTACTCGTCACTGGCCTGTTTGGATTCAATATGCTGGGCCTGTTTGATATTAGGCTCTCTTCATCAGCGAGTACTTGGATGGCGTCAAAAGGTGACAACTCATATCGAGGACACTACCTGCAAGGTATGTTCGCGACCTTACTAGCCACCCCTTGCACAGCACCTTTTCTTGGCACCGCGGTCGCCTTTGCGTTGACCACTAGTATCCCCACTATGATTGCGATTTTTAGTGCCCTAGGTTTAGGTATGGCTCTGCCTTGGATTTTGGTCGCTTGTTTCCCTTCTATCGCGTTGGCTCTCCCAAAAGCGGGCCCTTGGATGAATAAGGTCAAGCTGATATTTGCCGCTATGATGCTGATGACCTGTTTATGGCTGCTGACACTACTGGCTAATCATCTACCTATCTTTTGGGTCTATGTTATTGGTATTGCTGGCTTTGTTTCCTTGGTACTAAGGGTACTTAAGATTCATGGTCCAAAACCAACCGCATGGCTGGGTGGGGGAGCCCTCTCGTTTGTCACCTTGGGCATGATAGTCGCAAGTCTTAATGCGGACAGTTGGGCCACACCATTGCCAAAAGACCCAGATTGGGTGCCACTATCTACACAAGCGATAGATGATTACGTTGCGGACGGTAGAACCGTTTTTGTAAACGTCACCGCCGACTGGTGTATAACCTGCCGAGCAAACAAGATAGGAGTCCTGCTGCAAAACCCTGTCTATGACTCGTTGACAAACAGCACTGTGGTGCCAATGGAAGGGGACTGGACCGTAGCCAGTGACCCTATCACTGATTATCTGAGACAAAACGGCCGGGTTGGCGTGCCCTTTAATATGGTTTACGGACCAGCAACACCCGAAGGGATCCCGCTACCGATTATCCTAAGTGAAGAAGCGGTTATGTCTGCTATTAAACTTGCGAGTGGGCTTTAGGGCTTTACCAGCACTTTTGCAGGTAAAGGAATTTCAATCGGCTTATAGTTTATGGCATAGGCTTTAACCGGAGAGCACCTTGTCGCCCGTTTTGTATTCACTGCACAACTGTCCTTATGCCATTAGGGCCAGACTCGCACTGCTCAGAGCGAAGCAAACCGTGCGCATGCGCTCCATCAAGCTCGACAATAAACCCGATGAGATGCTGCAAGTTTCTCCTAAGGGCAGTGTGCCTGTGTTGGTGGTTGAAGATTCCTTAGTGATTGAAGAGAGCCTAGAGATCATGCTCTGGGCTCTCGAGCAAAACGACCCCGATGATCTTCTCTGGGCTGACAGTCCAAGTGCACTGCCGGAGATGCTGACTTTTATTTATGAGTTTGAGCGCACTTTCACCCCGGCGATGAATACCTTTGCCTGCGCTAAGCGCTATCATGAAGACAATATCAATGTGCTTCGGGCGCATTGTGAGGCGGAGCTATCAAAGCTTGAGCACCGCTTAAGTCAGCATGCGTTTGTCTTCTCAGAGGAGGAGACTTTGGTTGATATCGCTTTGCTACCGTTTCTACGTAAATATGCCCGTATCGACAAGCAATGGTTTCGTAACAGCTCATATTTGAACCTGAAAAACTGGTTGAATGGCTACATTCAAAGCCCGCTATTCTCAAAGGTGATGAAGCACTATGAATTGTGGACGGATAATCGAATCGACCAGGATTTTGGTCCTAACTAGATTGAGTTAAAGGATGAAAGAATGTTAGTGAATGACACAGAAAAACAAGAGTATCGAGTGGCGTTAGAGGGTGATCACTTTGCTGTGGCGAAATACTCAATACAGGGCAAGGTTATGGAGATCTATTCCACTCGCGTGCCGGATGAGTTGCAAGGGAAAGGCTACGGGAAAGTAATGATGGAAACCATACTGCCCGAGGTTGAGAAACAAGGTTATAAGGTGATTCCTACCTGTAGCTATGTGGCGCACTATTTGAATCGTAATGCTCAATGGCAGTATCTTTTAGCGGATTAACGCCCACTTCAAAGTCGCAGGTAAAGCTTTGTAAATAACATTTCAGCTGACCCTATTTAGGCATAGTGTAATTAGAACAATACCGACAAATTAGGGACTGCTAGGGTGCGTATGTTTCGGCTTGCTTTGGGTTTAGTGTTATTTACCTTCCTTTCTACGGCAATGGCTCAAGATAGCAAAGCCGTTCGCGATATCACTCAGTATCAAGTGGATGAAAAGGCGCTAACCGACGCCGTTGCTTCACGCACCTTATCTTGGCTGACCGGAAGTTCATCTAACAATGACTATGTTTCCGTTGGTCGCACGGCGAACTATTTTGGCTTTGTCGGTCTGCGCGTGGCAAGTGGCCATAGTTTATCTAGAAGCCAGATTGCCAAACAAACTCTCTCCGTGCTCGACCCCAAGCAAAGATCGGCCTTGATATCCTTAGTCGAGAAGCAAAAATCGCCTTTCAAGCAGGTCTCCAACAGCCGTTTGGCAATGAATAGGGCGCTCGAAGGGCTGTTAGTCGGAGAGAATATTTCTGAAGAAGACTTTATCGCTCTTGGTCGAGCCTATGGTGAAGATGAAGCCAAGCTTGGCGAGGTGATAGCTGAAACCTTTGGCCAAATCATTCAATCTTTATCTAACGAACAGCAACAGCAATTGATGCGAATTCGAGAGGCGCACCTCGAAGGGAAAGGGCAGCAGTTGTCTCTGGTGAATGGCAACCCCAAGATTAAGCTAGGAAAAGAAGATAAAAAGGAATTAGTGAATCTCGCTGCCCGCTTATTAAGCTGGTCTACGGGAGATGAGGCATTCAATGACTTTGAGGTGGTAGGTAAGCCCAGTCAGCATTTTGGTTTTGTGAGTTTGAGACTAGCTTCAAATCATGGAATTAAGCGAGGTCAGGTATCGAAAGAGGTGATGTCCTTGCTTAACGAAGAACAGAGACAAACACTGGTACTGTCAGCAAAAAGCAATATTGCGGATTTTGATGACTTCTTGAAGCAGCGCGCAATGTTGATGAGAAGCCTAGATGAAGCGCAAAAGGGCGAACTGATCGACAGTGAAAAGGTAGTTGAATATGGCCGTGAGGTTGGGAAACTAGAAGCTAGGATGACCTGGGATCAGGCGATGGCGATGCTAGCGGTTAGAGAATCCTTAAGCGATGAGCAGTCTCAAGCCTTGCTCGCTCTTCGCAGTAAATATACCTTGAGTGAAGAGCTATCAGCGCAAAACTCCCTCGACCGAGGCCGTCAGCTGTACGCCCAATGCGCCTTGTGTCATCTGAGTTCATCGGCACCGAGCCTAGACTCCATTGTTGGGCGAAAGGTCGCCTCAGACAGCGGTTATAGTAACTACTCAGCTGCATTGGTGGAGCTTTCAAATCGTCAGCCTATCTGGACAGAGGCACTATTGAGTGAGTTTATTGATTCGCCCAAGAAACTCATCCCCGGAACTTACATGGGATATCGAGGACTGAGCCAAGCTCAGGATCGACAGGCACTCATAGGGTATTTGAAGACGCTGAAGGAATGACTTCATCGATAAACTAGACCTATTCTCGAACCGCAATCTATCATTGAGATAAGTGTCTAACTATCAATGAGTTAAATATGGATCCTCTGACACAGGGACTGCTCGGCGCCTCGCTGTCTCTATCTGCATGTAAGAAGCAGCATCTGCGTGTCGCAGGTGTCTTGGGGTTTCTAGCTGCAATGGCGCCAGATTTAGACGTACTGATTCGCTCTTCGAGCGATCCTTTGCTGTTCTTGGAATACCATAGGCACTTTACCCATTCGCTTCTATTTATCCCTTTTGGCAGTTTGATTTGTGCTTTGGCATTGCATCCAATTTTTGCCAAGAAACGGGGGCTTTCATTTAAACAAAGCTGGCTTTATTGCGCTCTAGGATATGGCACTCATGGTCTGCTAGATGCCTGTACCTCTTACGGCACTCAGTTATTATGGCCTTTGTCCTCCGAGCGATATGCATGGAATCTTATCTCGGTTATCGACCCGCTGTTTACCCTTCCAATATTGATACTTATTGGGTTTTCTTTGATGAAAAGAAAGCACTCGCTTGCTCGATTGGCTATCGCATGGGCACTGATTTATTTGTCTGTAGGCATAGTGCAAAAAGAGAGGGCAGAGGCAGTAGGCTCGAAATTGGCTTATGAGCGAGAGCATGTTCCGGTTCAACTGATAGCTAAACCAAGCTTTGGCAATATTTTGCTATGGAAGGTGGTGTATGAATATGAGGGCAAATTTTATGTTGATGCAGTTAGAACAGGGGATGTGATAAGCACCTATTCAGGGGAGTCTATAGATAAGTTAGTTCTTTCCAGAGATTTTCCTTGGCTCAACAAAAGTTCTCAGCAGGCCAAAGACGTTGAACGATTTCGCAATTTTTCAGATGGATTCTTAGCACGAGATCCAGATGATGCATCTCGTGTTATTGATGTTCGATACTCTATGGCACCGAATCAAATCCAGCCTTTGTGGGGAATTGAATTGTCAGCCGAAGCTTCAGCTGACAGCCACGCAAAATATGTGACTCTCAGAGATAACAGTTCTGCTTCGAGAAAGATCTACTTAGGTATGCTTTTGGGGCACTAAAGAGAAAAAACCTTTAGCTCTATTGTTTTTAGAGCTAAAGGTTATGTTGAGTGTGTGAAGGTTGGCTTTAGGTAATGATGTGGATACAGCCACATTAGTTTCATCACCGTGGTTACCCTAGGTGGTAACCACCGCCAGTACGTTTACTCGGGTCGTCCCATGTGTAACCGCCACCGGTACGTTCGCTCGGGTCATCCCAGGTATAGCCACCGCCAGTTTTTTCTCTGTGGTCCACATATGCAATACCACCACCGGTTCTTTCACTCGGGTCGTCCCAAGTATAACCGCCACCACCAGTACGTTCGCTCGGATCGTCCCAGGAATAACCACCGCCGGTTTTCTCACTATGGTCAATGTAGGCTATGCCACCACCGGTGCGTTCGCTAGGGTCATCCCAAGTATAACCACCGCCAGTTTTCTCGCTATAGTCAATGTATGCAATACCACCACCGGTTCTTTCACTCGGGTCATCCCAGGTATATCCGCCACCGGTACGTTTACTAGGATCATCCCATGTATAACCGTTTTGGGCACCCATGTTTGGATTGACGTTGATGCTCGATGCAAAGGCAACAGGCGCGACGAACAGTGATGTTAGTAGTAGAGTAGATAGAGTTTTCATGGTTTCACCTATGTAGTTGTATTTCTCGATAGCTGAACCGCGTTTCCTGTCGACTTGAAAATATTGCGTTCACATTAAGAGACCTCAGGCCCCTGAAAAATATTTCATTCAATTTCAAACAAAGTGAATAATATTTTTAACAGTGAAGTATTCAGTGTGATAAAAAGAGGCTAATTTATGTGCGAATTGAATGCTGCAACATCCCGTTAGAATTAATTTATTAAGGTTATATAAATCAGTGAGTTACCGGTTTTTAAAGGGTGAGTTCTATAGCCAATGAGTAATCATGTTTAATCGCGATTTTCATACTGCTTTTGAACCCTGTTATTTATGAGAATAAATTGAATATGAGTCTATTTTCTAAGTTATTAGCCGAAGTAAAGTCCTGCACACTTTGCAGTAAACACCTGCCTCTGGGCCCTAGACCCGTGGTTCAGATACACCCTGAAGCTAGGATTCTTATCGCCGGTCAAGCACCCGGAAAACGAGTGCACGATACTGGAATTCCATTTAATGACCCTAGTGGTGATAGGTTGCGTGAGTGGATGGGTGTGTCAAAAGAGGTGTTTTATGACGAAAAGCAGATAGCCCTGTTACCTATGGGATTTTGCTTTCCCGGAACGGGAAAGTCTGGTGATCTGCCACCGAGACCAGAGTGTGCACAAAGGTGGCGAGAACAACTATTGGCGCAACTGCCGAACATTAAACTCATACTGGTGCTGGGAAAACATGCGCAAAGTTATCATTTTGGGAAAAACAAACTGTCACTGACTGAGCTGGCGGCTGGATGGCAAGACTATTGGCCAAACAAGGTTCCCTTGCCGCACCCAAGTCCGCGAAATAATATCTGGCTGAAGCGAAACCCTTGGTTCGAGCAAGAGCTCATTCCGCAGTTGCAAACTAGGGTTGATGAGGTTTTATCACGCCCAGTAGATTAATAATGACTATCTTTATAAAGGTCTGAAATTTAAGGAGTGATCTCGATGAATACAGGTGGATGTCAGTGTGGCAAGGTGCGCTATCAGTTTACTGGTGAGCCTATCAATCAGATGTTTTGTTACTGCTCTGAATGTCAGCATAGAACCGGTGGGGACAAGTGGTTTGGCATCTGGGTGCAGACGGCGAACTTTGAGTTTGTAGGAGAGCTAAAACCGAGTTTTCATACCCGAAAGGGCAGTACAGGCAAGGATGTGCATCATTACTTTTGCCCAGAATGTGGGGTGAATGTATGCGCGGATATCACTGCAGGTAGCTTCTATACCGTAGCGGCTCCAACCCTAGATGAACCTGAAAGCTTCAAGCCTAATATGGCGATTTTTGCTGCTTCTGCTCCTACTTGGGCCGTATTGCCGACAGATATTCCCGTTTATGAGAAATTCCCACCTATGTAACGGGCAATAAAAAGTTTTTGCGGATTAGAGGGAACAACTAATAATTTAGGTTCGTGTGCTCACTCTGCCAGTGATGCATGGCAAGTCGCCGTAAATACTTCCCTGTAGGCTTGGTTTCGGCTGATGCTAACGCTGGAGAGTGATTGATGGAGCAAGGTGTCGCTTGCAGGGAGGCGAGCGCCAAGCGCCCACGGATGGGTTCACCGCGGCCTTGTGAATCAATCGCTCGGAGGGGGTACCACGCTCAGAGGGAGTGTTTGCGCTATCCCCTAATCTGAGAACAACCAAAAAAAAGACCATCAGTGGCAACGAAACTCCTGATGGTCAAACAGCAACACAATTAAACTTTTAACGAATCTTTCTTTCTAGCCAATCGCTTACGATAGATGCTACCTCTATCGGTTTTTCCATACTCGACAGGTGCCCACATTCAGGGATCACATGTAGTGAGACGTCTGCAATGTGCTCTGCCATCAATAGGTGATTAGCCATAGGGCACAGTGCGTCTTGCTTGCCGGTGATCACCAAAGTAGGGCAGGTGATGTCAGAGAGTAGTGGCCTCTGATCTGGTCTGGTGGCAAGGGCTTTGGCGTGCGCCTTTAGCGCTTCGAGCCCCACGCTGATTGTCATCTGGCTTACTCGCTGAGTAAGCTCGGTATCGTGCAATCGAGATTCATGTATAAGCACCGGCATCAATACCTCTGGGGTGATGGCTTCAAACTCACCGTTTACGGCACGCTCTACCAAGGCATCACGCTTTACAGAAACTTCAGGCTTCTCATCGGCTGCATTGGTGTCCATCAGGATTAATCCTTTAACCCTATCTGGTGCTTGCCTGTAAACCTCAAATGCTAAGATGCCACCCATAGACAGGCCGCCCAAAATAAACTCTTTCGGTGCCTCATCTAGAACTTTTTTCGCCATTGCTTGCATAGAGTCTAGGGCGCCAAGCTTTGCGGTTTGTGGAGCTACCCAATTGGGCAACTCCGCGTTCATATCCGCAAACAAGTCTTGGTCGCATAGAAGACCCGGTAGCCAAATTAGCGGGGTTTGACTCATGCCAATACCTCAGGCTGCTCCGGACGGTCACTACCAAGGATGCAGTAGGTTAAGCTCTCGCCACGCAGATTCTGTAGCGAAATAGCCGCACCCTCTGGCACATTAAAAACATCACCTGTAGTTAGAACTACTTCAGCTTTCTGACCGTTTTGTTCAACCGTCACCTTGGTATCGCCGGTGTAGTTGATCAGCACCTGCTTCTCCTTGCGGATGTGCTTAGGTAGCGCAACTTGGTTGTTTAGCTTGTAGGCGTGGATGCTCACCTCATCGGCACTCTTCACTTGGAAATCATAGCCAGCCAGTGGGTGACCGGTCAGCGCATACTGCTGATAATCAACGCCTTCGAAGTCTTGCTTCACAGGGACGTAATCTTTCGCTAAAGCCACAAATGGCATCATCTCTTGAGCTGTGTAGGTATCAAACTGAGACAGTTCTTCTTTGGTCAGCAGAGGCATTAACTCATTCTCTGATGGAGGAGCATCACCAAGGTGTGTATCCACTAGCGTTCCGTCAGCTTTCAAGTAAAGGCCATAGCCCTGGCTGTCTTCGATTACCTTCGGGTGCCAGATAACGCCGCCGCCTGAATCGTCACCGCCCAGTACAGAGTACATAAAGCCATAGTCACGACCGACGACTTCGAAACCGCGGAACAGATTAGTTGGGATAGAGATAACATCACCATGAGATAGCACAGCTTCGTGCTCACCGTCGTTGCCCCAATAGAAACGGAACTGCCCCTTGAAAACTAGAAATAGTTCAGCGGTACGGTGCGAGTGTAGAGAGTTTTTGATGCCAGGAGGTTGGCCCGCTGCACCGATATTAAAGCCTGATGTTTCACGGATATGAACGTGTTGGCGAGTGCTTTCAGCAACGCCTGCGCCAATAATACAGAAGTTGTCTTTTTTATCGCTACCCGGCGAACGTGCGTCGATGAATGCGCTAGTGCCAGGGATCAGCTCCATATAGCGAACGAGATTTTTATCTATTTGGTTTTGTAGGGTCATGGTGATGTCCTTAATCAATTTCCTAAAGGTCTGCCGCCGTCCACAGCGAGCGTGATACCGGTAGAGAAGGTCATGGTTTCAATGGCGGCGAGAACGGCGTTGCCTACCTCGGTTGGATGTGCGAGGCGATTAAGCGGCGTAGCGCCTTCTTGTTTGTTGCGCCAATCGTCGTCCAGCCCTTCTACAAATTCGGTGTCTACAAGCCCGGGAGCCACAGCCAATACTCGAATATCAGGGGAGAGGGCGCGGGCAAGAGAGCGGGTCATATTCTCGGTTGCTGACTTGCTGGCACAGTAAGCGATGTTGCTACCCATAGCGGTTTGCGCGGCGATAGAGGTGATGTTGACCACGCAGCCTTTTGCCTGCTTGAGCGGCGCTTCGAAGGCGCGGACCATAGCAAATGGCGCTCTTACGTTAACGCGCATAATGTTGTCGAACAGCTCGTCAGTAAGGCCGTTTAGGTCTGAGTGTTCCACAAACTTGGTCATGCCGGCGCAGTTAACTAGTGCATCCAAAGGAAGTTGGTCTTGTTGCCATTGCGTGGCAAATGCTTCTATGGCTTGGCTATCGGCAACGTCCAGTTGCTGCGCGGCATGGCCAGAGCCAGGCAGGCTCGCAAGAACCTGCTCAGCCGCTTCTGGTTTGCTGCGATAGGTCAGCACAACGCGATAGCCATTACTGGCAAGAGAGTGGCAGATGGCAGCCCCCAGACCGCCATTGCCCCCTGTCACTAAAGCGACTTTGCTCATATTAAGCCTCTTGCGACTGCTTTTTATAGCGACGCACGCGGATATCAGCTTGCTCTTTGTGTCCAGCAAAGCCTTCTAGAGCACATAGGCGAGAGCAGTATTCGCCCACTTTCAGTGACGCTTCTTCTGTTGCGCGCTGATAAGTACAAGTCTTGATAAACTTACCTACCCATAGGCCGCCAGTGTATTTCGCTGCCTTGTTGGTTGGTAGAGTGTGGTTGGTGCCGATACACTTATCGCCGTAAGAAACATTGGTTTCACGACCTAGGAACAGCGCACCGTAGTTGGTCATGTTGTCTAGGAAGTATTTAGGATCTTCGGTCATTACCTGAACGTGCTCAGAGGCAATCTCATCAGCGACTTCAACCATCTCTTCGTAGCTGTCACACACGATGATCTGACCGTAATCTTCCCACGCTTTACCGGCTACTTCTGCTGTTGGCAGGATAGTTAGCTGACGTTCAATCTCTAGTACCGTTTGCTTAGCAAACGCTTCGCTGTTAGTTAGTAGAACCGCTGGAGAGTTGTAGCCGTGCTCTGCTTGACCAAGAAGGTCAGCCGCGGCTAGCTCAGGGTCACAGCCTTTATCGTCAGCAATAACTAGCGTTTCAGTTGGACCTGCGAATAGGTCGATACCCACACGACCAAATAGCTGACGCTTGGCTTCAGCAACGAATGCGTTACCTGGACCAACAATCATATCTACTGGTGCAATGCTCTCTGTACCGATCGCCATTGCGCCAACCGCTTGCACGCCGCCCATGCAGTAGATCTCATCAGCGCCAGCCATTGCCATGGCTGCCACGATAGCCACGTTTGGCTGACCGTTGAAAGGAGGCGCACACGCGATAACTCGCTTCACACCTGCAACCTTAGCGGTTAGAACACTCATGTGCGCTGAAGCAACCAGCGGGTACTTACCACCTGGGATGTAGCAACCTACGCTGTTTACTGGAATGTTTTTATGACCCAGTACCACGCCTGGTAGTGTTTCTACCTCAACGTCTTTCATTGAGTCGCGTTGGATCTGAGCGAAGTTACGTACTTGGTTTTGAGCGAACTCGATGTCATGACGAGTCGCTTCATCTAGCGCATCCACACACGCTTGAACTTGTTCTTCAGTTAGACGGAACTGCTCTGGTGACCAGTTATCGAATTTTTCAGATAGCTCACGAACGGCAGAATCACCTTGGGTTTCAATGTTCTTTAGGATCTCTTCAACTGTGTTACGCACTTTTTCGTTGTTCGATGCCGATACTTCTGCGGTGATGCCTTCTTTAAGGTAACGAGCCATGAAATGTTCTCCTTGTCGGTGTTCAGTAGGGGATGAAGATGCCTTCTTCAGCCTGTTTTTGTAATTTTGGATACGAATGCAAAAAGAACAATAAACAATAATTTAACATTGAGCAAGGGGTGTTTGTTTTGTTTGAAAAACTGTGTTTAAGCCTTGTAAATGCTGGGTTTTGTCATGCTATGTAGGGTTTGGTGTGCGGTTTTCTTGAACAGCTTTTGTAATAATTGTTAACTTGATCACGATCAATATTGCTGGATTGTTGCAATTTGCGTGATATGTTTTTGCATACCAATGCAAAACAATATGGAGAACAGCAATGTCACTGGCTAAACAGCTTCAATCGCAGAAACAACTAGGTACCTTTGTCAAAACCCCACACCCACATGTGATTGAGGTGCTGGCGCTCAGCAACCTTGATTTCATTATCTTAGATGCAGAGCATTCTCCTTATGACAGGGCTTCTCTAGACCTTTGCATCATGACGGCGCGCTTGTCTGGCCTACCATCTTTGGTGCGTGTGCCGGATGCCCAGCCTTCAACCCTGCTCAATGCCTTAGATTGCGGCGCGAGCGGTGTGCAGGTGCCTCATGTGTGTACAAAAGAGCAGGCTGAACACATCGCTAAGATCACTCGCTATGGTGAGGGCGGCAGGGGATATGCAGGCTCTACTCGTGCTGCGAGTTATGCTACTAAACCTATGCCGAAACACCTTGCGGATAGTAAAGCGAGCACTACGGTTGTAGCCCAGATTGAAGACCCAATCGGTGTTGAGAACGTAGAAGAGATCGCCAAAGTTGAGGGTATCGATGCTCTATTCATTGGTCAGGTGGATCTTGCGGTTGCCTATGGCGCAAGCTCGGTTGCAGATGATGTGGTAACCCAGGCGAGCCTTCGCATCATTAAAGCGGCTAAGGATGTCGGTAAGCCGGTAGGTATGTTCCTAGCGTCGGGAAGCATGGTACCGCAGTGGAGCGAGGCTGGGGTGACCTTCTTCGGCGTTGGTTCTGAGCACAAAATGATCATTGAAGGCTTTAAATTAGAACGAGATCGTATGCTATCCGCTTAGTGCTTTCACAAGATGTAAGAAAAGGTTAATCTTTTGGAATAGCTAGATTACACAGGGCTTATTAATAACCCTTTGTTTTAATTTGGCAAATGGAACGTCCCATAGGTTCTTGGGGCGGCAAGGAGAGCAATAATGAGGAGTGCAGCTATCAAAGCGAAAGTCACCTCTATCGATGTCGCTAAGATGCTTGGGGTATCCCAATCTACCGTGTCGCGAGCTTTTAGCCCGACAGCGAGTATCAGCGAAAAGAAACGTAAAATGGTCATGGAAGCGGCGGCCAAGCTTGGCTATACGCCAAACGCCATTGCCCGTGGACTTATTTCAAACCGCTCTGGTTTGATAGCTATTGCCCTCGATAGCGAATCTAACCCTATGTATGACCTACAAGTGAGAACACTCTCCGCTGAGATACAACGTCGTGGTGGTCAGGTGGTGTTGTGCCCAATCGACCAAGATGACCTAGATCTTGCGATTTCTCGCGCCATTGAATATCAAGTGGACGGCCTGATCATCGCAACCAGCCGTTTATCGGGTAGGGCGTTAGCACAGTGTGAGAAATACGGTGTGCACCTGAGTCTTATTAACCGCTATATCGATGGCATCAACGCCAACAGTGTCGGCTTGGATAATTATCTGGCAGGGCAGATGGCGGCAGAATATCTAGTGAGCAAAGGATATACCAAATTAGGTTATGTCAGCGGTGAAACCGGCTCTATGACCAGTGATGAACGTTGGAGTGGGTTCTCGCAAAAACTTTCGAACTTAGGAATAGCACCACCTATCTTTATTCAATCCCGCTACAACTTTGATGCCGGTATGCAGGCGGCTAAAGAGCTATTGTCGTTGTCAGATCAGCCGCAGGCCTTGTTCTGCGCCAATGATATCTTGGCAATGGGGATGATGGATGGATTGCGACGACAAGGGAAGAAGATTCCCGAGGATTACGCGCTTATCGGCGTGGATGACATCCCTATGAGTGCTTGGCCTTCCTATAATCTGACCACAATTAGGCAACCTTTAGACGATATTACCAAGCAAGCAGTGGACGACTTGATGCTTCGCATCGAGGACGAGCGAGATGCCAATGGTGACTATTTATTGGTTCAAGGTGAGGTTGTGCAAAGAGGAAGCGCCTAAAAGGACGTTGTTCCTCAATACAAAATCACTAAAACAGCGCTCCTCCAACCAGAGGGGCGTTTTTTTATTCTGTGATTTATGCTCCATTTTTCATAATCCGACGGATTTTCATGCACACTTGTTGGGTTTTGTTGTTGACTTGTTACTGTGATGTTTTATTTTTGGATTCGTATGCAAGATTTGGATATGGAATGCACCGAATTGCATCAACGAAATAAATGCTTGTTGCCCCCGAAGGTGATTCAACAAGCAGAACAAGGAAGATAAAAATGAATCATGTAGTAAAGGCTGCAATAGCCACCCTTGGTCTAACCCTAAGTTTTCAATCATTTGCTAGCAACGTCATTCGTTTGGCTCACGACAGCCAAGAAACCTCGCCAGTTCACAAGGCTATGCTTCACTTTGAAAAAGAACTAGAGAAGCGCTCGAACGGTGAACTGGAAGTGGAAATCTATCCAGCGCGTCAGCTAGGTGATGTTCGTGAAACCACAGAGCTTGTACAGCAAGGCAACCTCCAGATGACCTTTGGTGCATCTGTTTTGCTTGCTCCTTATGTACCTGAATTTAACGTTCTGGATGTGTTCTATCTGTTCGATAGCACGGAGCAGGCGCACAAAGCACTAGATAGCGACAATATCGGTAAACCGCTGCTTCAGTCTATGGAGTCAAAGGGCTTCCACGGTCTTGGTTTTATGGAAGTGGGCTTTAGAAGCGTAACCAACAGCAAGCAGCCAATTCAATCTTTGGATGACTTGAAGGGCCTTAAGATCCGCTCGGCGGCAAACCCAACTCAGATAAGCGCTTGGCGTTCAGTAAGCACGGCTCCAACTCCGCTGTCTTGGGGAGAGATCTTTACCTCACTGCAACAGGGCCTGATCAACGCACAAGAGAGTTCTTTGTACTCTATCTACGCAGAGCGTTTCTATGAGGCGCAAGGCTACCTATCTCTAACTAACCACATCTACACCAACTATGTGCTGTTCATGAACAAAGAGTTCTGGGATGCATTGCCAAGCGATCAACAAGCGTTAGTAGATGAGGTTTCTCGCGAGACTATCGCTCTTCAACGCACCCTAGCAGCTGAGCAAAATGCATCGGTAATCGCTGACCTAGAAGAAAAAGGCATGAAGGTAAACGATGTGCCAGCTGAGGTTCGTGAGCAGATGAAAGTGAAGATGAACGCAGCAGTATATGACTCGCTACGTGAGCGTACTGGCGAAGAGCTGTTCGACAACATTATGACTGAAATCCAAAGCCTTTAATCCGTGTTTGGCGCCAGCTGCGGCGCCTTTTTTTTCACCCTCATTATTGGCTAAGGAGAGTTGTATGAAATGGTTTCGTTTCTTAGACAAATATCTAGAACCTAGCCTGATTGTGATTGCAATCAGCGCTATGACTACACTTTTGTGTGTGCAAATTGTACTTCGCGCGTTTGACGCTACCATCCCTTGGGCTGAAGAGTTGGCTCGTTACCTGTTTGTATGGGCTATGTATCTCAGCATCAGCTACTGCATCAAGGATGATCGTCATATTCGCATACGTATCCTTGTTGATAAGCTGCCTGCAAAAATAGGGCAGAGCATGCTTATTCTGTCCGATCTTATCTTTATGGCGTTTATGCTTGCCGTGACCTGGTATGGTCACAGCGTGATCGAGCGTAGCTTGAAGCTTGGTCAGATAGCACCAGCGATGGAGATCCCGGTAGCTTGTCTGTACGCCTCGGTACTGGTGTGCGCGGTACTGTCGGTTATTCGTCTCGGTGTAAGTATCAAACAGCGTGTGTTGAGCCTGTTTGAACCGAGTAAAGTGGTTCAGCGTTTCTCTTCTTCTCGCTATATCCATCTTAAAGCGAAGCACCGCACCTCGAATCGACTACTGGAGCTACAAGCATGACGTCTGCACTCTTGTTTGGCAGCTTTGGTATGCTGCTACTTATTGGCGTACCTGTAGGTATCGCCTTGGCAGGGGCGAGTATGATCGCCATCATGAGCCTGCCATTTTTGAACCCAGAATTTTTGGTTCAAGGCCTAGTAACGGGTCTGGACTCTTTCCCACTATTGGCAGTGGTTCTGTTTACTCTTGCGGGTAATCTGATGAGCCAGGGTGGGATCTCGAAGCGTCTATTGCATGTTGCTGAGGTGTTCTTTGGCCACTTTACAGGTGGTCTTGGCATCGTTGCTATCGTGGCTTGTATGTTCTTCGCCTCTATCTCAGGTACAGGCTCGGCAACGGTAGCCGCTATCGGTCTGACCATGATCCCGAGTATGGTGAAGAAGGGCTATAGCCGTTCATTCTCTGGAGCTTTGATAGCATCGTCGGGCGGTATCGGCGTAATCATTCCTCCGTCGGTAGTAATGATCGTGTACGCCATCACCGCAGAGGTCTCTGTAACCAAGATGTTTATGGCGGGGATTATCCCCGGCATCGTTGTTGGTATTGCGCTTATCGGCTACTGCGTGATTGTCTCTCATATTAAGGGCTATCAGGGTAACGATAGAAAAGCGACTTGGTCAGAAAAGTGGGCAGCACTGCGCGAGGCCAGTTGGGCTATGTTATTGCCGGTCATCATCCTCGGCGGTATCTACTCTGGCATCTTCACTCCAACCGAATCGGCGGCGATCGGTGTTATGTACGGACTCTTCTTTGGCATGTTTGTGTATAAAGAGTTGGATGTTAAGACGGTAGTGAAAACCATCTTGGAGTCTTCGCTGCTGGTGGGTGCGGTTCTGGTTATCGTAGGTGCTTCGGTTACCTTTGGACGCATCCTTACCTTAGAGCGTCTACCTACTGAGATTGCGACCTTTATTCTCTCTCTAACTGAGAACAAGATACTTATCCTGCTTTGCATTACCTTGCTTCTGTTGATTGTCGGTACCTTCATGGAGACCTTGGCTGCAATCGTGATCCTAACCCCGATTTTGTTGCCTATCGTTACAGCCCTGGGTATGGACCCTGTGCACTTCGGTATTGTGATGATCGTAAACCTAGCCATTGGCTTTGTGACGCCACCATTAGGGGCCAACCTCTTTATGGCCAGTCAGGTGGGTAAGGTTCCAATAGAGTCCCTTTCTCGAGCCATCATCGGCTGGATAGGTGCAATGTTAGTAGCACTGATGCTAATTACCTTTATTCCGGCAATTTCAATGACGCTGCCGAACCTTTGATTGAATGTGTTTGTGAGTTTGCCCGCGACGAGAGTTGCGGGCTTTTTTGTCTGTGGTGAAATGCGATTGTTCGGTAGGGGAGATTCCCGCTCGAATGGCTCGGCCATTCGTCGGGAATGACGGGGTGTTGTATGTAAGTCAGTGGAGGAAGGGCAATAGAACAGGCCCCCACGCTCGACCCAAAGTTCGTCACCCCGGTAGTCTTGAACTGACCCCCAATAGTTGGACAACCAATTATTGTGGGTCTTTTTATGTCCAAATACAGCAGAGAGTTTAAACTATCGGTAGCGAAGCAATGCAGTGACGGAATATCGTCTAGAGCACTCGCTAAGATATTTAATGTCAACTCCAGACAAATACGATACTGGACGCGTGTCTATGAAGAGAATGGCGAGCAAGCGTTTCTTCATAAACACCTCACAACAGCGAAAGCGAAGTTCGACGCTTTATGCCTAATGTGGGAAAACAACTGGTCGATCAATAAAACAAGCGCTGTGCTTAACCTCTCTACTCCATCTGCTTTATCTAGGTGGCTTCACCAGTACCAAGACTCTGGTGTCGTAGGGCTTGAGCCAAGATCGCGAGGACGAGCCACTATGAAATCTAAATCGCACACTACCAACAAACCAGACGATGAGATGACATTAGAGGAGCTAAAAGAGGAGCTTCTATATCTTCGTGCGGAGAATGCGGTTTTAAAAAAGTTGAAGGAGCTAAGACTGGAAAAAGAAGGACAAACCAAGAAAAAGCGCTGACTGTTTTAGCTCTAAAGCCTGATCATCCTCTTAAGTACCTATTGCGAGCGATAAAACTTGCTCGGAGTGTGTTTTACTACCAAGTAAAGGTGGCTCAGAAACCCTCGAACTATGCTAGTGAGCGTGAGCTTATTACTCGTATCTTTTATCAGCATAAAGGTCGTTACGGTTATCGACGTATCTACTGGACCTTGCGAAATAGGGGCATTCAAATAAACCATAAAACGGTCTACAAATTAATGAGAGAGCTAGGACTTAAATCCACTGTTAGACCGAAAAAGTATCGCTCCCATAAAGGAGAGTTAGCTTATGCAGCACCGAATAAGCTCGACCGAAACTTCTTTGCATCCAAGCCAGATGAGAAGTGGGTTACTGATGTTACAGAGTTTAAGGTCAAAGGACAGAAGGTCTACCTATCACCTGTCATCGACCTCTTCAATCAAGAAGTGGTGTCTTATCAGGTGACAAAACATGTTCGACTTCCGCTGGTACTAGATATGTTGAAAGCTGCGATTAACAAGCTCCCAAAAGGAACTCAGCCATTACTACACAGTGATCAAGGTTGGCAGTATAAACACAAGTTGTACGTCAGGATGCTAAGAGAACGTGGAATAGAACAAAGCATGTCTCGAAAGGGCAATTGCCTAGACAATGCTGTGGCGGAAAACTTCTTCGGTCTATTTAAAACGGAGATGTATCATGGTCGGGACTTCGACAACGCGGATGACTTGATTAGAAGCATCAAAGAGTACATCCATTACTACAACACTGAGCGAATCAAAGTGAAACTGAAAGGCCTGACTCCGATAGAATATCGAAACCAAGCCTTGAAAGTTGCTTAAGAGAAATGTCTAACTTTAAGGGGGCACTTCAGTCTTTTGAGCCGGGGTCTTCTGCTGTATCGGGTTTCAACACCGACTAGGGCTGCTTCATTCGCTCTGTGTTACAGACTGCTGAAAAGGTAAGTTTCAACAAATGAACTGGTTTGCCCCTAGAGATTCCCGCTCGAATGGCTAGGCCATTCGTCGGGAATGACGAAGTAGTGGATGTGAACTGGTGGGGGTACTCAGACGGCCAATTTAAGAGTGCTAGAGTTGCATTAAGTGGGGAGTGTATGGAACAGTCAGCTCACAGCTCACAGCTCACAGCTCACAGCTCACAGCTCACAGCTCACAGCTCACAGCTCACAGTGGCAATCTCTTGAGCCGGGGTCTTAATACTGCAGTAGTATTTTCATTTCACCCTAATTCTTCTCCACACTACAAAACACTATCCAGAACCTTTCGTTTAAAACAATTCACCATCTATCTGTGGTACGAATAGTTATTCTTCATTTGTGTTTTGGTTTACCTAGTCAGAGCTAGTTTTGCATTCCTATCCAAAATGAGAATGACTTCGTGATCTTGCTCAAAAAGTGTCTTTAATTCGTATTTTATTTGTCCAGTGTCAAGGTTTGTTACGAATTTCACTGTGTTAACTGCTTCATTTATGAGCGAAACCACATATTTGTAAACTGCTGGCGATATTTGTTAATGAATTGTTGTTTTGTGCGTTATGAATGTCATTATGAATTCGTATGCAAAATTATGCTTCGGATGAATCATTTTCCTGATCCGAGCATGTTTATGAAACATGGAGAGACACATGGCATCAATTTCGTTAAGGAACATCAAGAAGTTTTGGGGTGATTTCACCGCAATCGAAAATCTATCCCTAGAGATCAAGGACAAGGAGTTCTTGGTACTGCTTGGCCCTTCTGGCTGCGGTAAGACAACTACTATGCGCATGATCGCGGGTCTCGATACCCCGAGCACAGGTGACGTGTATATCGACGATAAATACGTGAATGATACGCACCCACGTGATCGTGACATCGCTATGGTGTTCCAAAGCTACGGCTTGTACCCGCAAAAGACCGTTTACGGCAACATCGCTTTCCCACTTGAGATGCAAAAAGTGCCAAAAGAGGAACTGCATGAGAGAGTAATGCGTGCTGCTAAACGTGTTGAGCTCGATCACCTACTGGATCGCAAACCAGCAACCCTATCTGGTGGCCAGCGCCAGCGTGTTGCACTGGCGCGTGCCATTGTACGTGAGCCAGCTCTGTTCCTGATGGATGAGCCTCTATCAAACCTAGATGCAAAGCTTCGCGTTTCGATGCGTGCACTTCTCAAGAATCTGCATCACGAATTCCAGCGCACCACGGTTTATGTAACTCACGATCAGATTGAGGCGATGACGCTGGCAGACCGTGTTGCTGTTCTTTATCAAGGTAAGATCCAGCAGCTTGATACGCCAAAAGAGATCTACAACAACCCATCGAATCTGTTCGTAGCGAGCTTTATCGGCTCACCTGGCATGAACTTCATCAAGGGTGACCTAGTAGATGGCACCTTCACTGGCGAAGGTTGTCAGGTGTCAGGCTTTGGCAACGTCTCAAACGAGGGAACAACCCTTGGCGTACGTCCTGAGGATGTGCAGATCGTTGATGAGAGCGAGGCAAACCTAGTCTCTGAGGTGTATTCAGTTGAGCTAACTGGTGAGTGCACCTTGGTTACCGTGCAGGTTGAAGACCACTTCATTATCTGCCGAGCGGATAAACACTGCGACTTAGCCATAGGCGAGAAAGTAGGCTTCAAGTTCAATCTAGAGCACACCTATCTATTTGATTCAATTACGGAACAGCGCATTCGTCCAGAAGAGCTATACACAGAGCGCGCAGCATAAGGAAGGCATGATGAAAAAGACACTAACTACATTGGCGCTTGTGACGGCGTCACTATTCTCAGTAAACGCGATGGCATCATGCGACCTTGGCGATATGGAAGCGAAAGGCAAGATTTCATTGCTTTCAAACAGCTACCCAGTGCTAAAACACTTCTCTGACAAGATGGAAGAGTGCGCATCACCACGTCTACAGATCAAAAACAAGCTAGTGAGCGGAAGTGCAGTGCAAGAGCAAGCGCGCATCGTGCTTTCTAGCCGTCGCGGTAACTCGCCATATGACGTGATTCAGGTTTCAGCGCAAAGCTTTCATGAGTTCATGATTAAAGAGCAGATCCAGCCTATTACTGACCTAGTTGAGAAGTACTGGGATGAGTACGACCTTGCAGACATTCCAGAAAGTATCTGGGATCTATCGCGAGTAGATGGTGAGATCTATGCACTGCCTATCCAGCTGAACATGCAAGAGTTCTTTTATCGTGAAGACGTGTTTAAGCAATATGGGCTAGAGGTTCCGACTAACTATCAAGAAGTGGTCTCTACCGGTCAAGCTCTGCAAAAAGAGGGCATTCAATACCCAGTATCACAAGCGATGGGTCGCGGTTGGGACGTAGCGACTGAGTTCACCAACATCTACCTATCACTAGGTGGTGAATACTTCGATGAGTCGGGTAAACCATTGTTTAACAATGAGAAAGGTGTAGAAGCGGCAAACATCCTAAAAGATCTACTTCCTCTAATGTCGCCAAACGCACTGTCTCTGTCCAATGACCTGGTCATGGTTAACTTCCAACAAGACAAGGCTGTAATGGGTAATGTCTGGGCAACTCGCGCAGCGGAAATGGACAACTCTGAAGTATCTAAGGTAGTAGGCAAGGTGAATTACGCGGCTGCGCCAACTGCGACTGCAAATACAACCGTGCCAGCCACCAGTATCTTCTGGGATGGTTATGTATTCCCGAATCGTATCGGTGCGGATCGCGAGCTTGTGTTCAAGATCATGATGGAAACCATGAAGAAAGAGAATATGGAGCAGGGTAATCATCTTGCGTTCCTATCTCGCACCTCAGCAAGCCAAGTGGAAGGGGATGAGTACCGTTACCTGACCGCTCTAAACCAGATGATGGAAAGTGGCGCACGTCCTTTCCCAACAGAAGGTTTCTATGGCTTGGCACACACCGAGATTGGCAACAAATTGCCTGATGCGTTGGCAGGTAAAACCGATATTCGTCTAGCACTAAACGATGCTGCTGAGACCTACTATCGCGAGGCTCGCTCGCAAGGCTACCTCGATTAAGGAGACAGGATGAACTTACGTAACTTTCTAGGTTTCTCAGGTCCATCCATCGCGTCCATGGTGCTGCTTATGGCTGCGCCATTGGTGATGACCTTATACCTGTCATTAAACCGATTTAACTTTAAGGGTGAGCTGAGATACGTCGGCTTTGAAAATTATTTCGAAATCCTCGCTGACGATGCGTTTTGGTCGGCGTTTCAGTTCACCCTTATCTATACCGTGAGCGTAGTTATTTCTGTGCTAGTGCTGGGCTTTATCGTGGCCCTTGCGCTAAACAAGCTAAGTAAAAAAGTACGCGGCATCTTTATGGCGGCAACGCTTCTACCATTCGTGGTAACGCCAGTAGTAGGTACGCTGATCTTCTCATGGCTGTTCCAAGACTTTGGCTATGTAACCTATCTGCTTAGCTTGATCGGCGTTGAGATCTACTGGTTCTCTGATGTGTTTGAATCGCGCCTACTTATCATCATGTATGGCATTTGGCAGGTAACGCCATTCGCGGCGATTGTGTTCTTCGCAGGCTTGCAAGCTATCCCGCAAGACACACTAGAATCAGCTGTGCTAGATGGCGCTCATCAGTGGGATCAAATCAAGCACGTGGTACTGCCAGCACTACAGCCTCTAATTCTGTTTATCTCGATGATCTGCATTATGGATGCCTATCGCTTGTTTGACTCGGTGGCGGTAATGACAGGTGGCTTGAACGCCACAGAGACACTCATGTATTACAACTATCGCGTGGGTATTGTGCAGGATGCAGTGGCGAAAGGAAGCGCAGTATCTGTGTTAACCATGGTGGGTATCTTCGTTCTACTGATCCCGTTCTTGTATCTAACCTATCGTGAGCAAAAAGGAATTCGCCAATGAACCCAACCAATATGAGCGTACAACGCATGATGGTTTACGCCGTTATGCTCCTTTGGATTGTGTTCTGCGCCTTTCCATTTTTCTGGACCATTATGACGTCCATTAAGTCTCCGGTAGATGCCTTTTCAAACCCGCCGGTGTGGGTGTTTGAACCAACCGCAGGCAACTATGCCAGCCTATGGCTAGAGTTTGGCTTCAGTGAGTATTTGTGGAACTCGGTCATCGTCACCCTAGGTGTGGTGGTTATCTCTCTGTCCATCGGCTGCTTGGCGGGTTACGCACTGGCGCGCTACCCAGGAAAACTTGGTTTCTGGCTATTGATGCTGGCGCTGGTATTCCGCTCGCTACCACATACTGTGTTCCTTATTCCTTACTATGAGTTCACTCGTATGGTTGGACTGTACGATACACACATCGTGCTTATCTTGGTGCTTGTGGCTATCAACCAACCGTTCACTATCTGGATGATGCGTTCGTTCTTTATGAATATTCCTAAGGAGCTTGAAGAGTCGGCAATGATGGATGGTTGTACCCAATTCCAAGCGTTCAGAAAAGCCATCGTGCCAGTAATGTGGCCAGGGATTATCACTACAGGTCTGTTTACTTTCCTATTGGCTTATAACGAGTTCTTGATCCCACTAACGCTGACAGCGACCAATGCCTCGACCATGCCAGTGGCCATCTCGCAATTTGGCGCCGATGACATCAAGTACTGGTCTATGAGTGCGGCCGGCGCGGTATCAATCACGCTGCCAATCGTGGCGCTTATCATCTTCTTCCAGAAGAAAATCGTATCTGGTCTCGTTGCCGGTGCAGTAAAAGGTTAACTCACATTCACTATTACCTCCCTCTGCCCTTAACGGGTGGGGGAGAGGCTTGTCCAAATAATAACAAAGGAGGTTTTTATGAACTCGCCACTAGAACTTCGTCGTCCTGAACAAGGCGTGCTAACTAAGGATAACGACTTAACTAAAACCGAAGAAACCCTAGCTGTTGTGGATGCCATGGTTGATGGCTTGAATGACCATGATATCGATAATATGGGACTTTTCTTTGCTGAGTCCTTCCGCTGGATGGGTAACGGCGGTTGCGGCTTCAAGAAAGACCTAAAAGAGTTTCAAGAAAATTGGCAGCGACCATTCCAAGCAGCGTTTTCTGAGAAAGTCTGTACCGATGAAGCACGCATCACACAAGGTGAATGGTGCGCAGCCTTTGGCAGACAAGAGGCCGTACACACTGGCGAGTTCATGGGCATTGCACCAACGGGTAAGAAGGTCATCATCCGCTACATGGATTTTTGGAAGGTCGTGGATGGCAAGATAGTCGATAACTACGTGATGGTGGATTTCCCAAGTGTGATGCAGCAGCTGGGTGTTGACCCGTTCAATGGTGGCAGCTGGGAGCAGCGTGATAGCGAGGAGAATCCGCTTTACAAAGTGGGAGAGCCAATATGCTAGAGCTGGGCGCAAAGGAGCTTATTCAATCCCTTGATAAGCTGATGTATGACTTTGATCTAGAGAAGATCAGTGGCTTTATAGACCACAACTTTGCCCCAAATGCCAAGATACAGCTAGCGCACCCGTTTGAGACGCTTTCTAACCCACAAGCACTGGCTTATGAGGTCTATCAACCACTATTAGAAGCTGTGCCAGATCTAGAAAAACGTACCTATATCTCGATGGCTGGTGAGGCTCGCGGTGCCTACTGGGTGGGCGTGGCTGGCTACTACACAGGTAGTTTTCTCGAACCTTGGCTGGATATTCCGCCAACCGGTCATCAGATGTCGATGCGCTTTCACGAGTTCTATCGCGTTGAAGACAATAAAGTGGTTGAAGTACAAGCCTTGTGGGATATTCCGCAGCTTATGATGCAAGCCGGGGTTTGGCCTATGGTGCCAAGCCTGGGCTGGGAGTGGAACCCGCCAGCGCCGGCCTCCAATGATGGCTTGGTAGCGGGTACTGATATTGCTCAAGCACAGGCGAGCCTTAATCTTGTGGGCGATATGCTAACAGGCCTTTCCAAGCATGCCACAGGCGGTGTTGAGGCGATGGAGCTAGAGAAATACTGGCATGAAAAATGTAGCTGGTATGGGCCATCGGGCATAGGTACCGCACGCGGTATTCAAGGTTTTCGCAACTGGCATCAGATCCCGTTCTTGAATGCCCTGCCAAACAGGCGCACCAAAGAAGGCATGGGGTATCTTTTCGCAGATAAAAACTATGTTGGTTTTACTGCTTGGCCGGGAATGGAGATGACAGTCAGCGGCAGTGGTTGGCTGGGCATTGCGCCAAGTAACAAAGAGATCACTATGCGCAGTCTCGATTTTTGGCGTTGTGAGAACGGCAAGATCCGCGAGAACTGGGTGCTGGTGGATCTTCTGCATGTTTATGATCAGCTCGGCGTCGATGTGCTCGGGCGAATGCGCGAATTGAATAAGGCGCGTTACAGACAATTTGATAGATAAGGAGGTTTTATGTCTATGCAAGGATTCGATCCAAAGTGGAAAGACTTTCCCGATTATATCTTGGGTATCACCAGTGAGATCTGGGAGGCGCGCGGCCTACATACCCTACACGAATATTACTCACCAGATATTATCGTGCGCACCCCGCAGGCAATCACCGTGGGCAATAAGCAGGTGATAAACGCCACCATGGAAGTGCTGGCACAGTTTCCAGACCGCACCCTGCTTGGCGAGGACGTGATCTGGTCAGGCACACCAGAAACGGGAATGCTCTCTTCGCACCGTATTATCTCCACTGCAACCCACAAGGCGACTGGCAAGCGTTTGAAGTTTCGAATCATTGCCGATTGCCATGCCATCAATAATCAGATTAACGATGAGTGGCTGATTCGAGACCAAGGCGCCGTAGCAAGACAGATAGGTATTGAGCCAAAGGAGATGGCGCTTCAGCAAATTAAAGCTGAGGGTGGGGCGCAGGTGTTTACACCAGATTTGGATGTAGCCGGTCCTTACCAAAGCCCAGGAAACGATAGCCCTTGGGGTTTGAAATATGCTCAGATCCTAGAGTCCATCATGGCGGCCGAGTTTAGCGTTATCCCGAGAGAGTATGACCGCGCCTGTATTGGCGAGTATGCCGGAAATCAAACCGCACTTTCACACGCCGAGATAGACGCTTTCTGGATGAGCCTTCGCTCCGCCTTTCCAAATGCTGAGTTTAAGATAGAGCACTGCATCGGCCTTGAAGAGCAGATGATGTCACCACGTGCGGCGATTCGCTGGTCTCTAAAGGGTAAGCATGAAGGCTATGGTGCGTTTGGTGAGCCAACTGGCGCCGAGGTATATATCATGGGCGCAAGCCATGCAGAGTTTGGGCCTTGGGGTCTTCGCCGAGAGTACGTATTGTTTGACGAAGTGGCGGTTTGGCGTCAGATCTTAGCTAAATAAGGTCATAATACGGTAAACCTTTGTTTTCATGTATTTAAACTTTTATTGCGTCGTCTATGCTTAGCAACAAGGTTAACGTGCAATTGAGAGAGTAAGGATGAAGAAACTGGTTATCGTAGCGGTAGTAGTCGCACTTGGTGCTGTATTTGTTTGGAACAACAACACGGCATTGTCGACGGTCTGCTCATCAGTCAGTGCCGTACAGAATCAGTTCCCAGTGGAATGTACTAAGGCACGAGCCGCCTCATTATTTAACTAGGTCAACAGAACCTAACAAAAGAGCGCCAAATTGGCGCTCTTTTCAGTTTTGGACGATTAGCTAGCCGTTGCAGCGGTTAGCTTAGTCTGCTTTTTTGCGTGGCGTACTCCAAGTACTAGGGTTAGGCCGAATGCAACAGCAAACGCGATAGCCATACCAATCACATACTGGGTTAGGTTCTCAGGGCGGATAGAGATGATGCCTGGAAGACCCGCCGCGCCCAGAGCTTGGGCTTTGACGTTGAACAGCGTGATGTATGCACTTTCGGTTGCCGCACCTATGATAGCCGCGATAAACGGATAGCGAAGCTTAAGGTTTACACCGAACATGGCTGGCTCAGTGATACCTAGAAGTGCTGTGACACCTGATGGCATAGCAACGCCTTTAAGCTTGGTATCGCGAGTTCTAAAGCCAACAGCTAGAGCCGCTGCGCCTTGAGCAACATTAGACATAGCTGCGATAGGGAAGATGAAGGTACCGCCAGTAACCGCGATGTCTGTAAGAAGCTGAGTCTCGATTGCGATAAAGCTGTGGTGCATGCCCGTGATAACGAATGGCGCATAGATAAAGCCAAATAGCGCACCGCCGATAAAGCCAGCAGAGTCATATAGCCAGTTCAGGCCATCACCCAATAGGAAGCCAGCATCGCGCGTGATAGGACCTACTAGAGTAAAGGTTAGGAAACCTGTGATGAAGATAGCCAGCATAGGTGTTAGCAGGTTATCGAGCACCGATGGAATGACCTTACGTAGGCCGTTTTCAACCTTAGCCAGTATAAACGCCGATACCAGTACAGGTAGAACAGAGCCTTGATAGCCCACCTTTTGGATCTCAAAACCAAAGATGTTCCATGTCGGGATAGTGCCACTTACTGATGCGCCGCCAAAGCCCCAGCCGTTGAGAAGATCAGGGTGCACCATCAACATACCTAGCGCCGCGCCAAGGAAGGGGTTACCGCCAAACTTCTTCGATGCTGAGAATGCCAACAGAACAGGTAGATAAACAAAAGGTGCGTTAGCAAAGGTGTTGATCATGGCTGCAAGATCAGCAAGACCTGGGTTGGCATCAATCAGCGATTGTCCTTCAAGGAAAAGGCCCGGAGCGGTCAACAGGTTAAAGATACCCATCAATAGACCACCCGCCACGATAGCTGGGATAATAGGAACGAAGATGTCAGACAGACCTTTCACCGCACGCTGAACGATGTTCTGCTTCTCGCTACCTGCCGATGCTACTTCGCTGGTAGACATCTCGGTCATGCCCGTTAGCTTCGCCATTTCAGCGTGAACTTGGTTTACGATGCCTGAGCCAAAGATGATCTGATATTGACCCGCTACTTTAAATTGGCCTTTAACGCCTTCAAGGTTGTCGATCGCATCTTCTTGGATCAGAGAGTCGTCTTTAACCGCTAGACGAAGGCGGGTTGCACAGTGGGCTAGAGCAGAAAGGTTCTCTTTGCCTCCAAGCATTTCTAATAGTTGTTTTGCTATGACTGGGTAGTTCATACCAAGCTCCGGTAATTAGGTTTGGAAATTTTAGAATTCGTTTTGGGAACGTTTGCAATAATATTTTTGAACGTCGTACTGTCAAAGCGACTTATTCACCTTTGTGATGATGATCTATAAATTAGCCACATGTATCTAACCTGTATTAGTGTTAAGTACGCATTTTTGAGACACTTATTCTTGTGTTGTGCACTTTAGTATCGAGCGCACGCATTTTACTTGGTTGAAGGTTTACACCTAGGGCTATTTGATGGATAGTCCAAAACGTTAATAGTAGGGAGTTCTATATCATGGTTAGTCTGCACGACGTTGCAAAACGTGCTGGTGTTTCAAAATCCACCGTTTCTCGAGTCGTCAACGATGAATACGGGGTAAAGCAGAGCACGAAGGACAAGGTGCAGCAGGCGATAGATGAGCTTGGCTACCAAACTAACCTAGTGGCGAGAGATCTCAAGTCTCAGCGCACCAACCTAGTTGGGGTTATCGTGCCGCGCGTTGCCTCAAACGCCACATCACAAGGGGTTGACGGCCTTAGCCTTGCCTTTGAAGAAGCCGGAA
The DNA here is from genome assembly GCF_024347675.1 of Vibrio ishigakensis. Taxonomy (NCBI): domain Bacteria; kingdom Pseudomonadati; phylum Pseudomonadota; class Gammaproteobacteria; order Vibrionales; family Vibrionaceae; genus Vibrio; species Vibrio ishigakensis. The sequence goes on along the minus strand of NZ_AP024881.1, from coordinate 1,716,915 downwards.
AACAGGTGCTACTTGCCAGTACCCAGCTCTCTTATCAAAAAGAGATAGACTTCATTAAGCTATTTAACCAAAAGCGAGTAGAGGGCATCATCTTGTATGCGACACACCTCGATGAAGCCTTGGTATCAGCCATCTCTAACTCTCAAGCACCTGTAGTTTTGGTAGGGCAGGACGGCTCTTTATTTAATATCCCGAGCATAGTGCACGATGACCTAAGGGTAGGCTTTGCCGCGGGCAGTCGCTTGGTGGAAGCAGGCTGTGAGAACATCGGCTTTATGGGCGTAGCCAGCAAAGATATCGCGGTAGATAAACTCAGATACCAAGGGCTCGAACAGGCACTGATGTTTAAAAACAAGCGTGAACCTATCTTCCATAGTCATGGTGACTTCTCTATCGAGTCTGGATTTGAGCAAGCGACTGAGCTGTTAAAACAATATCCTGATCTCGACGGCCTCTTCTGCGCAACAGACCGCATCGCTATTGGTGCGATTAAGGCTATTGAGCAGTCAGATAAGCGCGTCGGCAAAGACATTAAGGTGCTAGGTGTAGGTAACGATGAGCTTGGTTTTGTTTCTAGTCCGTCTCTTTCAACCTTTAGCTATACCTTTGATAAAGCGGGAGAAAGCGCTGCCAAGACCTTGCTTGAGCTTATCGATGGCCAGCCTGCTGTAACGAGCAAGGTAGTACTGAGCTTTACGGCTGTTGATAGGGATACGTGTTAAGGGAAGCTTTTAGCTGTCAGCTTTCAGTTGGTGGTCTTTTTGATGTGGGGCTTTGCTTGAAGATCCCGGCTAAGAGCCTGCCGGGATGACGTATTTCCTATATGTAGCTTGCGGAACAAAACTTTCTAGAACCTCTGTCGCGTCGCCTTTCTTAATTCTCATTAATCTAAAAAGCCCGTCATGCCGGAGCTCATCCGGCATCTTTGTAACGCACTTACTCTATATTCGAATGCGCTACGTTAGAGTGTCAAAGATCTCGGCTAAAAGCATGCCGGGATGGCGATGCACACGAACTTAAACCACCTCAAACCGACGTCATGCCGGAATCTATCCGGCATCTTTACCACTGAACATACTCAACCAACCCCCTCATCAAAGCCACCAAACAACTTTAGATCACGATCACACTTTTAATCTGCATATCAATTGAGCGTTGTATTTTTCTATCCCGATGAATATTATTGCAAACGTTCCCAAAAATGATATGCGGTATTTCAATGAGTAATCAGTCACAGTCAGTGCTAGATCTGGTGGAGTTTTGTGGTGGTCAATCTAACCTTCGCCGAGTACTAAAGGCAGAAGGGCAGCAGTTTATTGAGGTTGTAGATGCAGGTCTTCTTACCTCACAAACCGAAAACTGGGTAAAACTGGATGTATTGGGCGAGACTCAGGTTGTTCTTCCTATTGAACGTCAACTAACTGACTCTGAGCTTCTAGAGCTTGGTACCTTGATTGATGAAAATCTGCGAGTGCTCGCTGATGCTTGCGTTCAGCCTACTGAATGTGAATTCAGCCCAAGTTGGCATGTGGCTCCGCCACAAGGTCTACTTAATGACCCAAACGGGTTTATCTACCACAACGGCGAGTACCACCTCTTCTATCAGTGGTATCCATATGCATGTGTGCACAAAGACAAGTACTGGGCACACTTGACCAGTAAAGATCTGATTAACTGGGAGTGGAAGCCGCTAGGGTTAACGCCATCTGATTGGTTCGATAGCCACGGCGTATTCTCAGGCCACGCGCTAAGCAATGGCGATGAGTTGATGCTCTTCTACACCGGAAATACTCGCATCGGTAATGAGCGCATTCGCCAAACCACACAGTGTTTGGCTGTATCTGAAAACGGGATTGATTTTAAAAAGCTCGGTCCAATTGTTCCTGAATTACCCCCAGGTGTGACCGAGCATATTCGCGACCCTAAGATAGTGAAGCGTGGTGATGAGTGGTTGATGTTCCTTGGCGCACAGACTACCGACCTTAAAGGTCGCCTTGCTATCTACAGCTCTGCTGACCTAAAACAGTGGCAGTTCAAAGGCCTGTTTGGTGAAGAGCAGGGTGATTTCGGCTATATGTGGGAATGCCCAGATTTCTTCGAACTAAATGGCGAAAGCTTTGTGGTTGCAGGTCCTCAAGGTATTGAGTCTGAGAGCAAGCACCATACTATCCCTCATCACAACGGCATCTTCAAATCTGAGTTTGGCCAAGACAACGGTATTGCTCTGAAGGAGTTTCAGAACCTAGATATGGGTTTTGACTTCTATGCGCCGCAGTCTTTAGAGACACCAGATGGTCGCCGTATTATGTCCGGTTGGATGGGGCTTCCAGATGAGATTGAACACCCAAGCAATAATTGGGTGCATCAACTGACCGCACTGCGCGAGTTAACTTACGTTGATGGCAAACTTATCCAGTGGCCAATTTCTGAGATTGAATCTCTTCGCGGTGAAAAACAGCAGTTTGAACTTAATGAAGGCGAGGCGTATACCGGCCTAACTAGTAAATCTTTTGAATTGAATGTGACGTTAGAGCAGGGCGGCGAACTTCGTTTGCATAACTCTGGTGAGCAGTATGTGTCTATCAAGCTAGAGAATGGCACTCTGTTATTAGACAGAACCCACACTCAAATCCAGCAAGGCGATACGATCCGTGAGTTGCCGCTTGCAAGCGAGAAAGTAGAATTACGCATCCTTTCCGATAACTCTTCTCTAGAGCTGTTTGTTAACGGCGGCGAGCATGTAATGAGTGCGCGAGTATTTACCGATGGTCAAAGCATCAAACTAGAGAAAGGGAAGGCGAGTATTGAGCTTTATGAGCTCAAGAGTGCAACTAGACCTTATATCTAATCAAAAAAAGAGTGAGCTAAAACGCTCACTCTTTTTCTTTGTGTTGAAAGATTACGGCACCTCTATATTGAGCTCTAACACTCCGTCGGATGAGGTTAATACGTCCTCATATTCTTGAATGGTGTTGTTCATGCCTATCTTGATCCCAAGCTGAGCTGCACCACCGGAGACATGACGGATGATGATTCGGTGTTTGCCTTTCGGGGTTCGTTTATCTGACCACATGATGGTTTGCGTACCATTCATAGGGTCTTGGGTGAAATGACCGCCCTTTGAGCCGTTGGCACTTGCTTCGTTTATCGTTTCTCCGCTCGGAGTGACTACTTCGAGGGATAGTATTGCTGAGCTCGGTACCCAACCAAAGGCGACCTGCATTCTACCGTCTATCATATCTTCGATCTTTAGCCTTTCCAGTGGGGTCTTTTGGCTCTGCTTGTAGTCATTGATTTCGGTGACTAGCTTAGTCTGCTCTTCTTCGAATACTTGGATCTTGTCTCGAAGTTCCTGATTTGACGTTTCAAGTTCTTCAACACCTACTTGAGCGATACTTACTCTCGATTGCGCAGAGATACCCGCCAAGGTGAGCAGTAGAACTGATAAGAAGAGGGCCGCACCGTAAACAGTGTTACTCGATGGGGAAGGGGTGTCGGTTTCGGTATTACTCTCTAGCTGATGCTCGAGGATCTCACTTTCCAGCTCAGCCTCGCTTTCAGTTTCGGCTTCTACCTGTTTTTTATGAGTCAGGCTTTGCAGCTCTTGTTGGTATTTGCGAATGTTCTGCAGCAGCAGAAAGCAGGAGATCAGCGCCACGATTGCGGGGCCAATGATCAGAAGGTTATCAAAGATGAAATTGCCCATGAATTTTCCTCTCAAGTAAACGGGGAGGGGTCATACAACAAAGAGAACCGTAGAAATAACAATAGCACTAGATGCGCTAACGCGTTATTCGAAGCGGATATCGGGGCTTGGCTAAGCGTGTTTAATTTCTGTGACATTCATTGATTAACAGCCAATTTCAGAGAATAAAATTTCAGCTTACACTTGTTCGCTAAACGTGACATACTAGCTCGGTAATCGTGCAAGAGGGCGAGCAAATGTCGCAGTCACAGGCTCAATATTCAGTAAAAGAAGAGATAGCTAACTCCATTACCCACGGGGCGGGAATGGTATTTGGCATCGTTGGTTTGATCATGCTTTTGATAAAAGCGATAGACCACTCCGCTGATGGTTTAACCATTACTAGTATGGCTATCTACGGCTCGAGCATCATAGTGCTGTTCTTGGCCTCGACTCTCTACCACGCGGTTCCTTTTCAAAGGGCTAAGCGCTGGCTTAAAACCTTCGACCACAGTGCCATCTATCTGCTAATTGCCGGAAGTTACACGCCATTCTTGTTAGTAAGCCTAAGAACTCCGCTAGCGATTGGCTTGATGATAGTAATCTGGAGCATTGCGCTGCTTGGCATCATTATGAAGGTGGCCTTTGTCTATCGCTTCAAGCGTTTCTCTCTCATCTCTTATATGGCCATGGGTTGGCTGTCGTTAATCGTTGTTTATCAACTGGCGATGCACCTAGAAATAGGCGGGTTGGTACTCCTTGCCGTTGGTGGCTTGATCTATTCCTTGGGCGTGATTTTTTATGTGGCTAAGCGCATTCCGTTTAATCATGCCATCTGGCATTGCTTTGTATTGGCGGGCGCGGTATGCCATTTTCTGGCGATTTATTACTATGTCGAGCCAATCTAATCTAAACTTCTGATAAAACTCGTTTTTTGACTGATATATCGGAATTAGGTTATGAACGGAATCAAAGCTTTTTCAGGTGTGGCATTAGCCATTATGTTAGCGGGTTGCCAATCTGCCCCTGAAACTAGTAAGCAGACCCAAGCTGAAGTTAAAACTCAAGGCCCTCTGCCAAGCTATGCACAGGTTACCTTTCCTGAAGGGGAGACGGCCGATGGCACTAAATACAATTCCGGTAAAGCTGATCTGAATGGTGATGGCAGTGATGAGATCCTTATCTTAATGGAGGGGATGGAATACTGTGGCACAGGTGGATGTACAGCCTTTATTATCGATAGCGACAACAATCAGATTGCCCGAATGACGGTCACTGAACTACCAATTATGTTGGGTCATCGTGAGACAAACGGCTGGAAGAACCTAATCGTTTGGAGCAATGGTTATCTTCGACTGGTTAAGCACGATGGTACGAGTTATCCAAGCAATCCATCCACCATGCCTCGCTACAATCAAGAATCAAATAAAAAGCGCGCCATGACTTTTCTAACCAGTTCGCCTGAATATCAAGCTGATGGCTACGGCATTAGTTATTACGAAGACACGCCGATATTACTGCCCGTGTCCCAGTTCAAATACAAGTTCAAATCTGAAAGCTCTCCAACTGTCCACTATAAGGCAGTGGTAGATTCTCTGACTGGCAGTGTAGATATTGAACGCATCGATACACATCACGACCAGTAATGGCCAATCCGGAACATAAAGAAGAGTTAGATACCCTAGATAGGCTGAGCGTTATAGGGTATCGCTTCGGCATTTCATTACTGGCGTTCTCCTACCTTTTCTTGGCTTATATATCCATCGCGCAAGTCGCTGCTTCAGTGATGAGTTTGCTTGCCATAAGTGCTGCTTTGATTGCCGCTAACCTTCATATCTATGATAAGAATATTCGAGCGATCATAGTGTGGAGTTCATGGGTCGGCTTATTGGTTATTGCTGTCATAGGCCAGCCTCTCATCGCTCAACTGCTTTTCTGCGTTACCTTTTCCGGCATTGCTCTAAAAGAGTCCTTTTGTTTTAAGGTTCCGGGCCTAAAGCTTATCCCTGTTTTTATCGGTTTGGCTCTGATTGGTCAATATTTCTATCTAGACATATTAACGGCGATGAGTGCTTTGTTTACTGGATTAATCTTTGGTTTTTTGAGTATCAAAAAATGGCAGATGCCGCTTCATTTTGATATTGGAAACAAAGCCAATTATCAGGTATAGCTGTCGTCTAATGGCTAAGAGAATAAGCTCAATAGCATTAGAATTGAGGTGTCGAACCAAATGGATAACCCTATGCTCAAGTCTATATTCTCCTCTCTTGTTTTAGTTAGCTCAGTGGCCTTTGCGTTCGATGCGCCCGAGCCTCTTAAAGGCCAAATACGTTTCGCCATTATTGGTGACCTTACTGGTGGTGAGCGAGACGGCGTTTTTAAGGTAGCCTCAAAGGGTATCGAGCAGATGCAACCAGATTTCATCATGAGCATCGGTGATCTGATTGAAGGTGGCACCGAAGACGAAGCACAAATGAATAGTGAGTGGGCGACCTTCCAAAATAATCTAGGGAACAAGGGTATCCCGTTTTATCCAGCAGTAGGCAACCACGATATATCCAATGCCAAGATGCGAACCTGGTATGAGAAGACCATAGGTCCCCGCTACTACCACTTTGTATACCAGAATTCGCTGTTTATTGTGATGGACAGTGAGGATTTCACAGATGCCTTCTTTACCGACCTTAAAGTCAAAAGAAATCAGGCTATAGAGGTATATAAGAAAGACCCAGCACAGTTTGAAAATACCGAATATGCCAAGTTAAGCCAGCGCTACTATGGTGAAATTAGCGATAATCAACGTGATTATGTGATTGATGCGATCCAAGAGAACCCTAATGTTCGTTGGACCTTTATCTTCATGCATAAGCCGGTATGGCAGAATGAACAAGAGAAGAATTTCAAGGCCATAGAAACTGAATTGATGGGGCGCAACTACACGGTATTTAACGGTCATGTGCATAGCTATCAATATACTCAAAGGCTAGGGCAGGACTACATCCAACTGGCGACCTCCGGCGGTAAGATCTTTGAAGACCAGCTTGTGAATATGGACCACATAATGTGGGTAGGCCTTTCAGGAGACAAGCCGACTTACCTAAACATCAAACTTGATGGTATGCGTGATAAGAAGGGAGAGATTCCTGCCAGTGGTCAGTCTCTTTGCTTTGATAATGCCGATTGCAAATAATCGCCATATCAACCAAGAGTCCTACGTCTTGCATGCCTAAAAGATGATTGATACTTAACTTTCATCCAAGCTCATTAGTCGTGTTAGACTTAGCCCAACAAAAATAGGGTGCGAACATACTATGACAATCGATAGAGAAGGCTTACAAAACAATCCGCTGCATGGCTTGGGATTGGAACAAATGGTGACTGAGTTAGTGGAACACTACGGCTGGGATATCCTAGATACCGCCATGCGTTTTAACTGCTTTCATACCAACCCTTCGATTAAGAGCAGTGTAAAATATCTGCGTAAAAGTGATTGGGCTCGTGAGAAGCTAGAAGCATTCTATCTGTCTCGATTCAAGCGAATGCCTCGTCCGACAGAAGAAGAGAAGGGCATTCCTCCACGTATGAGAACCTTTGCCGACGGAATTGAACCAAGAGAGCCGATGAAACTCACTGTTGACTCAATTCTGGATTCACAAGCGAAAGCAGCTTCTGCGTATAAGGCTGCCAAGGCTCGAAACAGAGGTAAGCAAAGACGCTAACTTTACCGAACTAGCTATTTATATTAAAGATGAAAGAAGCCTGTATTAAACAGGCTTCTTCTGTTTCTAATCGCTGTGAATAAATAAGCACATCAGAATCGTTATTTATAAATGTTCAATATTCAACCGAGTAAAATAGGGGGTATATTTTGCCAAAGGAATATAGCCATTTATAAACTTGATGTTTCACAGATATATTAGAAAACGTATGTCAGCCTAACGCGAGCACCGAAATCATCGTCTTCGGAAAACACGCTCATGTTGTCGGTCTTATTTTCAACTGTGGTGTAGTAAGTACCAAGCGCGATGCCGAAGTCTTGAATGTCTAGCACATCTTTAAACTCATACGAGGCATAGGTGGTGTGCACATTCACGTCACCCACAGCAAAGCTGCTATTGTCGTATTCATTGGTAGCGTAGACGTGCCCTAAGCCAAAGTTCTTATACACGGCGTTTAGACCCATAGACATGTTCTCTTCATCTACCGCATCCATATAAGCGAAGTTGGCATTGACAGACCAGTCATCATTCGCCCAGTTTACCGTTGCGCCGTAACCGGTACGGTCGGAGATATCTCTACCGTTCACGTCAACTATCGCATCACTGACTAGGTTGCTTTCCATGGATGCAGCTAAGGTAAAATCACCGAGCTGATAAGCCACAACAGGGCGCACCAAGAAGGAGTCTTTCACATTGTCTCTATCCACTTGAACGCCTTGATAGCTGTCTGCGAATAGAGATGAGCGGTCGCCAATCATAGTCGCAAGCTCAAGGTACAGATTGCCAAAGCTCTGGTTATACATGATTTGACCGTCAGAGCCACGGCCACGCGCCTCTTTCATCTGGTAGATATAGGCACTGCCATCGGTATATAGGTCGTTTGAGGTATCGCCCGAATACTCAAGGAATACATCTAGCCCAACAGGGAACATGTCATAAGCCTCGAAGCGACCAGCAGTGATGGCCCAGCCATCTTTCTTACCGAAGGTTAGGTAGACGTCATCCACACCTACATCACCATCGGTCCTAAATAGCGACTCTACATTCACGCCCACGAAGTGACCGCTGTCGCTGTATCTCTCTCCAGAGAACTCGACTAGGATACGACCGTCTTGGTTAAACTCACTGCTACTGCCTTGGGTAGAGTCTCTATCCTGATAGTTGAAGTCCAACTCCACGTCACCACCGATAGAAAAGTGCCCTTGGTCATTGTCCAAGATCTTAATGCCAGCATTCGCCGAAAGGGCAGTAGTCGTCAACACTGCAACCAAAGAGTACTTAAATTTATTAATCATTTTTTCTCCAAAGATATATGTTTCTTTCGAGACGCATGATTATTGATTTGGTCTAGGTTGACGATGAATTAGAGATATTCATATTTGGGTGTGAACACTCTTAAATAAGCGAAACACTTTCAACTGCTAATAGATATTCGAGTGCGAGAGCTATTCATTGGAGGTCGTTTATGCTCTCTTCTTTCGACTGCTTCCAGTCTCTGTATCTGAGGCGCTCAGTTTTTCTGTATAGGTACATTGGTCGTGCGATAAACTGTAACCAGAGCAACCCCAGAAAATCCCTTTTTTTCCTGTTCGTTTTACCATAGGTCTGCCACAGGCAGGGCAGACTTTGGATTTATGTCCGCAGGCTGGGTTGTGACACACACTGTAGCTTCGCGTATCGGAAGAAGGAGACCCACATTTGGAGCAGCTTCGTACGTTTTTAACAGCGCATCCATTGCCCGTGCTGCAAGTGTAGAAGTCACCATATTGACCTTCTATTCGTTTCAAGAAGCCTTCTTCACAGTGCTTACATTTAAAGGTGGTTCGGTAGGCCTGCTTGAACGACTCAGAATGTATACCAACGCCAAATTTAGGGTTGAGTAGCTCAGTCACGAACTTAGAAGGTGAGCTTGGATCAGCAATAATATAGGCTTTCTTTTTTGCTCGAGTTACCCCGACGTAAAATAACCTGCGTTCCTCAGAGTCCGGAAAGCTGTCTATGGAGGGAAGGAGCGCCTCAACCACTGTATTTTCTAAAGTATCACTGGGAAACCCCTGCTTACCTTGACTGAACCCAATTAGGATACAGTAGTCCGCTTCCAAGCCTTTTGATTTGTGAAAAGTCCAGAACTTTACTCCGTCTCGAGCATTACGTTTACCTAACGCGATGTTCGCTTCAGAAAGCAAATAATTGTAGCGACCTATTATTGCTATCGAACCTTGGCTGTCATGACTTCTTATCTTGCTAACCACCTCGTATATTTTGGTCTCAAGGGCATCTTTCCCATTTTTCTTATCATCGAGCAAGTAAACTTGAGGTGTGTCGACGACGGTATGGGTTTGGATTTGCTTTTGATACTGCTCTGGGTTCTCCATAACAAACAGACCAGCTGTTTTTGCAATGCTATTGTTATACCTAAATGTTTTTTGCAGCTTGGTTTCACTGTAGGAACCAATGAGATCTGCAAATCGAGTAGTTAGTTCTAGTTTTCCACCAGAAAAACGATAGATAGATTGCCAGTCGTCACCTACAACCGTTAAAGCGGGTTTGGTTTTCGACATTTCGATAATAGTAGTGATTAGCTTCATTCTCGACGCTGAGATATCTTGGAACTCATCAATCAGTATTTGGCTCCAGGAGGGAGTAAACTCGTCTGAAGCAACCACCTCGGTTGCCAGATTTATCATGTCATCGAAATCGATACTTTCATTCGACCTAAGTTCTTCTATATAGTCGTCGTGAAGTTGAGTCAGCAAGTCAGTGGTGCTTTTGGCATCTATGATGTCGTTATGGGTAAGCCGCTGGAATATAGTAGCAGGCGACAGACCTTCTGAGCGGATAGCGGAAAGACACTTTCTTAATATCTTTGCCCCATCAGATATATAGTCAGATTCGTTAATGTGTTTAAGAATTTCATCTTTGTTCTTAGGGTGTGCTGGTATCTCGAGCTCGGATATTAAGGAATCTAAGCGATTGTTTAGAGTACCCTCTACCCAGTTGTAGTGATAAGTTTCGACCAACTTCGTTCCATTCGACTCATGAAACTGCCTCTTCCACTCGATATCACTGTTGTATTTCACTGAATCAATGTCGATGCGTGTAGAGCCGTCCCTACTGATTCCAAAGTGTTCCAAATAAACATCTGCTTGAGGGAGGTAGAAATCAGGTCGATAATCGACCCCAGCCGAGACTCTTTGCTTCACTGGATATTGAGGTTCGTATTCATACTCAACCCCTTTTATGAACAAGTAGTTTGCGATAAGGAGCTCTTGAAAGCCTTTGACCTTCTCTCCCTTGATTGTGCTGAAGGTGTTATCTCGCTGATAACGTTGAAATGCGGCAGCGCTGCGATAACTCATTGGGTCGATTGGGGGAGCAATCATTTCTATTAGAGTCGGCAATTTATCGAAGTGTTTTAAGAGGTAGGTTTGTAACCAGCGCGAGACCCAAATGTCTAATTTGTCGCTATCCTGAGTAAGTTGGCTTAGTCGCGTGTCGATACCACTTTCTTGGAGTATTTTTCTGCCGAGAGCGTGAAAAGTTGAGATTTGGGGTCTCTCTTCAAGATGAACATTGCTCTTTTGTGCTTTTTCAGAGAGGCGTTCATCTAGCTCGGTTGCTGCACTTTTGTTGTAAGCCATCGTCAATATTTGACTTGGGCTAGCGATTTTTCGGTCAACAAGATCCAGTATTTTTGCCACCATCACTGAGGTTTTACCTGTACCAGCCGCAGCAAGCACCATGTTGCGATCATTATTGCGTATAACCGCTAAACGTTGTTCTTGGGTTAGCGGATTTGATTCTACAGCGTCATAAAACTCCTCTCGTTGTTGAAGTTGATTCCCTTCGTGAAATGCGCGAAGAGATGCTATATCAAGAGGATAGAAGTCAGCTATCAAACGAACTAGGTTCCGGTCAGAATCTCCGAAACTAGATAACAAGCTTGGTCTCTGTGTAGTTAGAAGATGGATAGATTCACAGATTTGTGCGAGATGTTTGGACTCAGAATCTCTAGGGAATGAATTAACTGCGTTAAGCTCAAAATCTTTGATATCTGATAGAGTGCGGCTTGCAACTCTCTTCTCAATTGCAGTGTTTATGGCCTCGGTAAACGATGAAACTTGTTTTGGATTTAGACCATTTAAACATGTGCTTTTAGGAAGTGTTATCGAACCACCCAACCACGAAGTTGAAGATACAGTGAACGATTGAAAATTGTCAGTATCGATTGTATCTATTCGACGACCTTTTCGATAAAGGTTTATTGTTCCATCTTCAAAAGTGACAGTGTCAAAACTATTGGTAAGCTTGCCCCAAAGGTTTACAGAGATTGAGACTACGGACACGACACAGATTCCTTTGTTACAGCATTGATTACAGAACACCATAGGTGTAGAGAAAATGCATCATAAGATATGACAAGTAGTCTTGCTACAAGGAATGAGGCGAAGTTTAACCGAGATCATTTAACAGGATTTGCAGGGTTCTAAATGACCTTGCCTCGCAATGACTTAGTCGTTGAGCGTTTCTTTTTGCCTTCAAGTCGTCGCTTTTGCGAAGCTTTAGTTGGTTTGGTAGGACGACGCTTCTTCTGAACCACCATAGCTTTCTTTATGAGCTCGACCAATCTATCCAGAGCATCCTGCCTGTTCTGCTCTTGAGTGCGGTAGGTCTGTGCTTTGATGATAATAACGCCATCGCTACTGATGCGACTGTCCGATAATGCCAACAGTTTTTCTTTGTACACGCTAGGCAGGGTAGAGCGGTTGATATCGAATCTGAGATGTATTGCTGAGGAGGTTTTATTGACGTTCTGACCACCCGCACCTTGGGCACGGATGGCAGTCATTTCAATTTCCCAGTCGGCTAGGACTACTGTGTTGGAGATTTTAAGCATCTGAATTCAAAAAGTAAGTTAGATAACAGCAACAATTTAAATGCTGAGAGAATGTTTTAAGAAACTAATATTGGCACAAAGATAGTTTTGTCTTTTAATAAAGAGATTGTCTTGATAGGTAGAATTATGTCTGATAAGTCATCAGTTTACGACAAGTTTGCTCTTAAGTTCTATGAGCAGTATACATCGACCACATTTAGCGAAGTTCACAAATCTTGGAAATCGTTTTGGCCTCTTGAAGGAGATACGGTTTTAGATGTTGGAGCAGGTATTGGACGTGATGCTCTTCGAATGAGTGAATTGGGAGCTGATGTATATGCCGTAGAACCATCAAAAGAGATGTTGAAGCTAGGGAAAAAACATACAGGTGATAAAGTGACATGGCTATCGGATTGTTTGCCTAGCTTGGCTAAGGTTATCAATCTCGGAGTTAGATTTGATGTCATCTTGTTAAGCGGAGTTTGGATGCATATTCCTTCTTCTTATCGGGAGAGAGCATTCCGAAAACTATCAAATCTCCTAGCCCCCAATGGAAAACTAGTTATCTCTTTAAGATATGGAGATTTTTCTGACAACCGTATTTCTTATGGAGTCTCTGAGACAGAGATTGACCAACTTGCCAAGCATAATGCACTTCTGAAGGTTTTTTCTTCAGAAGTGCAATCAGATACTTTGAGCCGAGAAGATGTACGATGGCAAACTATTGTATTGTCATTACCCGATGATGGTACTGGAGACTTAACAAAAATTAGACATGTGATTGTCAACGACAATAAAACAGCAACCTATAAGCTAGCCCTTCTAAGAACTTTGCTTCGGATAGCAGATGCACACCCTGGAGCTGTGATTGATAGGCACGATGGGAAAGTTGTGTTACCCGTTGGTCTGGTAGCACTTTACTGGATTCGCCAGTACAAGCGTTTGTTGGACAAGCATTCTATCCAACAAATGAAAAATGGAGATAAAAAACTGGGCTTTGTCCGTGAAAAAGGATGGAGTAACCTTTCTGAATTTGGACCTGATGACCTTTCTATAGGGTCGATATTTTTGAATGGTGATGCAGAAGCGATCCAGCAAACCATCAAAGATTGTATTTCTACCATCAAGGATGGGCCAGTAACTTATACGTATCAAGGAGATAGGTCTAAACCATATTTTCAGATCGTAACTGAACGAGTTAAGAAAGCAGAAAGTATTGTTCTCGATTTGAAGTATTTAAGTAGCTTTGGAACTTTTATTCTGGATGAAAGTTTTTGGGAATGTTTGAGAATTTATCACTCTTGGATAGAGCCTCTGGTAGTCAATCAGTGGATCACACAAATGCGAAGCTACAAGTTAAATCAAACTAGAGAGATTACATTGGAGCAATACCACGCTTGTTTAGCTTGGCACGAAAGAGACCACGATACCAAGATCGTGCGAAAAAGAGTTTCAGAACTAGTTGATGAAAACTCAAAGGTTGAGAGTATTTGGAGCGGTAAAAAGATAAAGAACAATTATCACGTTGATCATTGCTTACCTTTCGCCTATTGGCCAAACAATGATCGATGGAATCTATTTCCGGTCTTAGCATCTGAGAACTTAAATAAAAGTGATAGATTACCAAGTTTGGAAAGGCTAAAAGACTCTAGAGAGCGAATTTTAAATTGGTGGGAGCTGGCTTGGGGGGATGATAATACTCAAGGAAGGTTTTTCAACGAAGCGACTTTATCTTTACCAAATATTCCACCTGAATGTCGTAACTTCGAGGACGTTTTTGAAGCAATGAGTTTACAGGTTCGCGGAGTCAAAAAAAGGCTTTTAGTTTCTGAATGGTAAAACAAACGACCCGAGCTTAGCTCGGGTCGTTTGTTTTGATTAAGCTGGCACCTCAACTGCCGTTAAAGCAATGGGTGTGGCTTGGTGATGAAGGAACTCTTCCAGTACGGCGCGGTTTTTACCCTTGATGGTGATGCCCCACTTTGAGAATACGGCTTCTTCGAAGCTCATTTCTGCTAGGTTGGTGTCGTGGTGACAACATGGCATCTGCACTGCAATTTGGTCAGCTGGAACGATAGTGAGCTTGCTGTTGAATTGCATTAGCTCTGCAGCGTCGACTGTGTGGTTGTGGTCGCAACGTGGGCACGATACCTCTTCGCTATCTTTGAACTTGCCGCTTTGGGTAACAAAGTCGGACTCCCAGAATGAGATCTCGGTTTCGCAGAAATAGTCTTGTAGCTTGGCAACTAGGTTGTTCTTTAGCTCAGGAGAAAGAGTCTGGTTGTTTGTCGGACAAAGATTTACTGAAAACATATTTAGCCACCTGCTTAAAATCTGAAAAGGTTTTACCAAGCAACAGAGCCTCAGTTCCGTGGAGATACTGCTGTGTACGGCGCCATTATATGGGCTATTTGTTAGAGTTACTTATCATATCGCGCCAGTGGATTGAGAAAGTGGGCTGAATCAAAAGTCAGCGAAGTATTCGTGAGCCTTATCAATCTTCACTACCTTTGCTAACACGCGGTCGCCGTTTTCTTTGGTACGGCGATATTGGATGTATCGGCTATGATCAGGTCCGAAACTCACATGTAGTGGGCGGTCTTTGCCATAGAAATAGAGACGATCGAAAGGCAGGTTTTGGGTGATGTAGAGGGCGACCTTGTGCATCTGGTTTTCATACCCTTCCACATAAAGGTCGCATGATGCGCCGTCTCTAGTGCAGATGCGTTTTCCTTTGAGGTTCAGCTCTTTACTGGCGTGCTGGTCTTCCTTTGGGCCGGTATCTTTTGCGTTGATACGTTGAACATAACGGTTGAGTTCGGCACTGTTAAAACCATAGGTGATAGAGACTTCGCCTAGAGCCTTTTGTAGCGGCTCTAAAATCTCTGAAACCAGTTCATGTAAGCAGGCTTCCGACTCGGGATTGGGCGTATTGGCTTTGGCATACTCTGGGTGTTTATGCTGATGCCAGTCGATGAGCTTATCAAACAGAATTTGATGCGATGCTGTGTTCATGGTTTGTCTCAATTTTCGGGAGTGGCTCTATCCTAGTTGTAAAAGAGACTAAAAGTGTCTGTTTGAAAGCTCAGATAAAAATATGCCCAACCAGTATATACCCGTCTTACTTGAAGATGCTGGGGTGTTGGCTGGCACTCCTCACTGGATGGCCAGCCCCGCTCCATCACATAGTTCATCTATGCTCAGGCGCTTGGCTCGTTTGCCGCCTACGAGCATCTCCAATTACTTAGGGTAACACCGGGCATTGATGTTACTTAGCTTGTTTGGCGGTGTTTTCCGCTATCTTGCAGATCACCTTAACCGCTTGTTCCATACCCTCTATGGTGATGAACTCATGGATACCGTGGAAGTTATAGCCGCCGGTAAAGATGTTTGGACAAGGCAGGCCCATGAAGGAAAGGCGAGCGCCATCTGTGCCGCCACGGATAGGCTTGATCTCTGGGATGACATCGCAATCAATCATAGACTGCTTGGCTATCTCGATGATGTGCGGATGAGGCTCAACCATTTCACGCATATTGAAATAAGCATCGGTCAGCTTTAGTTCAACATGGCCTTTAGTTAGTTGGCTGTTTAGCTGCTCAACCTGAGCTTGCATAAAGGCTTTGCGACGCTCAAGCCCTTCGCGATCAAAATCGCGAATGATATAGCCAAGCTCAGTACGAGCCACCGATGGCTTCATGGATTTAAGGTGATAAAAGCCTTCATAGCCTTGGGTACACTCTGGGGTTTGACCGGCTGGCATCATCATCTGAAATTGAGCAGCGATGTTCATTGAGTTGATCATCTTGTCTTTGGCAGTGCCTGGATGCACGTTTACGCCATGGCAGATGACATCCGCTGAAGTCGCATTGAAGTTCTCGTATTCCAGTTCACCCACAGGGCCGCCATCTATGGTGTAAGCCCACTGCGCGCCAAACTTTTCAACGTTAAACATATTGGCACCACGCCCAATCTCTTCATCTGGGGTGAAACCGATACAGATGTCACCGTGCTTGATGTCAGGGTTGGCGATTAGGTGCGAAACAGCAGTGATGATTTCGGCAATACCTGCTTTGTTGTCGGCACCAAGAAGGGTGGTTCCGTCTGTGGTGATCAGGTTATGACCGAGCAGCTTTCTCAAATCTGGGTATTGCACAGGTGACAATACTTCATCGCCAATGCCTAGGGCGATATCACCCCCTTGATAGTTCTCAACGATCTGAGGTTGTACATCCTTACCAGACGCATCTGGCGCGGTATCCATATGGGCAATGAAGCCAATTGCCGGCACTGGATAGTCGACGTTGGAAGGCAGGCGTGCGGTGAGATAACCATTGAAGTCCAGTGATACGTCAGAAAGGCCCAGTTCATTGAGTTCTTTCTCAAGTTGCTTGGCGAATAGGCGCTGCCCCTCAGTACTCGGGCAGTGATTGTTTTCGGGATCTGATTGAGTATCAAAGCTTACATAGCGTAGAAAGCGCTCTACTAGGTTGTCCATATCTCACTCACGGTAACTTATTGATTTGTCGAATCAGTATCCTCTTCTGAATGGTGCAAAGAATTGCGATGAATCAGTTTTTTGTGAATTAACAGGCGCACTTACGAGTTAAAGGCGGGATTGATGTGATCTACCGCATTATTTTTGACCATCAGCATTAGCCTTTAGTCTAAATTGTAAACAATTTGATTGTTATTAGTTGCATATAAGCCTAAATTTTAATCAGAAAAAGCAGATTGTCGACAATCTTGGGGCTTAGATGAATATTCCGCAGTTAGTAAAAGACACCACTAAATCAGAGAACCTCACCGAGTTTCTTATCGAAGCCGTGGTGTGTGGTGAGATAGCAGAAGGCAGTAAGATTTCCGAGCCCGAGCTTGCCAAACGCTTTGAGGTGAGTCGTGGGCCACTTCGTGAAGCCTTGATGCGTTTGGAAGGGGTAGGTCTTATTGAGCGCATCCCCCATGTTGGCGCGCGAGTGATCAGCGTTTCGAAACAGCATCTGATAGAGCTTTACACAGTGCGCGAGTCTCTAGAGGGAATGGCGGCAAGGCTTGCTGCCAAGCACATTACTGAGTCAGAGCTTGAGCGTTTGTCTTCGTTGCTACAAGCGCATGCTGAGCACCTCAACAACAAAGATGGTGAGCCTTATGCCCTGCAACAAGGGGATTTCGACTTTCATCATCAGATCATTCACGCCAGTAGGAACGGGCATCTTATTAAGCTTTTGTGCGGTGAGCTTTATCACCTAATTCGCATGTATCGCTATCAGTCGCCGCGCCGTCATAACCACCCTCATAAGGCGCTAGCCGAGCACCAGTTCATATTAGAGGCGATCCGTAATCGAGATGAAGAGCTTTCTGAAATCTTGATGCGTCGTCATATCTCGGGCAGCAGACGCTTGCTCGAATCAGAGATTGAGTAAGGGAAAATTGATGAGTCAGGGTAAGAAATTCAGACAGGCGGTGGCGCAAAACGATCCGCTACAAATCGTCGGCACGGTGAACGCCTACTGTGCCTTGATGGCAAAAGATGTTGGGCATCAGGCTATTTATCTTTCGGGAGCTGGGGTGGCGAATGCTTCCTATGGATTGCCGGATCTCGGCATTACTGAGCTTACTGATGTGCTTATTGACGCTTCGCGCATCACCAATGCCTGTGATCTGCCTTTGCTGGTGGATATAGATACCGGGTTTGGCGGGGCGTTTAACATCTCCCGCACCATTAAGGCGATGGAAAAAGCCGGTGTGGCCGCCGTGCATATCGAAGATCAAGTGGCGCAGAAGCGATGTGGTCATAGACCAAACAAAGCGATAGTAACCCAAGAAGAGATGGTAGACCGCATCAAGGCGAGCGTTGATGCCAGAATCGACAGTGATTTTGTGATTATGGCAAGAACCGATGCGCTAGCGGTAGAGGGGATGGAGCGAGCACTAGAGCGTGCTATCGCCTGTGTGGAAGCGGGCGCGGATATGGTATTTCCTGAGGCGATGAATGAACTGTCTCAATACCACGATTTTTCTACCGCGCTTAAGTCTGCCATAGGCAGAGATATTCCTATCTTGGCCAATATTACCGAGTTTGGTCAGACGCCTCTGTATGGCTGTGAAGAGCTAGCCGAGGTGGGCGTGGATATGGTGCTTTATCCGCTATCGGCGTTTCGCGCGATGAATAAGGCTGCTGAAACAACCTATCGTCATCTGCTTTCTGAGGGCAATCAACAAGCATTAATAGAACAGATGCAGACTCGAGCCGAGTTGTATAACTACCTGAATTATCATGATTTTGAACAGAAGCTAGACGAGCTATTTCGTCGATAACATTTGAGCGAACCTGACGCGTTTGAGTTGGAAGTAGTACAAACGTAAACAGGTCACAAGGAGTGATTATGTCGTTGGAAACTACCGCACCTATCGGAGGTGCAGGACTCAGAGGCCAGTGTGCAGGGGTAACCTCCCTATGTACCGTGGGTAAGTCGGGTACGGGCTTAACCTATCGTGGCTATGATATCTCAGATTTGGCCAAGCACGCTGAGTTTGAAGAAGTGGCGCACCTACTACTGAAGGGGCACCTTCCAAATCAAACTGAATTGGATAACTACAAGACAGCACTAGTGGCACAACGCGGTCTGCCGGAGGCACTAAAACAAGCGTTAGAGTTGCTGCCTGCAAGCGCACATCCAATGGATGTGATGCGTACTGGCTGTTCGGTGCTCGGCAATCTAGAGCAAGAGATGAGCTTTGATGAGCAGCAACAAGCAACGGAGCGAATGTTGGCGCTGTTTCCGGCCATCATCTGCTATTGGTATCGCTTTAGTCATGATGGTGTGCGTGTGGATACCGAAGATCAGAGCGAGCCATGCATCGGTGGCTACTTTCTAAAACTACTTACGGACAAGACACCGTCTGAGCTGCATAAAAAAGTGATGCATTGTTCTTTGATTTTGTACGCCGAGCACGAATTTAACGCCTCTACCTTTGCCGCCCGTGTGTGCGCGTCCACTCTCTCAGATATTCATTCCTGTATCACAGCCGCTATCGGTACCTTGCGCGGTCCACTGCATGGCGGTGCGAATGAAGCCGCTATGGATATGATCAACGACTGGACGAGCCCGGAGGAAGCGGAGCAGAACATCCTAGGAATGCTAGAGCGTAAAGAGAAGATCATGGGTTTTGGGCATGCGGTGTATCGAGAGTCAGACCCGCGAAATGCACTGATCAAATATTGGTCGAAACAGCTTTCTGAAGAGGTAGGAGACACCCATTTATATGCGGTATCTGAGCGAGTAGAGTCGGTGATGAAGCGCGAGAAAGGCCTATTCTGTAACGCCGATTTCTTCCATGCCTCTGCTTATCACTTTATGGATATTCCAACCAAACTGTTTACCCCAATCTTTGTGATGAGTCGCCTGACTGGCTGGGCCGCACATATCTATGAGCAGCGAGAGCACAACCGCATTATTCGTCCGAGTGCTGATTACGATGGTCCTGAGCATCAAGACTGGCTACCAATTGAACAACGTTAATTTAAAGGAATAGATGATGAGTCAAAATGTAGATCTAAACGAGCGCCAAGCGCCGGATGAATTGCTTGTTCAAATTGCCGATTACGTGATGAACACCGAGATTGAATCTAGCGAGGCGTATGACACGGCGCGTAACTGCTTGATGGACACCTTAGGCTGTGGCTTGCTGGCACTGCGCTTTCCTGAGTGTACCAAGCACCTAGGACCGGTTGTGCCGGGCATGCAGGTAGCTAATGGTGCTCGCGTGCCGGGAACCTCTCATGAGCTAGACCCTATTACCGCTGCGTTTAACATCGGATGTATCGTTCGTTGGCTTGATTTCAATGATACCTGGCTTGCGGCAGAGTGGGGCCACCCATCGGATAACCTAGGCGCAATTTTGGCGGTGGCGGATTATCTTAGCCGTGTCGCTGTCTCTGAAGGTAAAGCACCTCTGACTATGAAGGATGTGCTCACAGCCATGATCAAGGCACACGAGATCCAAGGCGTGTTAGCGCTGGAGAACAGCTTTAACCGAGTTGGCTTAGACCATGTGCTCTTGGTGCGTGTGGCTTCGACCGCAGTGGTAACCATGATGCTTGGCGGCAATCGAGATCAGGTGATAGATGCCTTGTCACACGCTTGGGCTGATGGCGGCGCGTTGCGTACCTACCGCCATGCGCCGAATGCTGGTTCACGTAAGTCGTGGGCTGCCGGCGATGCTACGTCTCGAGCGGTGCGTCTTGCGATGATTACCATGAAGGGCGAAATGGGCATTCCAACAGTGCTTTCAGCGCCAAACTGGGGCTACTTCGATGTGCTGTTTAAGGGTGAGCAGTTTAAGGTAAGCCAAAGTTTTGAGAGCTATGTGATGGAGAACGTGCTGTTTAAGATCTCTTTCCCAGCGGAGTTCCACTCTCAAACAGCGGTTGAGGCGGCGGTGATCTTGCACCCTGAGGTTAAAGATAAGCTCTCTGAGATAGAGCGTATTGAGGTGACTACCCATGAGTCTGCTATTCGCATCATTTCTAAAGTGGGTGAGTTGGCAAACCCAGCCGATAGAGATCACTGCCTGCAATACATGATTGCGGTGCCGCTTATCCATGGTGACCTGATTGCGGAGCATTACGAAGATAGCTTCCATAAGGGCGATGCTCGCATCGATGAGTTGAGATCTAAGATGACCATCATAGAAGATGAGCGCTACAGCAAGGAGTATCTGGACTCGGATAAACGCTCAATCGCCAACGCAATTCAGGTGTTCTTCAAAGATGGCAGCTCTACGCAAAAAGTGGAGGTGGAGTATCCGATTGGGCATAGAAGACGTCGCGCTGAGGGCATTCCAGTTCTTGAGCAAAAGTTCTTGTCGAACTTACGTACGCGCTACCCAGAAGCTCAATGCCAAGCCATTTATAAGCTTTGTAAAGACCAAGCCAAGCTTGAGCAAACAAGCGTTAACGAGTTTATGCAGTCTCTAGTCATTAACTAGGAGCCTAGTATGTCTGATTATCAAACTGAGTATCAAAGATCTGTATCCGACCCTGAGGTTTTTTGGGCGGAGCAGGCCTCAAAACTAGAGTGGTTTACTATTCCGAAAACCATCCTTGGAAAGGACGAGCATGGCATAGAGCGCTGGTTTGCTGATGGCGAGCTAAATACCTGTTATCTGGCGTTGGATCACCATGTGGAGCAAGGGAGAGGAGACCGAACGGCGCTGGTTTATGACTCTCCAGTGACCGGAGTGAAAGCAAAGTACAGTTACAGCGAACTGCTGACTGAAGTCGAAAAGCTAGCGGGCATGTTGGCAGGGCTGGGCGTAGAAAAGGGTGATCGCGTGGTCATCTATATGCCGATGATCCCTCAAGCCGTGATGGCGATGCTTGCTTGTGCAAGGCTTGGCGCAGTGCACTCAGTGGTGTTTGGCGGCTTTGCTCCTGGTGAGCTTGCGGTGCGCATTGAAGATGCCGAGCCTAAAGTGATTTTAACTGCCTCTTGCGGCATAGAGATCGACAAGGTGCTTGCGTATAAACCGCTGGTGGACAGAGCCATCATGGAAAGCCGTTGGAAACCGTCTAATGTGGTGGTTTATCAGCGCCCAGAGCTTGAAGCTGAGCTGAGCAATGAGCGAGACCTAGATTGGAGAACCGAGGTGGCGAAAGCTGCGCCAGCGCCATGTACCAGCGTTAAAGCGACCGATGCCCTGTATATTCTCTATACCTCAGGCACCACAGGTAAACCTAAAGGGGTGGTGCGGGACAACGGTGGTCACGCGGTTGCGATGAAATACTCAATGAGCACCATCTATAACATTCCGGAGGATGGCGTGTTTTGGGCTGCATCTGATGTTGGTTGGGTAGTAGGGCACTCTTATATCGTTTATGCACCTCTGATCCATGGCTGCACCACCATCTTGTATGAAGGCAAACCAGTGCGCACGCCAAACCCAGGGGCATTCTGGCGAGTGTGTGAGGAGTATGGGGTGCAAGCATTGTTTTCCGCTCCCACCGCATTTCGAGCTGTGAAAAAGGAGGACCCGCAAGGGGAGTTCTTACAGCACTATGACCTTAGCAAGCTACAAACCATCTTCATGGCAGGGGAGCGTTTAGACCCGCCAACCCTAGAATGGGTGACAGAGGTAAGCGGCAAGCCAGTCATTGACCACTGGTGGCAGACGGAAACCGGTTGGGCCATTGCAGCGAACCCAACGGGTATCGAGACTCTACCGGTGAAACCAGGCTCAGCAACGGTTCCTGTCCCGGGGTATCAGGTAGAAATCTTAGATGAAGCTGGGGAGGCTTGTGCGCCCAATCAGCAAGGTTTTGTCACGGTAAAACGTCCAATGCCTCCGGGCTGTTTACCAACGGTATGGCGAAACCATGACCGATTCCAATCGGGTTATCTAAGCCAGTTTGAAGGGTATTACCTTTCAGGCGACGGTGGGTATATCGATGAAGATGGTTACCTGTTCATCATGGGTCGTATTGATGATGTGATAAACGTGGCAGGCCACAGGCTCTCGACTGGTGAGATGGAAGAGGTAGTAGGTGGCCACCCTGCAATTGCGGAATGTGCTGTTGTCGGTATTCATGATGACCTCAAAGGACAGAAACCTCTTGGCTTGGTTGTGCTTAAAGATGGGGTGTCAGTTGAAGACGCCACCATCGGCAAGGAGCTCATTGGTAAGGTGCGTGACGAGATAGGCGCCGTAGCCTGCTTCGACCAGGCGTTGGTGGT
The DNA here is from genome assembly GCF_024347675.1 of Vibrio ishigakensis. Lineage (NCBI taxonomy): Bacteria > Pseudomonadati > Pseudomonadota > Gammaproteobacteria > Vibrionales > Vibrionaceae > Vibrio > Vibrio ishigakensis. The sequence goes on along the minus strand of NZ_AP024881.1, from coordinate 1,693,899 downwards.
GGATAGGTTACCCAAAACACGCTCAGGCAAGATCTTACGCAGGGTGATTCGTCAGATAGCCGATGGTGAGCAGTATGTGGTGCCATCGACCATCGATGACCCGAGTAGTTTGCAGGAGATTGAGAGGGTGCTTAAAGGGTAGAAGAGATAGCTGTCAGCTGTAAGCTATCAGCGATCAGACAGGGGAACTGTTGCGAAACGGTGCCATACACAACAGATCACGGAAAGCTTTGCTTATCCGTGATCTGTTGTGGTGCAAAGCGTTGACCCTGTGCACTCGAAGAACCACCCCTTAAAATTGGACATTTCTGTTGAGCGACTTTTAAGGCCTGATTTCGATTTCCTATCGGAGTCAGGCCTTTTAGCTTCACTTTGACTCACTCGGTGTTGTAGTAAATTTAGGTGAATCAATTATTTAATGCGTTGAGTGTATTAATTGTAACCTTGTTTTAAATCAAGAGGCTCAGTGATACTGCGCTATCTTGGGCCTTTGTTTAATTGGTATCGGTTGAATATCTACTAAGCTATCTGCTGTCAGAATGGCAGATAGGTGATGACTATGGAACTATTATTGGTGGTACATGGGATAGGCACGCATACAAAAAAAAGTATTGAGGAGACGGTTAATGAGGCGGGCAATATTTGCCTCAAGAGGTACGGCCTTAAAGGCAAGAATGCTGAGTATGCTAAGTATGTAAAAGTAGTTGGTATTGGGTATGACGAGGTTTTTGAGGAAGAAAGAAAAAGAATTAAAGAGAATCGTGATGAATTCTTTACCCTTTTAAAGTCGGCTGGCTTGCAAGTGCCCGGGATGCTTAAGTGGCTGAAAAAAATAGACGATGACAATTGGTTTACGACGCATGGTTTAGACATTCTTCTTTATGCTGGCCTACATTCTGAGTTGGTTCGCTACAAAGTCGCTAGGAAGATAACTGAAGCCGTTGAAGAGGCCAAAGGTGAAAAAATACACAAATCAGGATTGAAGGGCGTTCATATTGTTGCGCACTCTATGGGGACGGCGGTTGTGCACGACACGCTTCGTAAAATGTACGGTAGTGGCGTCTCCGATCCAGAAAAGAAGGGGAAAACTTATTCTTTAGACCCTTCAAAAAATAAGCTCTCGACGTTATGGATGTTTGCCAATGTGACGCCCTTGTTTCATTTCTTTGGTGAGCTCATAGACGGTATGACGTCTACCACAGACCCCCTTAAATCCGTTGTGCGACCAGCTCCAGGCAAAAAGGGTTGCTTGTATAGGTTTTACGACATATCTCATGAATACGACTACGTGAGTCGTTGGCTTCGACTAATCCCCCTTCAATCTTGGATGCCACCGCCAAGTCAGATGTATGAGTTCCGTTCTATAGAAACCGAAGATTTTTATGAAGAACTCGACCCGCACAGTTTGAAAGAATATATCTGCAATCCTGAGGTGTCCTATTTGTTTCTATCAAGAACTATGGACTCGGGTGATTTCAATGTTTCCCCAATTGCAGCTGAAAAAATTGATGAGAAACTTGATGCGGCATTGAAAGGTGCAGACGAGCTTATTGATGAGTTAGCTGAAATAGAGAAGCCGAAAGATGTGGTTGAGTGGTTTAAGTTGCTTAAGGAATATGGAGAGTATGTAAAAGACTTCGACCAAGAAGACCCTCAACCAAAAGAGTGACAGCTTCACTAAGGAGAGTGCTATGAAATGCTTTGGAAAAGCGATACGCCTTAGCCTTCTTTGCGGGGTGTTTATGACCAGCTTTGGTGTATGGGCTGATGATGTGTGTGAGCCTCAAACTGGTGAGGACTACTGGAAATCGCGGCTGTATGCGCCTGCTAGTGAGTTTGGTTCATTCCAAGTGGAGCGCAAAAAATTAAAGGAAAAAATGGACGACAAGTCGCTGAGTGCAAAAGTACGAGAGGAGGCGAGTCAAGCATACTATGCGAGTGCTGGGGTTGCAGAGCAGGCTTATCAGCGTTATTTGGTAGCATTAATGCAGTCTGGAGCGAATGTCGATATTACTACAGGTAACGATATCTCTAAGCATATAAAGACCACAATTGATTCTGATTTGGTTGGGTATAAAAGCAGTGACAACAGCGGAGATGTGTTGCAGTTCACTGGGGATGACCCGACTAGACGGAAACTGCCAAAGAACCAGGAGTACGTTGTGGAGATTGTCCCGTATCCCGAAAATGGTAGTACTGAGGTAGAGCTGACGTTTAGCGATGACGCTATAGCGCAATGTGAGGAGCAATTGAAGTGTACTTCAGCTGAGGGGTCGGAAGGTGTTAAGGGCAACGCATGTGTCGTTTTTGTAAGTAAATGGGCTGAAGCTGCGGATAGTGCGAGCAATCCAGAGCGAAACGAGACTCTTGCGAATTTGAAAAAAGGTCTGATAGCGGGTGAGAGAGAGTGGGAGCGCTTCTTTAACGAGTCTCGCTACCAATACCTGTGGGAGAAGTCTTTTACCGCTTGGGTGTATTCGGATGAATTGAAGCAGGACAAGTTTGTTCCCCCTCCACCTTATCAAATTCACTTGGTTAGACCTTGGTTTGTCATGGAGTATGTTGGAGATGCTGATGATGGTAACCAGTTTGAGGGAGCGATATCGCTAGAGGTTATTGGGATAAATTATTGGAATGGTGGCTATGGTTCCTTTGATTGGATTAATTTTCCTTTTGGTGTTTCTGCGGTCGTAACATTCTCAGATAGAGCTGGTGTTGATGATGTTGCTTATGGTGCGATGTTCCATGTACTGAATTCTTATTCCTTTGGTGTGACAGCACGGGGAAGTGGTGAGGTCGGTGTATTCTTAACGGCTGATCTCTTGAAGGTGTTCTCGGATAAAAAATCCGAGGTCGAATACTGGGGGAAAAAGATAGACGATTATGTACCTTAGCTTCGACATAGGGCATAAGAAGATTCCAGCTAACCTGCGGGAATGACGCACCTAGAACTGAAAGCTGACAGCTTGTAGCTTACAGCTAAAAAAAAGACCCCTTCCGGGGTCTTTTTTCTTACTTACTCAAATCAATCTGATAAATCGCGAAACCACTTTCGTCTGTGTCTACACGTTTCATTGGGTATTGACCCTTGTCAGCGATGAACTCAGCTGCTTTGTCACTAGGAGCTGTCTCGAAGCGGATATCTAGCTTGGTATCGCTTGAGATTGGAGCAAAGCGCCAGTTGTTGTCTGCACTTGGGGTTACTTCACCTTTCTCTTTGCTCACCTCTGAGATGTAGTTCGCTAGGACGGTGCGGTTTTCATCTGGAGATTCGAACGCGATGAAGTCAGCACCTGTGCCCGGGAATTTAGCGCTGAAGGCGCGGTAGTTGTTGGTTGCGATAATAAACTCTTGTTTAGGATCGATAGGCTTACCTTGATAGGTTAGGCCCTTGATACGTTGAGAGTCTTTGTTCACTATCTGACATTCGCCGTTGTACTTCGCAGGCTGGGTCACGTCAATTTGGTATTCAACACCATCCATCACATCAAAGTTGTATGTGCGGAAGTTATCCCAATCGATAAGAGATTGAGGCTTGTCGCTGTTTACGTCGATTTGGTTGAATTGACCTGCACTACACTCAAGCCACTCTTGTACTTCGTGACCGGTTACGCGCATTGCTACTAAGGTATTTGGATAAAGGTAAAGATCGGCTGCGTTACGGAAGGTAAGCTGTCCTGATTCAACCTCGGTGAAGTTGTTTGGATCATTCTTACGACCACCCACTTTGAACGGTGCTGCCGCTGAAAGTACAGGGATGCCGTCTAGATCTGGGTCGCCTTGGATAAAACGCTCGACGTAAGCTTTTTGTGCAAGGTTAACGATCTGAATTGTTGGGTCATCCTGCACTAGCGCAAGGAAGCTGTACATTACATCGTTAGCTTTACCGATAGGCTGGTTAACAAACTCTCGAGTGCCGTCGTGGTCTTCTTTAACTGCTTTCACCATTTCTTGGTCAGGTTCAGCTAGAGACTTGTTGTTAGCGGTGTCAAAGATAGGGCGCGCGTCAGCTTCGCCGTCGGTTACAACCCAGCTGCCATCTTTTTGCGATAGAGTCAGGTCCATAACACCCACATGGCTACCCCAACGACCTGGCATAACTGCGGTCACGCCATTGATGGTGCCTTTCTCGTTATCAACGCCTTGGATTGCTTCAAAGCCTTTGCCAGGGAATACTGCGTGTGAGTGACCGAATGCGATAGCATCGATACCTTTCACTTCTGATAGATAGTAAACCGAGTTTTCAGCATCTAGCTTATATGGGTCGGTGGATAGGCCAGAGTGAGGTATAGCAACAATCACATCAGCGCCTTCTTTTTTCATCTGAGGAACCAGCTTTTTGGCTGTCTCAGTAATGTCAGCAGTAGTTACACGACCTTCAAGGTGCTTCTTATCCCATACCATGATTTGTGGCGGTACGAAGCCGATGTAACCCACCTTGATGGTGTGCTCTTCGCCATTCACATCTTTAACTGTGTGCTCTTTGATGATGTATTGTTTAAACAGCGGATCACCGGTTTTCGCATCAAATACGTTGGCACTGATGTAAGGGAAGTTGGCATCGTTGATGCTTTCAAATAGGAACTCAAGACCGTAGTTGAACTCGTGGTTACCTATGTTACCTACATCGTAATCAAGCAGGTTCATTGCCTTGTAAACAGGGTGTACTTCGCTTGGCTTGATGCCCTTTGAAGCCATGTAATCGCCCATTGGGCTGCCCTGAATTAGGTCACCATTGTCCACAAGAACGCTATTCTCTACCTCAGCGCGTGCTTCTTTAACTAGCGTCGCAGCGCGGGTCAGGCCGATCTTTTGAGATGGCGAGTCCTTGTAGTAGTCGTAATCCATAATGTTGGTATGGATGTCGGTGGTTTCGATAATACGAAGTTTGATGGTGTCAGCCAGAGCTGGGTTTGCCATGCCTAGAAGGCCACCCAAAACGGCGATAGAAATTGGTTTTAGTGAGGTTTTCATAATAAAAATTCACGGAAAAGGATTGACCTGACAAATGTAGCAAAATGTAACGCAAACGCAGTCTGGTTTTGCTTTTTCCTGTGAACTCAGCGAGCTAAATAAAATATCGCTATGTATTTATTATGCTTTTTGTGTTTGGCCAAATTTTCTTTGATAGCGCGGTAGCATGGTCTCATTACCCAAAATTCCACCTTGATGAAGATAGAGTAATTCTTTGCCTGAATTGTTCTCTAGCCAAGGAAGCAAGCATTCCCACATATACGGGTCATACAGAAGGTCAAACTCTACTAAGGTAGAGTCAAACAGCTCCTGCCATAGGCGATATTCGTTTTCATACAGCTTACCGAAATGGTGCTTATAGTCGGCCTGCAGGATAGTTGGAGTATCGGTTGCTCCGAGTTCTTGCCACTGTTTTTTTAGATAGGACTTACCACCTACACAAGAGCAGGTGATGACTGGAATATTGTGTCTTTGTAGATGCTTGTGCAGAAATAAGGCTGTGGTGCCAGTACCTGAGGGTAGGGCAACCACAAATTGTTTGTCGCTGCGAAAGCGAGTCCAGTGCACTATCTCTTGAGCCAAGCCCTTGATGCCATATTCTGAAATCTGCGCACGGCCACCCTCCGGTAAAACCAAGCAGTTCTCTTCTGGCTTTCTGACTGATTCGATGAAATCGAGCGGATGCATATCGCGACACTCGATGATCTCAGCACCAAGCTCCATCGCACCGCGATAGTTGCCGCTTGGGTTCTCTTTGAGCCACTCCGGAATGCGGTGCACATAGAATTCAAGCCTCCACTTTTTAACGCGGCATAGAGCAGCTAGTGAGTAAAGAGAGTTGGCTTGAACTGAGCCGTAACAGATCAAGGTATCGATTCCAGGCTGCGCTTCTTGCAGTAACTGCATAAATTTTCGAGCTTTATTGCCGGAAAAATGTTGATGCAATTGGTCATCGCGTTTTAAATAAAACGTGAGGTCGCGAAAATGGTGCTGGGTAACTGGGCTGGATTCGAGTTTCATATTGGTTACGGATAAATCAGAGCCGGCACATATTAGTGCAATGGAAAAGGGATGCAAAGGATGCGAAGACAGTTTTTTCGATTTGCAGTAGTGGGTGGCGTTGGCTTTGTGGTGGACATTTCGGTGTTCAGTCTCTGCCTGTATGCGATGAATATGCCGACTACCTTATCGCGTGTGGTTGCCTTTCTTGTCGCGGTTGGTGTTACTTGGTTAGGTAACCGTATCTACACCTTTGGTAGCAGTGCCGATGTTTGGCCTCAGCTAAAGCGTTTTGCTATCTCCGCTTTTATTTCAATGGTGCCTAACTTTTTGGTATTCCATCTAGTGCTTGCCCATTTGGGTGAAAACGTAATTACCCATATGCTAGCTTTCGTATTGGGCGTTGCCACTGGCCTTTGTAGTAACTTTGCCTTAAATACCTTTTGGGTATTCAAAGAAAAATCCCCCAGCTAGGCTAGGGGACTTCAATCAGATATAGACTTTTAGATTAAGCAGTTTGTGGTTTGCCTGCTTCTTCTTCAACCTCAGCCTTAGATTCCGCACCGTGCATCCAGTGCACAAGCTTGTTCGACATCAGAAGCAGTAGAACCGCTGAGATAGTCGCTGCTGCTGCGATACCACCGAAGATAGACATAGCGCCAAGGTCACCTACGTGAGAACCAATCAGGCCTGCTACATAGTTTGCGATAGCGTTGAAGCCGAACCATGCACCCATCATTAGAGATGACAGACGAAGCGGCGCTAGCTTAGTTACCATAGATAGACCGATTGGAGACAGGCATAGCTCACCAAGGGTGTGAAAGAAGAACGCGCCTACTAGCCAAAGCATAGAGGTCTTAACCGTTGCGTCACCGCCTTGCTGTAGTACTGCGCCAATCATGAATAGGAAGCCCACGGCTAGGAAGAAAAGACCCAGTGCAAACTTCACTGGTGAGGTCGGCTCTTTAGGACCAAGTTTCACCCATACCGCGGCTAGCAAGGGTGCTAGAACCATGATGAAAAACGGGTTAAGAGACTGGAACCATGCCGCTGGTACTTCGAAGCTACCAATCATACGGTCAGTGTACTGCTGGGTGTAGATGTTCATTAGACCGCCAGCTTGCTCGAAGCCTGCCCAGAATACGATTACGAATAGACCCATCACTAGGATAACCTTCATGCGGTCCACTTCTTCTTTTGTGAGAGGTGCTTTCGCTTTTGCTTTACGACGCTCATCGCGCTTAGCTGCGGGTTCAACACCAATGTTGCCAAGCCAAGAGTTTGCTAGGGTTAGCTGAAGTACGATACTCAGTACCATGCCGATACCCGCTGCTAGGAAACCTGCATTCCAACCGAAGTTGTTTGCAACAGAGCCAGCTACAACACCTGCGATTAGCGCACCAAGGTTGATACCCATATAGAAGATGGTGAATGCACCGTCACGACGGTTGTCGCCTTCTTCGTATAGATCACCCACCATGGTAGAGATGTTTGGCTTAAATAGACCGTTACCTAGGATAAGTAGGCTCAAACCTAGATAGAAAGAGGTGTGCACATCAACACCGAACGCGCCCGGTGGTAGTGCTAGAGAGAATTGGCCCAGTGCCATTAGGATGCCACCGATCATGACTGATTTTCGTTGGCCTAGATAGTTATCAGCAATCCAACCACCAATCATTGGGGTTACATACACAAGACCTGTGTAGATGCCGTAGAGATCAAGTGCGTCCTTGGTACTCCAACCTAGACCTCCATTCATAGTGGTATCTGTTAGGTAAAGTACTAGGATTGCACGCATAGCGTAGTAGGAGAATCGTTCCCACAGTTCAGTACTGAAAAGTAAAAAGAGCCCACGTGGGTGGCCCATAATAGTTTTTTGATTAGTCATAGTTGTGTTTGTATCAGATGTTTTTATTAGAAATCGCGGGCTTTGCCCGAGGTGCTGCGAAGAAAAGGCTCAAGGCAAACACTGTCTCCCCCCAGGGATGACTTGGGATAGATATACCTATGAAATGAATTGTTATCAATTGTCACAAAATACTGCACTTGAGAGGGTTGACGAGATTAACCCCTTGTTTTAACAGGTGTGAATAGTGATTCATCGGGTGAAAAATGCGTGCCAGAAACTTACATTGCATTTTTGCAGATTAAGAGTTGAGCGTTTTATGCGGCTATTTGCAGATATGTGTTTAAGGCTTAATCGGGCGTGAAGAGGGAAGGGTTTTCGACGGAGGGCACTATGCTGGCAAGGTATAAACATGGTGGAGTTGCATCGAATCGATTGGATTAATAAAGACCCCGGCTTAGAGCCTGCCGGGGTGACGTCTTTTTTCTATTCATCAGCAGGGGTTGAACTGCTACGAAAAGTATTTCGTCATTCCCGACGGATGGCATAGCCATTCGAGCGGGAATCTTCTGAACAAAGAAAGCCGAAAAGACCCTGAACACTAGCCAATAAAAAAGCCTGCACAAGGCAGGCTCTCGTAGCAAAGGTTAGATTAGCGCTTACGCTAGCTCTTTAGCATGCTCTGAGCGACATACCGCAGCGGTGAATACCACGTCGGTTGAGCTGTTCAGTGCTGTCTCAGCAGAGTCTTGGATAACGCCGATGATAAAGCCAACACCTACTACCTGCATCGCCACCTCGTTTGGAATACCGAATAGGCTACATGCTAGAGGGATAAGCAGTAGTGAACCGCCAGCAACGCCAGATGCGCCACACGCCGATACCGCTGCAACCACACTTAGAAGTACCGCTGTTAAGAAGTCTACTTGAATGCCTAGGGTATGAACCGCCGCTAGAGTCAGTACGGTAATGGTAATTGCCGCGCCGCCCATGTTGATGGTTGCGCCTAGAGGGATAGATACCGAGTAGGTGTCTTCATCAAGGTCTAGCTTCTCACACAGCGCCATGTTCACTGGGATGTTAGCCGCACTTGAGCGAGTGAAGAAGGCGGTTACGCCACTCTCACGTAGACACTGAAGAACTAGAGGGTAAGGGTTTTGCTTAGTCTTGTAGTAAACGATAGCTGGGTTAATCACTAGGGCAATGATTGCCATTGCACTTAGCAGTACAAACAGTAGGTTTGCATAGCCAAATAGGGCTTCAAAGCCAGTAGTTGCAAAGGTAGAAGCAACAAGACCGAAGATACCAAACGGTGCTAGGCGAATGATGAAGCGAACAATGGTCGAAACGCCGTGGCTCAGGTCTTCAAATACCGCTTTAGTGGTCGCAGATGCGTGGTGTAGAGCCAGACCTAGACCGATACCCCAAGCAAGGATACCGATGTAGTTCGCGCTCATCAGTGCGTTAACTGGGTTATCTACCACTTTGAATAGAAGCGTATGTAGAACCTCGGCAATGCCTTGTGGTGGCGTTGCGCCTGTTGCGCTTTCAACCAGAACTAGATTGGTTGGGAAAGCAAAGCTTAGACCAACTGCGGTCAGGGCTGCTAGGAAAGTACCAATCAGATACAGCACCACGATTGGGCGCATATAGGTGTGTTGGTTTTTCTTTTGGTTTGCGATGGAGGCTGCAACGAGAATGAATACCAGAATGGGAGCCACAGCTTTAAGAGCGCCTACAAATAGGCCACCAAGAAGACCGACCTTAACCGCCGCATCAGGTGCGACTGTAGCCAGTACGCCACCGGCAAGGATACCGGCGAGGATCTGCATTACCAGGTTGCCCTTGGCCATGCGTGCTAGGAGAGTGTTTTGCATAATTGTCTGTCCGTGATTGCAAGTGTCGTTAAAACGAACCTGCTATTTGTAATAGTTGTGTTTGTTTTATGAAACTGGGATAGGGTACTTTTATGAATATAAATGTCTACACTTAAGGGCTTGGCTAGATATAAATGATTGCGTAATCATACAAGTGCAACCAATTACACTGGCTGACTTTGTGCAATCAATACCTGTTTATGGGGTAAAGTTTAGTCAATTGGATGGTTTGGGCTGTGCTGTGACCTAGCTGTTCACAAGTGTATGTATCCAAATTGGGTACGCAACCATTGAGGCGAAATTTAAGTTTCTATTACTTATAGGATGCAGTGTCAGGCTGTTTATGCACAGCCTGACACATTAGAGGGCCTAGCTTGCGGTTTGAGCCTGAAGCCTTTTCTTACTTGGCTTCATGAACAAGCGGAAGCTTGCTGGAACGAAATAGAAAGAGATTAGGGTCGTGAGTGTAGTACCACCTGCGATAGCCACTGCAAATGGAGGCCAGAAGCCACCACCGGCAATGATTAACGGCATAAAGCCCCCTACGGTGGTGATGGTGGTAGAGGTGATATGACGAGTACAATTCATCACTGCCTCTAAGATGGCGTCTTGATCGCCAAGCATAGCCTTAGGACTTGCTTTAAGTTCAGCCAAGATAACGATAGCAGCGTTGATAGCAAGACCTATAATACCTAGCATGGCGATGATTACGGTGAAGCCAAACGGATAGTTAAATAGGTATACCGAGAGCAAGCCAAGACCTGAAGCCAATCCAGCTACGCTGAAGATGATGCTACTTAGTCTAAAGGAGTTAAAAGACACCACTACCACTAAGATCATCAGCACGATCACCATCGACATATTGCCTACTAGGCTATTTACCGACTCATCTCGCTCGGCAGATTCACCCCCGAACTCGATACGATAGCCGGTCGGCAGTTGGTACTTAGCAAGGTTCTCTTGGAATGCATTTAGCGCCGTTTGAGGCAACACACCTGCTTGGATATAACCCTCGATAGTATTGACGCGTTCACCGTTTCGACGAGGTATGGCGCCGCGACTCGGAGTAAGCTCAAGGCTAGCAAGGGTGGAGATATTCACCCCTGTAGTGTAGGTCTCAGAGGCGATAGGCAGTCTTAAATTACTGAGGCTATCTAAATTCTCACGTTCGCTGTCGCCTACACGCACTCGCACAGGTACAGATTCGCTGCCCTCGATAATACTGCCACTCTCCCGGCCAACTAAGGTGGCCTGCAGCAGGTTAGCAAACTGGCTAAGGGTGATGCCACTAAGCTGGGCTGTATCCTCATCCACCTTTAACCACACCTTAGGGGTACCAGGCTGTAGGGTTTCTCTGGTATGGGTGACATATGGGGTGTTAGCCAAAATAAGGCGTATATCTTCGCCTATGGCTTTTAGTCTATCTAGGTTTTCACCGTAAACACGAAGCTCTATTGGTGCATTAAAAGGAGGACCTTGCTCGAGCTTGCGCACTAAGATCTGCGCATTGGGCACTGCGCTGTTTAACTGCTCCTGAAGCTTAGGGATAATCTCGTTAGCGCTAGAGAAATGGTCGGTTTTGACCATAGCTTGAGTGAAATAAGGGGCGCGGTTATCCGTTACTATCAGGTTGTAGTAAAAGGATGGGAAGTTAGCGCCAACCAGCCAGTCTATGCGCTCGATACCATCATATTCACGCACCAGTTCATCAACCTTCATCGCGGTGTCTTGCGAGGCAAAGATGCTCGCTTGAGGAGGCAGATAGACTCGGATCTCAAACATATCTCTATCTGATGGCGGGAAGAATTGCTCGGTTAGCTGTGAAGCGCTCCAAAAACCAGTGAGCGGAACCAGCATTACTAAAGCTATGGCTATTAGTGGGCGCTTGATAGCAAAGCGCACTGACGCAGAAAAAGCCCGCGTTAGTGGCGGAATCGACAGCCCTGTTTGATACCAAGCGTTTGAACTGGTGTGGCTTGGTAGGAACCTCGCCGAAAAGCCGGCGATTATGGTGTGTGAGATAAGATAGGAGCCTGCCAATGAGAAAGATACGGTAATCGCGATTGCGCCCACAAATTCCCCAGTTGCGCCCGGCGAAAGAAAGATAGGCGCAAAGGCTAGGATAGTGGTTAGGGTAGAGCCGAGTAGCGGTACCCATAGGTGTTTCACCGCTTTAACCGCTGACTCTAGTTTTTCCATTCCCTTCAGTCGGTAGCTCTGTATGGTATCCACCATAACTACGGCGTTATCAACCATAATACCCAGCGCTACTATGAGTCCGGTGACCGACATCTGATTAATGGGTATGCCGGTAAACTTCATTAGAAGCAGGGTGAGCATAGAGGTTAGTGGTAGGGCAATTGCCACCATTATGGCAGCTCTCAGGCCCAGCGTGATTAGCAGTACTACCAAGATGATACTAAAACCCAAGATCAGGCTTTTACTCAGATCAACTAGGCGAGTCTCGGTATAACCCTGCTGACTGAACAGCACATTGACCTTGATGTTGCTTGGAACCTCGGCCTGATAACGCTCGATAAGATCCATGGCACGTTCGGTCCACTTATCGACACGTAACGAGGGTAGCATACGCGCCGCAACAATAACCCCAGGTTCTCCATCGATGATGGCTATTTGTTCCGCCGGCTGTTTGTAAGACCTATGCACGGTAGCGATATCATCAAGTCGGGTCATGTGCCCTTGAGGGTCGATACTAATTGGCACCTGACGAATTCGTTCAAGTGAGTCCAGATCTGATGACACCTCTAGGCCGAATCGGGTATAGCCATTAACCAACTCACCGGCGGAGTTTTTCGCATCTGCCCCTTCTAGAGCCGTTGCAATATTGGTGCTTGAACGACCCAGAGCCACCACGCTTGGAGTATCTAGGCTCACTAGTATCTCTTCTTCAGGCATGCCATATTCATCCACAAACTCAGTGCCTGACAGGGCGCGAAGGCGTGAAGCGAGCTCTTTGGAGTACCGACCAAGAGTCAAAATATCGGAGTGGGAGTTACCCTCCCAAGTGAGAGCCGTGATGATGGTAAAGGCGTAGGTATGGTCACTGTCGAGCTCTGGTGGCATAGCGCCTTGGGGCAGAAGAGGCATCAAATCGGTGATCTTATCTCGCGCTTTCGACCATACCGGCTCAGGCTCAGTGATATTGTCGTTAAGCTCAAGAGTAACAATTGAGACACCGGGCCTAGAGGTAGAGGTAATCAGTTTTACCTCTGCCAGCTCGCGAAGTTTGTTCTCAACCACTTCGGTAACCAAGGCCTCAACGCGCTCGGCGCTGGCTCCGGGAAAGGAGGTGGTGATGTTGGCAAAGCGGTTACTGATAATTGGGTCTTCTGCACGTGGCAGATTATTAAAGGCTGAGAATCCGCTCACTATGATAAAAGCGGTGATCAGTATCAGCAGTCGGCTGTTGGCTATGATGGAGTCGATTTTCATGTTCGCTCCTTAGTCCAGTTTTGGCTGAACGCGCTGACCGGGAACCACTCGATGCAGTCCGTTTGAGATAAGCATCTCATCTGCGCTTATCGCTCCCTGAACAAAGGCGGCTTGATTGTCGGCATACAGCACCTGCACGCTGCGACGCTCAACTATGTTCTGCTCGGTAACCACAAACACATTCCAAACCCCGCGAAGCCCATCGGTCAGAGAAGAGTTCGGGATCCAGAATCCAGATTCAGAAATTTGCTCTGGGTATCTAAGGTAGGCAAGTTGTCCATCCAAAACCTTGGCCGATTCGGGTAGTAGATATCTAAGACCTAGACTGCGGGTATTCAAATCTACCCTAGCGCCGGGGTTGAGCAGTTTTACCGGATACAGGTTATCGCCAACGCGTATCTCTGGCGTATTAAGCTCGTTGATCTTAGCTAGCTGAGCGCTCGGAATGCCGATAAAGACCTCTTTGTCCTGCTCGGCTAGTAGAGTCAGAGTAGGGGTGCCCATGCCAACAACGTCGCCAAGAGAGACAAAGCGTTGACTCACCGTACCTGCATACGGCGCTTTGATGGTGGATTTGTTTATCTTGAGTTGGTTTGCACGCAAGGCGGCGTTAACCCGCAGTGCATTGGCCTCTAATACGCCTTGTTGGCTGGTAAGGGAGTCAATCTCAGCTTCAGCACTGAAGCCTTTCGCTTTCAAGGATTGTTGACGCTTTAGGTTAGCTGCGACCAGTTTAAGTTGCGCTTTTATTTCGTTTTGCTGTGCACGAAGCTGTTTGGCCTCGGTAGCGAGAAGTTGAGTATCTAGGCGGATAAGGGCATCACCCTGATTCACTCTATCGCCGACATCCACCATGATGTTCGATACCTTGCCTGCAAGCTCGAAACCAAGCTGTGCCTGCTGGCCGGCGCGCACTGTGCCCACGTATTCGCGCATGACTTGATAGTGTTCGCTCTGAACCAAAGAGTGAGTTTCAACGGATAGGATAGGTTCTGGAGCAGCGAGTTGGGCTTCACTGCTGTCACATCCAGTGAGCAGTACCATGGCCAACATAATCGGGCTGAGGCGAAGTAACGACATCATGACTTCCTTGAGAGTTTCATTGCATATTATAAATTAAAAACCAATCAAACTAGACTGTCCAGTTTGATTGTGTTAAAAGTTAGTTACATCACAGATTTTGTACGAGTGGAAGGCGAGCAAATGAGTAGTCGTAGTGAGAAAAAACGCGCTCAAATTTTAGAAGCTGCGGGTCAACTGTTTAATGAACAGGGTTATGGGGTAAGCATGGATAGCGTGGCTAAACTGGCCAATGTGTCTAAACAAACCGTTTATGCCCACTTCAAAACCAAAGACATACTGTTCGAGACCTGCATCCAGTCAAAATGTGTTGCTAACCAGATTGATGAAAACTCTTTTAATGCTGACGCGCCACTACGACAGGCTCTGGTAGGCTTTGGTATTCGTTTTCAAGAGATGTTGATGGAGCCTGTGGTACATCAAACCTTTCGCAATGCGGTGAGCCAGTTAGAGACTCACCCTCAACTTGCGGAGATCTACCTTCAGTCGGGACCTAAACGCACCACACAGGTGTTAGGGGAGTTCCTCGAACTTAAACAGCAAAAAGGCGAGCTTAAACTGACACTCTCTGCTGAAGACTCGGCAATGCAACTGCTGTTAATGTTCCATGGTCGGGCAGTCTATTGGGGTCTTCTAGGTGGAGATTCAAAGGAGAGTGAGGCTCAGCGTCACGCTTATATCGATGATTGCGTAGATCTTTTCTTAGCTCGAAACACCTAGCTTGAAACTGATGCGAAACTTCTTGCTTAACCTTGTTCATAAAAAGACTGATAGACCCAGAAATGTGAGCTAATACAGCTAATCATTCTCGATTTTTAACTCGAATATGTAACAATATTTTCCTGAACAGAACCTCAAGGAAGATAGATGAAACGCTTTGGACTAACCGCACTGGCAATCATGTGCGCGACCGCCTTTTCCAGTCAGGCGAGCGAGTTTGAAGGAGTAACCCTAGCCAAGGAGCAGGAGTTAGTGCGCGGCAACGATGCCGAAGCAGCGACTCTGAACCCACTGCAGGCAGAGGGCATGCCAGAGATGCATGTGATTCGTGATCTGTTTGAGGGCTTGGTTATCCAAGATGAATTTGGCAATGTCATTCCTGGTACGGCTGAGCGTTGGTCTAATCAAGACAATCAGGTGTACACCTTCTATCTTCGACAGGATGCAAAGTGGTCCAATGGTGACCCTGTCACAGCTGACGATTTTATCTATAGTCTGCGTCGAGCGGTCGATCCTAAAACGGCCTCTCCCAATTCTTGGTATCTAAAGCTTACTGAGATTAAAAACGCTCAAGCCATTATCGAGGGCAAGGCATCCCCTGAAAGCCTTGGCGTTGAAGCGATAGACGATCACACCCTAAGATTCACACTTAATAAACCCGTACCCTATTTCTTGGCGATGACCGGGCATACCGTGATGATGCCAATACATCAAAAGAGTGTAGAAGCGCACCCGAAAGATTGGGCCAAGCCCGGAAACCTAGTATCGAATGGGGCTTTTACCCTGAACAACTGGGTAGTGAATGAATACATAGAACTGGTACCAAACAAAAACTATTGGGATGCCAAGGACACGCATCTGAGTAAGGTTACCTATATCCCGTTTGAGAATCAGTTAGCAGCGGTGAATCGATATCGCGCGGGCGAGGTGGATATCACCTCTGATGTGCCGGCGCAGATGGGGATCAAACTTAAAAAAGAGATGCCTGAGGCGTATCAGGTTTCGCCACTTCTCTGCACCTACTACTATGCGTTTAATACAAAGAAGCCACCTTTGGATGACCCTAAGGTGCGCCAAGCGCTCTCTTATTCCATCATGCGTGATGTGATCACCCAAGGCATCACTAATAGCGGAAATGTGCCTGCGTTTACCTTTACCCACAAAGACGTGGCGGGCTTTAGTGCTACACAGCCAAATTATGCCACCTTAAGTCAGATGGAGCGTGATAAAAAGGCGCAAATGCTGACGGGCAACTTGGCTCTAGAGCAAAGCAAACCACTGCACCTTTTATATAACACTAGTGAGAGCCACAAGGTAATCGCGACTGGCGTTGCCTCGATGTGGCATAAGACGCTAGATCTGGATGTTGAGCTAGAAAACCAAGAATGGAAGGCATATTTGGAAGCTCGAAAGAGTGGCGACTTTGATGTGCTACGCGCCTCTTGGTGTGGCGATTACAATGAGCCTTCTACGTTTCTTTCTCTGTTTACCACAGGCAATGATAGAAACTATGCCTTCTACTCAAACCCTGAGTATGACGATCTGCTAAATCGAGCCCAGCATGAAACCGATACGCAAAAGCGCATGGCTTTATACGATAAGGCCGAGACTATTTTGAGTGAAGATATGCCGATAGCGCCGATCTTTTACTATATGCAGGCGCGCTTGGTTAGACCTAACGTTGGAGGAGTGCCCCTTCATAATGCGGAAGGACGTATCTACTCTAAAGACTTGTATATTAAGAAGCTGAATCCATGATCAAAAAGGGTGACCTACCAAGCAAGAACTGTAAGGTGTGTGGACGCCCATTTAATTGGCGTAAAAAATGGCAGGACTGTTGGGATGAGGTGCAGTACTGCTCAGAGCGCTGTCGTCGAAACAAGAGAAAGGCAATTACCAAGGGATAGGCCGGCCCTTAAAGTCCATGAAACCGCCCGAGTCTTCTAGGGTGAGGTTCGCTATCTGGGTAAACAGATGTTCTGCACCCTGCTCAGCGCTCATCAGTTGACCGTCTGGTAGGTTGCGTTGGAATGGTCTCGATAGCTCGGTGTCTGTGGTGCCAGGATGCAGCGCCATCACTGCAATGTCTCTATTCATTCGTTGCCATTCAAGATGGAGCGTTTTGATCGCCATATTGAGCGCAGTTTTCGATGCGCGATAACTGTACCAACCGCCAAGACGGTTATCTCCAATGCTACCCACCCGCGCAGAGAGAGTGACTAATTTGGCGTAAGTTTGCGGATTGGTCGAGTTGGGCATCAGTTTGTCTTGGAAATACTTCGCAAGTAGCAGTGTAGGCAAGGTGTTGCGCTTGATGTTGTCCATGAAGAAGTCTGAGTCGAGCTGTCTGATGCTTTTCTCGGGGCCATGGTGTTTGCAGTGCAAAATCCCTACGCAATTGATGAGCCAATCCACTTGCTCAAATTGGTGACTAAAGGTCTCTATTTGGTCTTCCTTGGTAAGGTCGAGCTGATGCCAATTGACCTTACCGCCGTTAATATCCGGATGTCTGTTGAGGTACGTGGCCTCTATCTGGGTTGATGGGAGCATGTCAGCGCAGCGCCTTAAAAGCGCATTCCCTATGCCACCACCTGCTCCAATCAAGACTATCCGCATTTTCTTTCCTCTCTATCCAGGTCATCGGACTCCGTCCAGAAGTCGATGAATTCGCGCTCTGGGTCGTACATTTGGGTTTGTTTTTCTAGGTCAAAGCGTCTTACGGGTTTTGCATCAGCGCCAACACCGGCGATGTATTGCCAGTTACCCCAGTTTGAGCCCACGTCATAGTCGATGAGGTTGTGCTCAAAGTAGAGCGCCCCTAAACGCCAATCCAAACCCAACTCGTGAATCAAACAGCTGGCAACCAGTTGTCTGCCTCGGTTAGACATAAAGCCGGTGTGATTGAGCTGGTTCATACAGGCATCAACGATGTCATAGCCAGTATTGCCTGAGCACCAGTTTTCAAAGACTCTCTCATCTTGACCCCAGTCTCGCTCGTTTTCTTTCAAACCCGATGATTTAAATAGGTCTCTGCCATGCCAATGAGCATACCAATGGAAGAATTCGCGCCAAAGAAGTTCGAATTTAATCCAGTAGGTTGAGTCATTTTCACCGTGATGGGCTTCGTGATTGTTAACTTCATACCACACTTGGCGCGGGGACAGGTTACCCTGGGCCAGCCACGGCGACATCTTGGTTGAGTTGTCCCATCCATCTAGCTCGTTTCGAACTAGCTTGTAGGTCTGAGGACGTTGAGAGTCGAAGTAGCTCTCAAGATGCGCTTTTGCCTGCGCTTCACCACCATTGAAGTGGTAGAAAATAGAGGCGTTGACCTCGGATAGCATGCAGACACGCGGAATAGCTAGATCAATGTGTTGCGGAAGAGCATCTGGTGAGGGCAGTGGGCGAACGACGGCAAGGTTTTCAACTCGTTTTCTAAATTGAGTGAAGGTTTTTGGTAGCCTTTCCTTGCTAAATGGCAATTGGCCTTCGTGAAACAGAGACAGCGAGTAAGCGGTGTGAAGTTCTAAATCGAAGAGCTCCATTAAGTGCTGAAGCGCTTCTTTTTCATAGTCACCTGGATGGAAGGCTCGGTATAGGTCCGTCACATTCTGGCTTTTGATTATGCCTGCTAGCTCTGTAAGGTCGCATGGTTTGTACAAGACCTGCTCCAAACTCGCCAAAGACTGAGCGAGATTCGCCGCAGACTGATGCTCAAATCGCTTGTTGTGCTCCGAGCGACCGAATCCCATTTCAGAATCCTGCCCGCTTATTCTCTGGTATGGAAGGTATACGCAGATGAGACTTTCTACGTCTCGCGCTGCGCGGATGAGTAGGTTGTTGTCTTCAATTCGACAATCTGCCCCACACCAAATAAGTCCTATGCGCTTTTTCATTTTTGCTTTCCACTGCTCGTTTGCACTGTTTAACTTTACGCACCAACAACAGACAGCGATCAGACTATCTGTCATCAAAGAAGTCTTTATTTCGTATGTACTTACTCATCAGGTGATAGGAGAAGGGACGTATCAGCCAGCTAACAATAGAGCGTCCGAAACGTATTGCAGTAGGCGTATTTTCGTAGATGCGACCGTTATACAGCCACAGCATCTTGCCCACGTGCCAGTAGGCAAGGGGAACAGGTGGCAAGAAGGTGACGATATCCAGATCGCAACAGACGCGATAGGTGCGGTGAGAGAGGGTGTAGCGTTTCTTAAAATGCCAATTTCCTACAGCAGGCTGACCAAAGGTGACAATGCGTTTTATGGATTTTGGATGTCTTTGTTCAAGATAATCACCTAGGATGCAACCTATAGCACCACCGGAGGAGTGACCGGTAATAGCGACCCGCATACCCTGTTCTATTAGTGGCTCGACGATATCGACAATCCGTTCGAATACCGACTGGCCGAGTTTGTCTGATTTGTGAGACGGTGGGCTTTCTTGGGACAATAGATAGTGGAACCCCGCATGAATGGAATAATCGAGCTGCCATTTGTGGCAACCTCGTTGCCAGAAGGCTAGGGTTAATAGCCAGTCTTTGACGCTGTGGGAGCCCTTTAATACCACAATGACTTCGCTCCGACTCTTGGTCCATAAGATGCGTGCCATGATCTTGCCTTGCACGTTTCGTACAACCCTTTGTCCATTCGGGTCAAAGCCAAAAGCGGTCTGTTTGAACACGCGGGGATAGGCGAGGCGACATAACACCGCGTAACGCTCATACTGGTAGCGCTTTAAGCTTTTCATTAGGGTTTGTTGACCTTTTGAGTTCGTTTTTGTAGCGAGTTGTTGGGCTTTTACACAAGGCAGACAAACATGCAGCGAGTGGGAAAATTCAGTGTGCAGGGGATAAGTGAAGGTTATATGACTCTTTTGCTAACGAAATTTGAAACTCAGATCATTGCACTCGTTGCCGTTGCGCACTAGGATTTGCTGTTCAATAATTTCCGCGCTTTTATTCGTTTCTATTTGAGGCTCAGGTCTTTGCAAGCTTTCACCAATATCATCATCCGTTTCCCAAAACTTTTGGCCCTGTTACTTATCTTAGTTACAGCAGGTGCCGCCTATTATGGCAAGACTCACTTTGCGATGAACGCCGACCTCAGTGACCTTGTGAAGCAACAAGGGGAGTGGCGTGACAATCTAGATGCCGTAGAGAAAGAGTTCCCTGAGTCAGGAAACGTGGTAGTGGTGATCTCGGGCGAGGATAGCCTAGCTAATGCCAAAGTAACCGAAGAGCTCGCACATGCCTTTGAAAAGCAGTCGCTGTTCAGTGAGGTGTTTGCCCCCTCTACTTATGACTGGTTTGAAAAATATGGGCTGGGATTCTTGTCTAAAAGCGAGTTTGAGGATCTGAAACAGAGTCTGTCACTAGTATTGCCGGATCTCATGGTATCGGCTCAATATCAGAGTATCGAGCCTTATCTAGGTGGTTTAGATGAAAAACTTAGCTCCAATGAACTGAGCGCGGAAGAGGCCACGACACTCTTGCAACCTCTAGTCGAAGCTCTTAATCAACAAAATGTCGATTGGCAGGAAGTCTTATTCTCTAATGTGGAGAAGCCAAAAGGGTATGTGATCAACTTGAACGCCCACCCGGACTTTAACGCCACTGAGCCAAATAAACTCATTATGCAAACGGTGCATGACACCATAGAGCAGGCGGATGTAGCCAACGGTGTTCAGGTTCGAGTGACAGGGCAAACCGCGCTGGATTACGATGAGATACAAGATGCAAATGAGAGTGTCGCTCTGGCGGGTACGGTTTCGCTGGTAAGCCTAATTGCCATTTTGGCCATAGGTATCCGCTCTTTGCGCATTATTCTAGCCAGCTATCTGGCGGTGATAGTGGGCTTGGTATGGACCTTTGCCACAGGTCTTCTGCTGGTGGGTGCGTTTAATACCATCTCCATCGTGTTTATGGTGATTTTTATTGGCCTTGGGGTCGATTTTGCGGTGCATCTCAGTCTGCATATCTACGAGCAGAGACTCAAGGGCTATGATAACGATGAGAGCTTGAAGCTCTCTATCTTGCACTGTATTTCACCTTTAGGCCTGTGCGCACTCTCTTCTGCTATCGGCTTTTTGAGCTTCTACCCAACGGCTTATACCGGACTAGGAGAGCTTGGCATTATCTCGGCCGCTGGCATGGTTCTTGGTTTGCTCGCTACCTTCCTAATTATTCCGATTTTCTTCCAGTTTTTTGGCTATCCGAAGGTTAAGGTTGCTAATGCTAAACGTAGCAAACTAGCGCTGGATCTGAGTGAGTTTATTGCTCGTCGTCATAGTAGAATTATCGTCTTAACCTTGTTTGGTGCCGTGGTAACTGGCGTTGTTGCGAGTAAATTCCAATTTGATTTCTCGACTCTGGTACTAAAAAACAAGCGTTCGGAGTCTGTCGAGACCCTGCAATGGCTGCAAGACAACAAGCTGGGTTCGAGTTATCAACTGTTTGCGGTTGCAGATGACGAGAAACAGGCACTAGATTGGCAAGCAAAGCTTGAGACCATGCCTGAGGTGACCAATACCGTGAGCGCAATGAGCTTTATGCCGACGGACTTTGATGCTCGAGTAGCGGAGTTGAGAGAAAGTGCCACGCCAGATCCAAGTCAGATCTCAACCCTATCGCTGGATGCCTTTTTAGATAAATATGGCTCTCATCTGTCGCTACTAGGCTGGAATGGTGAGCGAGATATCCCGCAAAGCCAGTTGCTGGGGTATTTGACCGCAGAGCTGCCAGACCTTTCAGGACAAAGCGAGGTGGTAGCGCCTACGGTTGCTGACTTGCCAGACTCTATCTTTGATAACTACATCTCAGCCAATGGTAAATGGCTGGTGTCAGTGACGCCATCTGGCGATATGCGTGACGTGTCTGAATTGAACGCCTTTATCTCAGCGGTGCAAAGTGTGGTGCCTGATGCGACCGGTCGTGCAGTGGCTGAGCAGCAGGTGGGTAAGATCATTGTTAAGGCGTTCTATACCGCTATAGCTATCTCTTTGGCAGGTATTACCGTGATCCTACTTTTCAGCGTGCGCTATAAGCTGGATATCATCTTTATCTTTATACCTCTTCTTCTGACCACAACCACGACCCTAGCCATAGCGCATTGGTTTGGTCAGTCCCTCAATATGGCCAACATCATAGTAGTGCCGCTTATCTTTGGCCTAGGGGTGGATAACGGCATCCATATCGTGAAGCGTTTTAGACACGAGCAGACTATTACTCGTTTCTTCTCTTCATCGACGCCTAAGGCAACGCTGATTAGCTGCTTAACCACCATTGCAACCTTTGGCGCTTTGACGCTGGCAGAGCATCAAGGCATGCACTCTATCGGGTTCTTGCTAACGGTGGCGTTGACCGCTGTACTCTGCTTTAGCCTACTTATTTTGCCTGCGTTCTTGCATCGATTTGAGCCTACCCACCATGAGCCTAATCGAGCTTGGGCTGGAGACGAGTAAGCGGTTTAGCAATAAAAAGGTTCATCGTAGATTAGGGGGGGCGTGAAAATTCCTTCTGAGTCAGTCACTTCCTCCGAGCGATTGATTCACAAGGCCGCGGTGAACCCATCCGTGGGCGCTTGACGCTCGCCTCCCTGCGAGCGACACCTTGCTCCATCAATCACTCTCCAGGAGTTGCATCATTGGGAACCCCAGATTAGTAAGTCTCAAAGTCATTGCTGATATCTCGGAGTTGTGAGCGGCAGGCTGTGGTGCAGGGCAAGTGTTTGAGGCATGGATGCCGAAATCAAGCCTACAGGGAGGTATTTACGGCGACTTGCCATGCATCACTGGCAGAGCGAGTACACGAATCTGAAGTCGTAGTTGTACCTGCTAATCCGCGAAGAACCATAAAAAAGGCATCCAATTGGATGCCTTAGTTTTATCTTCTGCGCTTAGGTCTAGCCGGTTTGCCTTGATGGGCCTTGTTGCCCGCTGGCTTACCTTGACCGCCTTTATTACCACCTTGCTGTTTGTTTCCAGCTGAAGAACCGTTTGTTTTCGGCTTGCCATTTGATTTCGGGTTACGAATATCTGGCTGGTTCTTGGTGTGCTTGGTGGCAAAGCGATTGGCACCGTGACGACCAGATTTACGACGCTGAGCAGGAGTAGATTTATCTATGTCTTCTGCCGGCACTAGACATCCTGGCTTGTCACCAATTAAGTATTTCTTACCCATGCTGATAAGGGCTTCACGGATCATTGGCCAGTTATCTGGATCATGATAGCGAAGCAGGGCTTTGTGTAGACGACGCTGACGCTCACCCTTAGCCACAGGTACTTCTTCGCGCTTTTTATATTTCACGCGCTTAAGTGGGTTGGTTTCTGAGTAATACATGGCCGTTGCGTTACACATAGGCGATGGGTAGAAGTTCTGAACCTGATCGCACTCGTAGTTATTCGATTTAAGCCACATTGCCAGATTTACCATATCTTCATCTTCGGTACCCGGGTGGGCTGAGATGAAATAAGGGATCAGGTATTGTTTCTTACCAGCCTCTTTCGAGTACTTTTCGAACATCTCTTTGAAGCGATCATAGGTACCCATGCCTGGTTTCATCATCTTGTCCAGAGGGCCTTTCTCGGTATGCTCGGGAGCAATCTTCAGGTAGCCACCTACGTGGTGCGTCACTAGCTCCTTCACATACTCTGGCGATTCGATAGCAAGGTCATAGCGCACACCAGAGGCGATCATCACCTTCTTGATGCCATCTACCTTACGCGCAGCGCGATACAGGTCGATGGTGTGTTTGTGGTCTGTGTTTAGCTTGCTACAGATACCCGGGAAAACGCACGATGGGCGACGACAGGTTTCTTCTGCCTTAGGTACGCTACAGCCAAGGCGATACATGTTCGCCGTTGGACCGCCCAAGTCAGAGATAGTGCCAGTAAAGCCTGGTACCTTGCGCTTGATGTCTTCTAGTTCTTCCAAGATAGATTCTTGAGAGCGGTTTTGAATGATTCGACCTTCGTGTTCTGTAATAGAGCAGAATGAGCAACCTCCAAAACAGCCACGCATGATGTTAACTGAGGTCTTGATCATGTCATAGGCAGGGATCTTCGCCTTGCCATACATAGGGTGTGGTACACGCGCGTACGGCAGACCAAACACATAGTCCATCTCTTCAGTAGAAAGTGGGATTGGCGGTTGGTTTACCAAAAGCTCGCGATCACCGTGCTTTTGTACTAGAGCACGGCCCGAGTGCGGGTTGGTCTCTAGGTGCATGATACGGCTTGCGTGAGCGTAGAGAATTCGGTCGTTTTTCAGCTTTTCAAATGCCGGGATACGAACCACAGAGTTGGTGGCATCATGGCGAGAAGGGCGCGCGACAGCAGGTTTAATTTCGACCACGTCGCTTTGCTCTGTCGCTTTATCGCTGCAATTTTCTTCAACCACATAAGGGTTGGTCGGCACGAAAGCCTTACCCGGTTTTTCGATGCGGCTTGAGTCGATGACGGTGTAACGCTCTGGCACCTCGGCAAGATTAACTGCGGTACCGCGGATATTGGTCAGGGTCGACATATCTTCGCCATCAGCAAGGCGATGGGCTACTTCGATTAGCGCACGCTCTGCGTTACCGAATAGAAGCAGGTCTGCTTTTGCGTCAAACAGCACTGAGCGACGTACTTTATCCGACCAGTAGTCGTAGTGAGCGATACGGCGAAGGCTTGCCTCTATACCACCTAGAACGATAGGTGTTTCTTTATAGGCCTCTTTACAACGCTGAGAGTAAACCAGGGTTGCACGGTCCGGGCGCTTGCCACCTTCATTATTAGGGGTATAGGCATCGTCGTGACGCAGTTTACGGTCAGCGGTGTAGCGGTTGATCATGGAGTCCATGTTACCCGCAGTAATGCCAAAGAAGAGGTTAGGCTTACCAAGAGAC
This sequence comes from Vibrio ishigakensis, assembly GCF_024347675.1. Classification (NCBI taxonomy): domain Bacteria; kingdom Pseudomonadati; phylum Pseudomonadota; class Gammaproteobacteria; order Vibrionales; family Vibrionaceae; genus Vibrio; species Vibrio ishigakensis. The sequence goes on along the minus strand of NZ_AP024881.1, from coordinate 1,669,063 downwards.
ATAAAGTCGTCTTTATTGTTCCATCTTGGCTGAGCAATGATGCCGACGCGAAAGCCCTGCGCTTCGAGCAGTCTGCCGATGATAGCCATACCAAAGCTTGGATGGTCAACATAGGCATCGCCGGTCACGATAATAATGTCACAACTGTCCCAACCAAGAGCGTCCATCTCTTTGCGACTGGTAGGCAAAAATGGAGCCGTGCCGAAGCACTCTGCCCAGTATTTTTTGTGCTCATGGATTGGAGTAATCTGGTTGTGCATTTTTTAACCTCTTTTAGCAAGCGGTGCATTATAGCTATTTGTCGTGGCGACCGCTAGCGCTTATGAAAGTTTAGCCTAAGCCATTAATTATTCGTTAAAAAACTAGCCGAAAACCCTTTTATAACAAGGGTTATTGAACTAGTTGCTTTTGTTTGTCGTAACGATAAAAACGTTTTGTTTGTTAATTTTGGGTGGCTGATTATTATCCGCTCGAAAACAACAATCCTTAACAGAAACCCCCAATAACTTTTATCGGAATAAACGTCATGCGTATTGCAATCCTATCTCGTAACGAATCTCTATATTCTACTCGTCGTCTAAAAGAAGCTGGCGAAGCACGAGGTCATCAAGTGGACATTATTGACCCTTTGCATTGCTATATGGATATCACCAGCAGTAACCCTAAGATGCGTTATCAAGGTCTAGAGTTGCCAAAATACGATGCCGTTATTCCGCGTATCGGTGCGTCTATCACCTTCTACGGAACGGCGGTTGTGCGTCAGTTCGAGATGATGGGTACCTTTTGCGTAAACGAGTCAGTGGCGATCAGCCGCTCTCGTGACAAGCTTCGCTCACTGCAGCTTCTATCTCGTAAAGGTATTGGTCTGCCACGCACTGGCTTTGCTAGCCGTCCAGATAAGATCCAAGACCTTATCAAAAACGTGGGTGGTGCACCGCTAGTGATCAAGCTTCTAGAGGGTACTCAAGGCATCGGCGTAGTACTGGCTGAAACAGATAAAGCGGCAGAAAGTGTTATCGAGGCCTTCATGGGTCTTAAAGCTAACATCCTAGTGCAAGAGTTCATCGAAGAAGCAAACGGCGCTGACATTCGCTGCTTCGTTGTGGGCAATAAAGTGATTGCAGCAATGAAGCGTCAAGCGAAAGAAGGGGAGTTTCGCTCTAACCTGCATCGTGGTGGTAGCGCTGAGCTTGTGCGCCTAACCAAAGAAGAGCGCGCGACTGCGGTAAATGCAGCAAAAGCTATGGGCTTGAACGTATGCGGTGTGGATATCCTTCAGTCAAAACGTGGTCCTGTGGTGATGGAAGTGAACTCATCTCCTGGCCTAGAAGGCATTGAAACTGCAACCGGTAAAGATGTGGCTGGCATTATTTACGACCTGATCGAGAAAAACGCGCGCCCAAATGCGAACAAGACCAAAGGCAAAGGCTGATGAACAAAGACTTAGTCATAGCGAATGTAACAATAAGACCGGGAGAGAAACGCAAAGTCGATATCCCGGTTGCCAAGCTTTATACGGACACCCAGTTGTCGATCCCTGTGCATGTTCATAGGGCTCGCAAGGAAGGTCCAACAGTGTTTGTGAGCGCGGCGATTCACGGTGATGAGCTGAACGGTATCGAGATCACCCGTCGCTTAATGGCGGCTGATCTCGATGTGATCCGAGGCACCCTAATCTTGGTGCCTATGGTGAATGTCTATGGGGTACTTAACCAGAGTCGTTACTTGCCTGACAGGCGAGACCTAAACCGCAGCTTCCCTGGCTCTGAAAAAGGGTCGCTAGCAGCACGGCTTGCAAACGACTTTATGAAGAATATTGTCGAGCATTGCGATTACGGAATCGACCTGCACACAGGGGCGATACACAGATCTAACTTCCCTCAGATCCGTGGAGATTTGAAGGATGAAGAAACCTTAAAGCTGGCGCAAGCCTTTGGCGTGCCAGTACTGGTGAACTCAGTGTTGAGAGATGGCTCGCTTCGTCAGGCGGCAACAGAAAACGGCACCCGCGTGCTTTTGTATGAAGCAGGCGAAGCGCTTCGCTTTGACGAACTTTCTATACAAGCTGGAGTGAACGGCGTTCGAAACGTATTGGAGAATCTGGGCGTGCTTAAAAAACGCAGACGCAGTAAGCGCCGAGTTGAGCCGTTTGTGGCAAACAAGAGTGAATGGATTCGCGCATCTGGCAGTGGCTTCGTGCAAGAGCTGGTAAAGCTTGGTGAGCATGTAGACGAGAAACAAGTGCTTGCTGAGATCTACTCTCCAATGGGTAATCTGATTGAGAAAATCTATTCAACCCGCTCAGGGATCGTTATCGGTAAGCAGAATATCCCATTGGTTCAAGAAGGTGATGCCATGTTCCATGTCGCCTATTTCGGGGATGAAGCGCAGGATGTGGCGGAACATATTGAATTGATCCAAGAGACCATGATTTAGGAGTGCACGATAAAGTGGACAGATTGGTAATCGGTAACCTCGAGCTGTGCAACCTGCCTCAGCTTGGGATATATGACCTCGAAGTGCGGGTTGATACAGGGGCAAAAACATCGTCTCTGCATGTAGATAATATCCGCCGTTACAGAGAGAAGGGTAAGCTTTATGTCTCTTTCGACCTGCATCCGGATATCTACAACCTTAAGCAGACGGTTCGATGTGGCGCACCTGTAGTCGACTCTCGAAAAATTAAGTCATCCAATGGTGAGTCAGAGCAAAGGTATGTTATCGAGACTCTGTTCTCTCTCGGTGGTCAGGAATGGCCGATCCAAATCTCCCTTACCAACAGAATGGAAATGAGTTACTCCATGCTATTGGGTAGAGAAGGGATGGGCAGCCGAGTTTATGTGGACCCAAGCAAGGCGTTTACCTTGCTCAGCGATTGATTTAAAAAGCCAGAAGCAGATTCTGGCTTTTTCATTTACAATCAAGATAACTGAATGTTTTAGAAGAGAATTTCGTGGATATTCGAGTATTAAGCACCTTTCTAGAGGTGGCGCGCGTTCGCCATTTTGGCCGCGCTTCAGAGAACCTACACATTACCCAAGCAGCAGTGAGTGCCCGTATCAAACAGCTTGAGGGCTACTTTAACACCACGCTATTCACCCGCGATAGAAACAACATCAAGTTGACCTCGTCAGGTGAGCGTTTGATTGGCTACGCGGAAGCAATGGTATCCACCTTGCAACAGGCCAAGTATGAGCTTTCTTTAGAAGACTCACAGGCGTTGCAACTTACCCTTGCGGGTACACCAAACCTTTGGGATGCGTATTTGCAGAATGGTCTTAGCATGATCACAGCTAAGTTCAGTGGCTACGGCTTTAATGCAGAGGTACTAAGTCGCGAGCAAGTGAACCGCGGCTTGATGGAGCGCACTCTGGATATCGGTTTCTTGTTCGATCCTCTTCGCGCTGATGAGCTAGAAAGTAAGCGTGTGGCAGACCTTGAGCTTGTGTTGGTGTCAACCAATCAAACCTCAGTGGAGAATGCGCTTAGCCAAAGATATGTGTATGTGGATTGGGGCACAGCGTTTGCCTCTGAGCATGGTTTGAGGCATCCACAAAAATCGGCACCTTATCTTCGTACCTCAACCGGTAAGATAGCGTTGGATTTTATCTTGGAAAAAGGCGGAAGCGCCTATCTGCCACTCTCGTTAGTCGAACCTTTCATTAATAGCGGACAGCTGCAGATAGTAGAGGGAAGCCAGTCTGTGATGAGACCGTTATACATGAGCTACCGCAAAAACAGTACCTCTATTGAGGCTATCCGTGAAGTGGAGGCCTTGGTTAACAAGATCGATCCATCTTCTGCGTACAGCTTGGCTCAAGCCGGCGAAGCAGAGATCAGCGAATAACAAAAAGGCACCTAATTGCTTAGGTGCCTTTTCTTTTTGAATTAGTACATCTCTAGTTCTTCTTCCATTTCGCTCTCAACCACTTTTGGTCGGTCGTAGCGCTTACTCATTCCAGTAAGTGGATAGAAGGTTCGTCTTCCTCTAGAGAGAAGCAGATATTTAAGCCAGATTTGCTCAATGCGAGAGCGAGCTTTACCTGGGTTTTTCAAAACCTTGAGGAAGTGTTTTTCCTCAGCGTTGATAGGTAGCAGTTCGCCTGATTCTAGCTGAATTAGAGTCTGACCATAACTGCTCAGAACATCGTCTTCAACAAAGGTGAAGTTACCAGACTTACCGAATCCACGTGGGAAGGCTTTGTTGTCAAAATACCGTTTTTCACCCACTCTAATTTTTGTATCTATCATGTTTTCCTCCAAAAAAGCAGGCTGCTTTCTGTAGGAGTGAAAATAATGAAAAGCGATACGGAAATAAAACAAATAGTTTTTATGGTTTTAATAAATTAAATATATCGATATATTCCCAATTTAAATATGTAAATGACAAAGTAAGATTTCATTTCTTCCCTATTTAATATGCTCAAGTAACTTATGCACACAATCTTTAGGGTTAAATGCCCTGTGTTTAATAATTGAGGTTCCGGGGGGAAGCCAATGAAAAAATTAAGTTTAATTGCTCTAACTGTTGGAGCGACAACTTTGCTTGCTGGGTGTAATCCAGATTCGATAGAGAAGGCCGTTAAAAAAGAAGTGAAGCATGTTGGCCAAGTCAAAGTCGCAACTGACTTTGCAATTGCTTTGATCAATGTTGACTGGGTGGGTGAAACTGATAGTTGCTACGCGATTGCTGAGTCATCGGTAACGGGCAGCTCAAGTTCTTTGTGGGCGACACGTGACCTTACTAATCTGCAGGATCGAGAACTGTCTAATTCATTAATGAAATCCTTTAAAAAGATCGATAGTGCAGAGCAGTGCAAAGACCTCGGCTTAAAGGACTTGGTGCAAACAGTACAAGTAGAATTTGACGATGAAGGCAACGTCAACACGCTTTATCGCGATTGGGGTGGTGTGGAGACTAAGCAAGAGTTTTCGGACCGTCATCAGATTGAATACAAGTCACAGAACTACGGTAAAATATCGGTACGTCTACCAGAGGAAGATGATTCCAACATTGATGATAGTTTTGTTGTAGAGTCGAAAGCTCCGAACAGTAAACAGTTATATGTGACAACGGCTAAGGTTGCGCACAACCAAGAGCAGTTTAGTGAGGAAGAGCAGACGAGCTTTTCAAGCTTTTCTCAATTTTTAGATAAAGGTGCTATGCCTGAAGTACCAGCTCAGTTGATTAGTCAGAAAGAAGCCAATGACAAATGGGATATATCGTTAGTTGATGGAATAAATAGTTACTAAATGAAATGAAAGCCAGATATTCTATCTGGCTTTTTTAATGATATCTGAGTTGAGAAGAGCAAACATAATTTAGTTATGTGCTAAGTAGAATAACGCAATCGACAATTTTAGATTACATTAAGCCCCTATGCCTCACTATGCAGTAATTTAAATGCACACATTAGAGTAATTACTTGCTTTTTTGTTGATTTAATTTCGGTAGGGGGAATAAATGAAGAAATTGAATATGGCTCTCGTAGCAATAGGTGTAGCTACGGTTTTAAGTGGATGCAATGCAGACGATGTTAAAGATGATATCAACAATGCGATTGATCAAGCTAAGATCGAAGCTGAGTTGAAACTCGCTCAAGGTCCTCAAGAGTCAAAAGAAGGTATGTTCCAAGGGTGCAGAATCCAAGTTGGTACAGCGGATGAACACCCTAACAATGTTAGTTTCTCGGCAACTAACGTGGAAGACAAATATCTTGGAAATATAGGTTCGTTTGAAGGAACTACTTTAGTCACTGACCCAAGCTTCTGTAACGATCTAGGCCTTAACGACAAACTTCATTACGTAGAGATCGAATATAGCAGAGATGATAACGGCAAAGTCACATCGGTGCAGTCTTCGATAAGAATGTGGAAGGATTTGTTGATTGCCCAAGAATATGACCGTGGAAATCAAAATGTTTATCGAGGCAAGGATAACCTTGGTTTAGTTGTGCTACACCATAGACTTCACCACAACGAAGGTGCAGAGTTCATCATCCGTGGAGAGGGTAACCATGTACGTTTGGGCTTTAATAAGATAGATAAGTTTGACCAGTCTCCACGCTTTGGTCGAGCTGATGATAGTTATAAGTACAGCAACTACTACAAGCTACCTAACACAGACGCACTTCGTGCACTGGTTAGCCAAGATAAAGCATTAAGCTCCTGGCCTGAATCTCTTTATAATGAGGTTAATGACAAAATAAACACTGCATCGAAATCTTAAGTCACCCAAACCAGAGCCCAGCCTCTGGTTTTTCTTTTTATATCTCAGAGGTTTAACGCACAAAGGGAATAGGTATACTAGTATTCAATTGAGTTCCTATAGTTAGCAAGGAAAGGAGTCCTTCTCTATGCCTTCCCCGCGTTTCACGCCCCTTCTTATCGCGTCTTCGCTACTTAGCGCCGATGCATTTGCGGTTTCTTTTACCGACCCTGTGGATGGCATGCTGGATATGGGGGAGTATCTTGCTGAAAATGCCTACGGATTTCTTCCCATTCCAATCATTATCACTGAACCTGCTGTGGGATACGGTGGCGGTTTTGCTGGTATGTTCTTACATGAAACAGAAGAGCAGAAAGAGAAGCGTAGGAAGCTTGCGATGAGCTCGCTAGATGGTGGTGCTCAGTTGATCCCACCAGCAGTAACCGTAGCGGGCGGTGCGGCCACTGAGAATGGCACTTGGTTTGCGCTTCTAGGGCACAGGCGTGTGTGGCGCGAAGACAGTATTCGCTATCTCGGTGGTATCGGAATGGGCACGGCGATAATGGATTACTATCCGTTTTCGCAAGGGGCGTTGCAGGATGTAGGTTTTGAGATTGAAACGGAAGGGTTCGGTGGAATGCAGAAGCTTCAGTTTCGTATTGCCGATACCAAGCTATTTCTGGGTGTACAGCAGTTCTATGCCAATAGTGAGGTCAGTGTAAAACTGCCTGCCAACCTTGGAACCTACAAATTCGGTGATACCACATCATCGGGCTTGGGTATCAATCTGCAATACGATTCTAAAAACAGTTTCTTCTTTCCTACCTCAGGGTGGGATGTAAACGCGGAGTACCTTTGGTATCGAGATGGTATTGGCAGTGACAATGACTATGATACCTTGCTGGTGGAATCCACAGCCTATGTGCCTTTGAGTGACAAATGGACGCTCGCCTTTGGTGTTGAGTACAACTCTTTAAGCACAGACGAAAGCAGTTTGCCACCATTGGCTTATCCAGATATCAACCTAAGGGGTATCCCTACCAACCGTTATCAGGGCAACTACACCAGCTCCTACCAATCTCAAATCATGTATCAGATAAACCCACGCTGGCACGTATCTGTGTTCGCGGGTATCGGCGGGGCCAGTGGAGTGAACAACGACAGCGCGTCAGATATGTTTGAGGATATGGAATATGCCTATGGTGCAGGCTTTCGCTATATGATTGCCAGACGCTACGGTCTGCATTTTGGTATGGACTTTGGCTTTAGTGAAGACGATAGCGCATTTTACTTTAATGTAGGTTCAGGGCTTTAGTCTTGAGCTGATCGTTAGCTGTAGGTAAACTGCCGAGCCAGAACTCCCGTACGTACAGATTGAAATGGAACTTTATACCAACTTTACTCAAGCCTTTTTGTCACCAGCGCTAATCGGCACCCTAGCTCTGTTTATTTTGGTGCTGACCAAGGGTGAAATCTGCCCGGGTCAAAGGGGTCGATTGCATAAGCAGCTATTGGTTTGTCTTGGACTGCTAGCGGTTTGTATTCCAAATAGCTGGCCAACCATAATTCCATTTGCCTTGGTGGGTTTCTTTGTCTCCCAAACCAAGCGAGGCAAGACCCGAGATGAAGGTCCAGTCTGGGCTCTGTACGCATCTGTCGTAACCCTTGTTTTTTCAACATTTTACAGTTGGCCGACAGTGACACTGGGTAGCGGGTTATACATTATCGTTTTGGTTGCACTGCTAGGTGCGAGCCTGACGCATCTTCTTATGACTCTAGCTCGTACCCGCCTGCAGGCTTTCCATACTATTTTGCCTATCAGTGGAGTAGTGAGCGCTATGGTGTTAGTGCTTGTGGTGCTGTTGCAAGCATACAGCCATTTTGGTGACGACTCTGACTTGGTTGTCGACGCGATTTTGGGCGCATTCCCTCTACTGCTAACGGCTATTGTCGTTTGGTGCTGGCATCTGTTTAGAAATGCTAAGCCGAACAACCCACAGCTTGCCATCGCACTTGTGAGCAACCTAGTCGGCGCGTATATGCTATTGCCTCTTTTTTAGGCAAAGATCACTGTTAATCCCTTGGTTTAGAGCTAATCTGATATTAGGTCATAAGCAAAGAGGTGGACTATGGACTTGAGCAACCTTAAGAACTGGGACAGCAACATACTGCTTGGTATCGTCAACGAGAAGTTGCGTCTTGAGTGTGACAGCATAGAAGAGTTAGCCAGCGTCTATGATTTAGATGCTAATGTGCTAACCGATAAACTGGGGAATGGTGGCTTCCACTACGACCCTTTGACCAATCAATTTAAGGCTCACGAGTTTTAAAATGCCAGATACAGAAAAGCCCGCTTTGAAAGCGGGCTTTTTGATGTTTGTCGTATTTTAGAATACGAAGCGCGTGGTCAGCATGAACTGATCGCCATAGAAGTCGTTGATCTTGCCTTCTAGACCAAGAGAGAACAGCTCAGTTGCGTGGAAGCGGCCGTAGATGCTACCGATCCAATCGTCTTTGCTGTCGATAGTCACGTAACCAACGTTACCACCCATCTCGAATTGTGGACCAAGCCATTGACGCCAACCTAGGTTCACTTCCATACCCAGTTCAGTGTCCATGTTCTTCTTGTCTACGATACGAGCCAGCATTTGACCTGTGATATCCGCCCAGTTAGTCACTGGTGCGTGGAAGCCAAGACCGGTACGCGCGTTGAAATCGCTCTCGAACTCAGAATCGATAGTCGCGATGAAGTGCGCATTTGGGTGAATCGACTTGCTGAAACCTGCACCAAAGGTCAATGGTGCCATGCCTATACGAGCGTCGAAATAGTCGTAGTTGAAGTTGCTCATTACGTTTGGATTATTTGCAAACGCCGTCCCTGAAAAAGTGGCTGCAACAGCTAGAGCAGCACAAGCTAGTTTACGCATAGTCTTTGAAAAACCTTTGGTGAATCTTATGGTTAGGGCTCAATAGTAAAGGAAGCAAATGTTTAGCTCCACAAAAACCGAGCCCTAGGAAAGACAATTTTTGGTTAATTCACGGAATCAAACAAAAGTTGTTGATTTATTCACCAAATTGAATGCGTTTGTCCGCCATTGCCTGTAGAATTTTTGCGCTGTCTAGGTGCTGTGCCCACTGCATTGGGTTCTCAAATTGCTCGATAACGTAATCGGTCAGGTGCTGCTTGATGGTTTGTTGCAACACTTCCACTTTCCATGGCTTGGCAACGAAGAAATCTAGACAGTGATGATTTACCGCCTCGACCGTATCATTCAGGTCTGCCTGTCCGGTGAGCAGTATCTTTTTACACGCCTTGGTTTCACTCTTTTGGTTGAGTTCGATAAGGAAAGGGATACCTGTCTCTTCTGGCATTATGTGGTCGCACAATATCAGTGCCAAGGGAACAGATTCTGCTTGGTACTCTTCAATCACCTCGCGCGCCTCTGCAACAGATTCTGTGGCCTCCACTTCGCAGAACGCGGTGAACGGGCCAAGGTCTCGCACTACGCTATCCAATACATCTCTTTCATCATCCACACAGAGCAGAAGTAATTTATCCATAATTATTCTCGTTATTTGCCTGCTTTAGGGGCAGGGTGACTATCATTTTGGTTCCAATGTTTGGGGTTGACTCAACCCGTATCGAGCCCGAATGGCGGTGGATGATCTGTTGGCAAACGGAGAGCCCAATGCCCAGACCAAAGTCGCCTTCGGTTTTGGTGGTGTAGTTAAGATCAAATATTCGTGCTTGAAGCTCGAGGGGTATTCCGCAGCCGTTGTCTTCAAAACTGACTTCTATCAGAGCGTCGTCCTTAAGAGCAGTACGGACAGTCAGTTCGCCCTTTTCTTGCATAGCATCTATCGCGTTAGCGACGAGGTTAGTCCATATCTGCTGCAGTGCGATAGGCTGACACTCAGTGATCGGCAGGGGCTGGTAATCCTTGGTGAGTTTGAGCTTCTTGAGTTTGTTTTCAAAGATGACCAAGGTGTCCTCAAGGCCTTCATGAATATCCACCGTTTGTACCGATTCTTCGTCGGAACGGGAGTAACTTTTAAGGCTTTTGACCATATTGGCTATGCGCTCAGAGCAGACATTAATGGACCTTAGGGTCGCTCCACAGGTATGGAAGTAGTCAAGCTCGTTAAGTAATGCTTCGAGCGAGGTGGATTGACTGCTGAGCTCTTCTATTTTATTGGTTAGTCCCATTGCAACCAGCTTGCGAGCCATCTGCTTGTCACCTACCAATTCGACAATTTGATTGGCTTCCTTGCGCAAGGTTGAGGTTGGAATTGGGTTGGACTGCAGAGCTCGCTTTAGCACCTCGATTCCCAGCTGTTTACTCAGTGGGTGAAAGGCTTCGGTATCGCGGCTAAATTCACTCTTCAAGGTATCAGAGCTTCGCAGTATTGCCGCCACCGGATTATTGAGTTCATGGGCTACTCCGGCAACTAATTGACCTAGTACCACCATCTTCTCATTCTCAACCAACTGAGCTTGCGCGGCGGCTAATGACTCATAGGTATGCTGTAATCGCATCTTGGTATGTATGCTGCGTTGCAAGCGTCTGTTGGCATGACGCAGTAACAAGTTAGTAAAAAGAGGCAGTAGGGAGCTGTTGGAGTGCATTACCTCGGTAAAGGTCTTTTTTCCCAGCTTGATCACCTTTGTCGGGCTTAAGGTAATGGCGGTAGAGAAGGACTTTTCCCCGGTTACGAATGACATACCGCCGATGATGCCTCCCTTGGCGTGACGTATTACCTCACGGCTTTTTCCATGCTCATCTTTTTTATACAGGGCTACCTCGCCTTGGGTAATAAACCACAAGAACTCGTTGCTTTCTCCTTCACGGGTAAGCAGGTGAGAAGGGGAGTATTGGCGTATAGCCCTTGTTTCGTCACCCTTGGAAAAGAATTCTTCAAGGGCGGTGCACACCTTTTCCGAAAGCTCTTCGTCATTGATGGAGTGGTAGTCCTTGATAAAATCTTGGCGATAGTCATGGATGCGGCGGTCGATGTGCGCCCTGATGATGCGTTGGCTATCCAATATAGAACCGAAGCCCAGCCAGTCGAGCTTGGGTGTATCTAGGATATAGCTGGTCAGCTCTTTGCGTATGATATTGATCGCTTCATCGATTTCTAACGGCTTGGTAAAGCAGTGGTCGAGGCGACCGTCGTTGACTGCGGTGAGTATGCTGGCAAGTTGGGTAGGATCGCACACCAGCACCTTTCGACACTTGTCCTGAGAGTGTTCGAGTTCCACTAAAAGCTCGGCCGCTTGTGTGGTTTCAGATTGAGAGGCGATGATCATAGCCAGGTGCTTACCTTGTGCTTTGATATCCGCAATTTCAACGCGAGCTTGATGTTCGTCTTTGACGAAGCGGGTACAGAATTTTTTTGCAAACGGGTTCAAAGCCCATTGCAGCGACTGCAGGGATTTTGGATCGCTTTCAATACACAATATGCAATGGTGAGCCATAATTACCCCAGATTTTTCGATTACTGTACCAATTTTGACCAAGATTGTATGAGAGGTAGTTAAAGTTCTGTCTCCTGTTCAAAAATATCGTCGAAAATACTGATTTATCTCAATATTTTAACCTGGGCTCTGTACAATGGCTTTTGAGTTGGATTAGAGTCGACTTAAACAGATACACAACCCTTTGCAGATACGAGCCATGCTCGGTCCTAAAACTAGAAAAGTTAAATATGCGACAACTTAAATCAATTGCCGCGGTAGGTGGCGCAGTAGCACTCATCGGTATTTGGCCTTTGGCTGTGGGTCAGATTGGTCAAACCGTGTTGACTGATGCTATCCAGAATGTAAACAACACAGATTTCAATGTTGAGTTGGTGGAGTATGACCGAGGCTATCTTGGTTCGACGGCCACAACTCGCATCACAGTGGTAGATCCACAAGCAAAAGCTCAGCTTGATGCCTATGGTCTGCCTGACAGCTTTGAGCTGAAGCACCAGATTTCGCACGGTATGTTTAGCCTGGGCGGTGAAACCCATGTCGATGGCTATCCTGAGCTGAAGCTAATCACTACTACTCAGCTAAATGGCAACACAGAGTTTAACTCAGACATGCCAGCGCAAGAGTTTACCTTCCAAGATGATGAAGTAGAGTCTATTTCTATCGGTGAATCCAGCCTGAAAGGCTCAATCTCGGTATTGGGCAAGTTGGATTATGATTTCTCAATGGCAAGGCTAGAGCTTGATTATACCAACGGTACCGTCATGTCTTTCAATGGTCTATCTAGTGCAGGTGTTGGCTCTTTTGAGCAGAGCATGTGGCTAGGGCAGCAGACCCTTGGCCTAGACGGCTTCTTGGTAAGTGACCCGGAGCGCGTGGCTATTGTTGAAATGAATGGCATGAAATACCAGCTAGAAACAGGTGAAGATAAGACGACCAATACTCTCCAAGGCGATTATCAACTGACTCTGGATGAGTTCAGCAATGTGGATGGTGAGGCGCAAAACCTAGACCTACAATTTACCGCTGGCGGCTTTGATAAGGATGCATTCCTAGCGCTTAGCGATATGTATAAGCAGAGCCCGATGTGGACTGACGAAGATACAGTGAAGGCGCTACCTCAGGTAGACGCACTGCTTCAGAAAGGCTTCCATCTATCGCTTAAGAAATTCAGTGTAGATGTGGATATGGGGCACTTCGATTCAAGCTGGGACATTCGCCTTCCAGAAAACGAAGAAAACTCAACTCAAGACTTCTTCAAGCTACTTGAGCAGATGCAGGGCAATATGAATGCGTTTGTTTCTAGCGATTTGGTTCTGGCGTATCCATACATTCAGCAAAACCTAGATGAGCTGCTGATCATGGAAATTGCCACACAAACTGACAAAGGCTACGAAGTAAACCTTAAGCTGCATGACGGTAAGGTAGCCTTTGCCAATGGTAAAGAGGTGCCTATGATGGCGCTGATGATGCCTATGCTGATGCCTAAGCCTCAGTAAGCCTACGCGGTGTCGTAAAATCCACGTAAAACGGTCCTTTCGGGCCGTTTTTTATGTTTGTTATAAAAGTGACTTATATCTTGTTTCGAGCTGGGTTATAGTCAAAAGCCTTGCTAAAAATTTTCAGGAGAATTGGGAACAAATGGACGCAGTCTATAACTTTAGTGCAGGCCCAGCCGGGCTACCGAAAGCGGTAATGGAATTAGCTCAAAAAGAGTTTGTTGATTGGAATGGCCTAGGCCGTTCGGTAATGGAAATCAGCCACCGAAGTAAAGAATTCATTGCGGTAGCAGACCAAGCGGAGCAAGACCTGCGCGATCTATTGTCCATTCCTGATAACTACAAGGTTCTATTCTGCCAGGGCGGTGCGCGTGCGCAGTTCTCTGCAATCCCTATGAACCTACTTGGTGATAAAACCAAGGCAAGCTACATCGACGCTGGTTATTGGGCTGCGAGCGCAGTAACTGAAGCGAAGAAGTATTGTGATGTCCAGGCATTCAACGCTGTTACTGAGCGCGATGGCAAACATGCGGTTCTGCCAGCATCTGAATGGCAAATCGACCCAGAAGCGGCCTTCGTTCACTACTGCCCGAACGAAACCATCGATGGCGTTGAGATCAACGACCTGCCTGAGACAGACCTTCCTATCGTAGCGGATATGTCTTCAACCATTCTTTCTCGTAAGATTGATGTGAGCAAATTCGGTGTTATCTATGCGGGCGCGCAGAAGAACGTGGGGCCTGCGGGCATCACCATCGCTATCGTTCGTGATGATCTTCTTGGTTTGGCGAGCCAATACCTGCCAAGCACTCTTAGCTATAAAGAGCTAGCTGAGAAAGATTCTATGTATAACACGCCACCAACGTACGCTTGGTACCTATCTGGTCTAGTGTTTAAGTGGCTGAAATCTATCGGTGGCGTGGAAGAGATTGAAAAGCGTAACCGTCGTAAGGCTGCTGCACTTTATTCGGCTATCGATGAGTCAGACTTTTATAAGAATGATGTGCATGCGGACAACCGCTCTTTGATGAACGTACCGTTCCAGTTGGCGAAACCAGAGCTTGATGGTCTGTTCCTAGAGCAGGCAGAAGCGGCGGGTCTAAAGGCTCTTAAAGGTCACCGCGCAGTAGGCGGTATGCGAGCGTCTATCTACAACGCTATGCCTGAAGAGGGTGTTGAAGCGTTGATTCAGTTCATGCGTGAGTTTGAAGCGAAAAACGCATAATCGATGAAAGGGCTCAGTTGAGCCCTTTTTCTTTGCTATTTATTTGGATAGAAGCGCTCTAACTCCTGTTCTAAAAATACCTTAAGTGCTTTGAATATGGCGTTGTACTGAATCCTGTCGGTGAACACCATATACAAAGGCGCATGCTCTCCCTGCCACTCTTCACAAACCTGAATGAGCTTTCCTGTTTCTAGGTCTTGGTGTGCATCTAGCAGTGACTTATACGCTACCCCAAATCCGTCTATCGCCCACTGTCGCACCAATGCACCATCGCTGGATTTTCGGTTGCCAGTCACTTGGATTAGCTGTTGCTGTTTAGATTCTTGGTGGGTGAACTGCCAGCGGTTATGCCACTTATCGTGCAGAGTGAAACAAAGACAATTGTGCTGCTGAAGATCCTCAGGCGATGCTATTTTCGGATGAGTGTCGAGGTAGCTTTTTGAGGCCACTAGAGCGCGGTAGTTGTGCTTCAAAAGGGGCAGGGCAACCATGGACGAATCTTCCGGCTTACCTATGCGTATCGCAAGGTCGACATTCTGCTTATACAGATCCGCATAACCATCAGATAGGTGAAGATGCACGCTAACTTTTGGGTGGAGTTCTATAAATCTGTCTATCAGTGGAGCCAGCACACCTCGCCCTGTATCTGAAGGCATGGAGAGGCTGATGGTGCCAGAGAGTTCGAACTCATCTTCTCTTAGCTCACTCACCCCTTGCTCAAAGATACTCATGGCTTGCTGACACCTAGGGAGAAATTTCTCCCCTTGAGGTGAGAGGCGCAACTTTCTTGTCGAGCGGATAAACAGTGGTGCACCCAATTCCGATTCTAATCTTTGAATAGTTCGGCTTATGGCGGCTGGGGTTTGGTCTAAACTTCTAGCGGCCGCGGACAAACTGCCCAGCTTTGCCGTTTCCAGAAAGACCTTAATGTCATGCAGAGACTTCATTTTCAAATATTTGTAATAAGTGTTTTGACTAATGAGAGGTTTTTCAACCAATTCGTGTTAATTAGAATAGTACCCAGATTTAGAGCAGTTGTAACCCGTGGAGAAAAACAATGAAAGCTGTTGGATATGAAGCGAATCTACCAATCGAAGACCCTAACTCACTTCTAGATATCGAATTGGATATGCCTATTGCCTCAGGCAAGGATATCTTGGTTAAGGTGGAGTCTATTTCAGTAAACCCAGTGGATACTAAGATTCGCGGCAATGTTGCCCCAGAAAGTGGTTATAAAATTGTAGGTTGGGATGCCGTTGGCACCGTAGAGCAAGTGGGCGAAGACGTTTCCCTGTTCCAGGTGGGTGACAAGGTTTGGTATGCAGGCGACCTGACTCGCCAGGGTAGTAATGCTGAGTTCCAGCTTGTTGATGAGCGTATTGTTAGCAAGGCGCCAGTATCGGTTAGCTCTGCACAAGCGGCAGCGCTTCCGCTGACGACATTGACCGCATGGGAGATGCTGTTTGACCGTCTTCAGGTTGAAGGTGAGAAATCTATCCTTATCATCGGCGCCGCTGGTGGTGTTGGCTCTATCATGGTTCAGCTGGCTAAGAAGCTAACCAAGCTTAAGGTGATTGCGACAGCGTCACGTCCAGCGTCCGTTGATTGGCTTAAAGAGCTTGGCGCGGATCAGATCATTGATCACAACCAATCATTAAGTGAGCAGCTTGGTCTAGAAGATTGTATTGATTACGTGGTGAGCCTAAACAATACTGAACAGCACATGCCAGAGGTGTATAAAGTGATTAAGCCTCAGGGTAAGTTTGGTTTGATTGATGACCCTAAGTCTTTCGACATCATGCCGTTTAAGCGCAAGAGCGTATCAGTACATTGGGAGTTTATGTACACCCGCTCTATGTTCGAGACCGAAGATATGGCGCAGCAACATGAGATTCTGAACAAAGTAGCTAGCATGATTGACTCTGGTGAGCTTAAGACCACATTGGGAGAGCACTTCGGCACCATCAATGCTGAAAACCTTAAGCGTGCGCATGCACTAATCGAGAAGATGCAGGCTCGCGGTAAGATAGTGTTAGAAGGTTTCTAACCGAAAAGGCCCCAACATAAGCCATCAGGCTTTTGTGGTGCAGAATATAGAAAGGAGTTCATTGCGAACTCCTTTTTTAGCTATCTGAACAGCAACCCCTATCTTAACCTTTCCAAATTTTGACGATTTTCCCTTCTGAGTCGACTTCGATGTTTACGCGATCAGGGTTGTGATCCATGGTAAGCATTGAGCCGCTGGTGTAAGTGCGCAATGGATGCCCCATCAATGAACCAATTTCCTGTTGCTCGATGTTATCGCTCATCTCTTGTTTTGCATCCATATCTTTGCCGTCCATATTACTGGTCGTAGACATTGACTCGCAGGCAGTCAAAGTAAAAAGGGCAGTTGCAGTGATCATTGCAAGATGCAGCGTTTTCATAATGTTTCTCCTACTAATGGGCAAGCGGTTTTCATGTTTACGTCCTAGAGTTTGGGTTATATCTTGAAAAAATTCACGCCGCTTACAAGGTTTTTTTGGCGTAAAAACAATACTCTAGCAAACGAATGAGGCGTAACATTGCTAGTCACTCATTCAAATAAGATTGTATTCCCTTTTTCAGTTCACGAGTACGTCGTAATAAGGAAATTATGCGAGCTTCACGGATTCTAGATCGCCCTGACACCCCTATTAACTGGCGTGTGTTTTCTCAACTCACTCCTTACCTGCTTGAGTTCAAAGCGCGTGTCGCGATTGCGCTTTTTTGTCTGGTATTGGCTAAAGCGGCTAATATTGGTTTGCCCTTCATCCTTAAACACATTGTTGATGATTTGGATTCAGCGACAACCCAAGCTATTGCAGTGCCCGTGGCGTTAGTGCTGTCTTATGGCGTCGTGCGGTTGATTAATACCTTACTGGGAGAGATACGAGATACCCTGTTTGGTCGCGTCACTGAGAGAGCCATGCGCCGCTTGGGGCTGGAGGTGTTTCAACACCTGCACAAACTCGACTTGGACTTTCACTTGGAGAGGCGAACCGGCGGTCTATCTAGAGACATAGACCGCGGTACCTCTGGCATCAGTTTCTTGATGCGTTTTATGGTGTTCAATATCGTCCCCACGTTTTTAGAAATAGCCGCGGTGATCATTATCTTCTTTACCGCCTACGGTCCTTGGTTTGCCTTGATTACCCTGATTGCCATCGCTCTCTATGTGGCATTTTCTGTGGTTGCCACGGAAAAGCGCACCAAGTATGTCAAAGAAGCCGCTCTCGCTGATTCTAACTCCAACACTAAAGCAATCGACAGCTTACTTAACTATGAAACCGTTAAGTATTTCAACAACGAGCAGTTTGAAGCGAACCGATATGACGAGGCACTGCACAAGTGGGAGCAGGCACGTCGAAGTAACCGTCTGTCGTTGTTTGCGTTAAACGGTGGGCAAGCTTTTATTATTTCTGCCGGAATGACTGCGATGATGATGCTTGCAGCGTTCAACGTACATTCAGGAGAAATGAGCTTGGGTGACTTCGTGCTGATCAACACCTTTATGATGCAGATGTTTATTCCGCTTAACTTCCTAGGATTTGTCTATCGTGAAATTCGTGGGTCTTTGGCCAACATTGATCGTATGTTTGAACTGCTCGATACGCCGCCTAAAGTGGTCAACAAGGGCAACAGCACCAAGCTTAACCTATCTTCAGGAAGCATTGAGTTTGACAAGGTTACCTTTGCGTATGATGACAAAAGACCCATATTGAAAGGGGTTAGCTTTACCGTTCCCGCAGGTAAAAAGGTCGCTGTTGTGGGCGACAGCGGTGCGGGTAAATCGACCTTGGTAAAACTGCTTTTTCGATTTTATGACATCGACTCGGGTGACATTCGATTAGACGGACAATCTATTTCGAGCGTGACCCAAGAATCGCTTCGCCAAGAGATAGCCATTGTTCCCCAAGATACAGTGCTATTTAACGACACCATATTCAATAATGTTAGCTACGGTCGTCCAGATGCCAGCGAAGATGAAATCTATCAAGCTATAGAGATGGCTCACCTGAAAACCTTTATTGAGAGTTTGCCAGATGGTTATCAAACCACGGTTGGTGAGCGCGGTTTAAAACTCTCTGGTGGTGAAAAGCAGCGCATTGCTATCGCTCGCGCCATACTCAAGCAGGCACCAATAATGCTGTTTGATGAAGCGACCTCAAGCCTAGATAGTCGCTCAGAAAAATCAATTTTAGAAGCGATGGATCAACTTGCAAGTCAGCATACTAGCCTAGTGATTGCTCATCGCCTCTCTACCATAGTTGATGCCGACAACATTGTAGTATTGAGTCAAGGTCAAGTGGTTGAGCAAGGGACGCACGATGACCTTCTGATGAAAAATGGCTTTTATCGCAAGTTATGGGACATCCAACAAGAAACCTACAAAGAGTAATAACCAAAGACTCGGTACCCAAAAGGTTTCTAGCCAGAGTCGCCATCAAAGCGAATATCTGGGCTCATAAACTAGAAAGATACAATCAAAGTGACATTTGTATTAGTCCTGGACAGATGTCAGTTATTTCTCGCAATTAATTGCCTCTGCATTTGAAGAGGTTTCATTAACTTGGGCAAATGACATCTTCAATCGTTTTTGTGTCAAGTTACCCAGAGTTATGTTTCAACATTTGGTGTGTTAGATGACAGTACTCATCTGATATTCCAACAGATTTTGGAATTTATGGAGAAACAACGTATTTGTTCTGAAAACTTGATTTATATGGTATTCGGTCAACACTTTTTAAGTCTTAGAAGTAATTAGTGGGGATCGCTTTGAATAAGAAAACCGTGTTGTTGGCGGATGAC